>NZ_QXMN01000022.1:0-111386 GCF_003581445.1 Acidovorax cavernicola | reverse complement strand
TCAGAGACAGTACCCCGACGACTTGACCCCCCCGAACGGCATCTGCGCCTCATCGTGCACCGTCGGCCCGTTGACATGGCAGATCCCCGCTTCGATGCGCTGCGCCACGTTCCATGCGCGCGCCACGTCGCGGCCGAACACGGCGGACGACAAACCGAACTCGTTGTCGTTGGCCACGGCCACGGCCTCTTCGACGCCGTTCACGCGCACGACGGCCTTCACCGGGCCGAAGGATTCCTCGCGGTAGATGTCCATCGCGGGCGTGACGTGGTCGAGCACGGTGGCGGGCATCAGCGTGTTCTGCGCCTTGCCGCCGCACACGAGCACGGCGCCCTTGGCGAGGGCGTCGTCGATCAGCGCGTTGCAGCGCTTCACGGTGCTCATGTCGACGACCGAACCGAGCACCACGGGGCCTTCGCGCGGGTCGCCCAGCGGCAGGGCCTGCGCGCGGGCGGCGAACTTCGAAACGAATTCGTCGGCGACGGCGTTGTCGACCACGAGGCGCTCGGTCGACATGCAGATCTGCCCCGAGTTCGCGAACGAGCCGAAGATGGCCGCGTTCACGGCCGCGTCGATGTCGGCGTCGTCGAGCACCACGAAGGGTGCCTTGCCGCCGAGTTCGAGCACGGCGGGCTTCAGGTGGGTGGCGCAGGTCTGCGCGATGAGGCGACCGACGCGCGTGGAGCCCGTGAAGTTGACGCGCCGCACGGCGGGGTGCGCGACCATGGCCTCGACCACGGCGCCCGCATCGGCCGGCGCGTTGGTCACGAAGTTGACGGTGCCCTTGGGCAGGCCGGCCTCGGCCAGCGACTCGATGATGAGCGCATGTGTCTCGGGGCACAGCTCGGAGCCCTTGAGCACGACGGTGTTGCCGCAGGCCAGTGGCGTGGCGATGGCGCGGGTGGCGAGGATCACGGGCGCGTTCCAGGGCGCGATGCCCAGCACGACGCCTGCGGCCTGCCGCACGCCCATGGCGAGGCTGCCGGGCACGTCGGACGGAATGACCTCTCCGGCGATCTGCGTGGTGAGCGACGCGGCTTCGGTGAGGATGCCGGCCGCCAAGTGCACGTTGAAGCCGGCCCACAGCGCCGAGGCGCCGGTCTCGCGCGCCATGGCCTGCACGAAGGCGTCGGCGCGCGCCTCGAGCGCGTGCGCAGCCTTCAGCAGCAGCGCGCGGCGTTCGTTGGGGCCGGTTTTCGACCAGGTGGCGAAGGCGCGCTGTGCGGCCTCGACAGCGGCGACGGCGTCGGCCGGCGTGGCGGCGGGGGCGCGTGTCGCGATGCCGCCGTCCAGCGGGTTGCGGCGCTCGAAGGTGGCGCCGCCGGTGGCGGCGCGGCGTTCGCCGTCGATGAGCATGGAGATGTCGGTCATGGGTGTCCTTTGCAAGGAAGAAAAGAGGAGGAGGTGTGTGTTCAGGCCACGCCCAGGTAGGCCTGGCGCACGGCGTCGGAATGCAGCAGCGCCTGCGCCTCGCCCGAGGCGACCACGCGTCCGCGTTCGAGCACGTAGCCGCGATCGGCGGCTTGCAGGGCCTTGCGCACGTTCTGTTCGACCATGAGCACGGTCACGCCCTGCGATGCGATGCGGCGCACGATGGCGAGCAGTTCGTCGACCATGCGTGGTGCGAGGCCGAGCGAGGGTTCGTCGAGCATCAGCAGGCGCGGGCCGCTCATCAGGGCGCGCGCCACCGCGACCATCTGCTGCTCGCCGCCGCTCATGGTGCCGGCGAGTTGCGCGGCGCGTTCCTTCAAGCGCGGAAAGTCGTCGAAGGCGCGCGCGAGGCGCTCGGCGCGCAGCCTGGCGGGAATGAGCCAGCCGCCGAGTTCAAGGTTCTCGGTGACGGTCATCTGAGGGAAGAGCTGGCGCCCTTCGGCGACGAGTGCCAGGCCGCGCCGCACGCAGGCGGTGGCGTCGCCCGAGGGCAGCGGCGCGCCGTCGAGCGTGACCTCGCCGGTGCGCGGCAGCAGCCCGGCGAGCGCCTTGAGCAGCGTGGTCTTGCCCGCGCCGTTGGGGCCGAGCACGACGGTCACGCCGGGTGTCACGTCGAGGTCCAGCCCCTGGATGACCTGGAAGCCGTGGTAGCCGGCCGAGAGGCCGCGCACATTCAGTTGCGTGCCGCTCATGCCGTGGCCTCCATCTCGTCGCCCAGGTAGGCCTCGACCACCTCGGCATTGCGCACGACCTCGGCGGGTGTGCCATCGGCGATCTTGCGGCCCTGGTGCAGCACCAGCACGCGTTCGACGTACTTCAGCAGCGTGGCCACGGCGTGCTCGATCCACACGACTGTGAGGCCGTGCTCGTCGCGCAGGCGGCGGATGCGCCGTGCCATGACGTCGACCTCCGCCTCGGTCAGGCCGGCGGCCACTTCGTCGAGCAGCAGCACGCGCGGCCGCGTGCCCAGCGCCATGCCGATCTCCAGCAGCCGCTGCTGCGAGGGCGTGACGTCGGCCGCGATGTGCGTCGCGAGCGCACCCAGGCCCAGCATGTCGAGGATCTCGCCGGTCGTGCCGAGTCCGGGAATGGGCGCACGGTGGCGCCCTGCGAACTGCATGCCGAAGCGCACGTTGTCTTCGAGCGTCATGTCGGCCATCACGCGCGGCGTCTGGAAGGTGCGTGCGATGCCGTGGGCGGCGTACAGGTGGGGGCCGCGCCGCGTGAGATCGATGCCGTTCTCGACGCGCAGCGTGCCCGAGGTCGGCATCACCACGCCGGAGATGGCGTTGAAGAAGGTGGTCTTGCCCGCGCCGTTGGGGCCGATGATGCCGACGATCTCGCCCGCATGCAGCGTGGCGCTGACCGCATCGACCGCGGTGAGGCCGCCGAAGCGCACGGTGAGCTCGCGCGCCTCCAGCAGCAGGGCGCCGGTGGTGTGTGGCGTGCTCATGGCCGCGCGCCTCCCGTCTTCTTGCGCTGCCACAGCGACGCGAGGCCGTTGGGCAGGTACATCACGCACAGGATCAGCAGCAGGCCCAGCACCATCATGTAGCCGTAGGGCAACTGCAGCCGCAGGGTTTCCGACAGCAGGCTGAACACGATGGCCGCGGCCACCGGGCCGCCGATGCTGGCGGCGCCGCCGATCATCGCGATCAGCACGGTCTGGAAGCCGATGAAGGGGCTGAACATGGCAGCGGGTTCGATGTAGGTCCAGCGCACGGCCATCGCTGCGCCCACTGCGCCAGCGAAGGCGGCGGTGAGCGCGAAGCCGGCGATCTTCACGCGGCGCGTGTCCACGCCCAGCGTCTGCGCGCGCTGCTCGTCGGCGCCGATGCCGGACAGCGCGAGGCCGAAGCGGCTGCGCTTCACCAGCAGTGCGGTGGCGATGGCTGCGCCCGCGATCGCCAGCACCGTGAGGTACACCGTCTCGTTCGAGGGCACGACCGTGAGCACGCGGCCCACCGTGCCCGAGACCTGCTTCTCGACGAAGGTCACGGCATGGCGGATCAGCTCGGTCATGCCGAAGGTCAGCACCGCGAAGTAGGTGCCGCGCAGATGCAGCACGGCCGCGCCCATCAGCACCGCCACCGCGCTCGCGATGGCCGCGCCGCAGAGGATGACCAACGGCCAGGGCAGCACTTCGAGCAGCGTGGCGCTCGCATACGCGCCCAGGCCGAAGAAGGCCGAGGTCGCGAGCGAGAGGTAGCGCGTGGCGCCGCAGAACAGCGACCAGCTCGTGGCCAGCGCGATGTACATCAGGCAGCCGAGCGCGACCGAGGCGATGAAGTCGCTCGCGATCCACGGCACGGCGGCGGCCAGCGCGAGGCCGATGCACAGAGCCCACCACGGCTTGTTGTGAGAAAGGGAATTCATTTGCGGGAGAACAGTCCGTTGGGCCGCCAGATCAGCACGCCGATGAACACGGCATACGACAGCAGCATCTTGAGCGAGGGGCTCGTGTAGTGCATGCCCAGCGCTTCGACCACGCCCAGCAGCAGGCCGCCGACCAGGCTGCCCGCGATGCTGCCGAAGCCGCCTAGGGTGATGACGATCAGCGCCGTCACGGTGTAGGGCTCGCCCATCGAGGGCGAGATCTCGTAGGTCATCGACAGCAGCGCACCGGCCACGCCCGAGAGGCCGAGGCCGATGCCGAACATCAGCGGATGCAGCCGCTTGGTGTTGATGCCGACCAGTTGCGCGCCGGTGGGCGACTGCATCAGCGCGCGCACCGCCTTGCCCAGCAGCGTGAGCTTGAGCAGCGCGATGAGCACGAGGCTCAGCGCCAGCGCCACGCCGAACAGCATCAGCTTGTTGGCCGTAAAGCGCATCTCGCCCAGTTGCACCGGGTCGGCCAGGTAGTCGTAGCCGCGCAGGTCGCCGCCCCACACGAGCAGGGCGGTGTTCTGCACGAAGAACATCAGGCCGAAGCCGACCATGAGGCTGCGTGCCTCGAACACGTCGACGTTCGGCGCGCGCGCCGCCACCTGCCGGAAGCACAGCCAGTGCACCGCCATGCCCAGCGCCATCAGCACCGCGAAGGCCACCGGCATGAACAAGAGCGGCGAGATGCCCCAGGTGGTATGCGCCCACCACGTCGCGAAGGCGCCGAGCATCAGGAACTCGCCGTGCGAGATGTTCATGATGCGCATCAGCCCGTACTGCAGGTTCAGGCCGATGGCGACCAGCGCATAGATGCCGCCCGTGATCAATCCGCCGGCCAGAAGCTCGGCCCATCCAGAGAACGACACGTTGTTATTTCCAGGCCGGCTTGGGCATCAGTTGCGCGGTGGCGCGGTCTTTCGGCCACACCACTTCGAAGTCGCTGCCTTGCCACTGCGACACGGTGCCGGGGATCGACGCGTTCTCGCTGCCCTCGAAGCGGATCGGCCCGAGGATGGTCTTGAACTCGTTCTTCGCGATCTGCTCGCGCAGCGCCTTGCGGTCCAGCCCCACCTTTTCCACCGCCTGCTGCAGGATCTGCAGGCCCGCCCACGCATGGCCGCTGGCCCAACGGTCGGGCTCCTTGCCGAACTTCTTCGTGTGCGCGTCGAAGTAGGCCTTGGCCTCGGGGCTGGTCTTGCCGTTCCACGAGCCCATGCCGATCACGCCTTCGGTGTTGGCCGCCATCACGTTCTTGTAGAGCTGGAAGGCCGTGCCCACCGAGGCGTAGAAGTACTTCGGGTTGAAGCCCACCTCGCGCGCCTGGCGGCTCGCGAGGATGGTGTCCGGCGGGTAGGTGATGCCGATGAAGGCGTCGGGGCTCAGGTCCTTCATGGTGCGCAGCACGGGCGCGAGGTCCTTCACGCCGAGCGGGTAGCTCTTGCGGTCGAGCACCTGGATTTGCGTCTTCTTCAGTGCGTTGTTCAGCGCGGCGAAGTTCTCCAGGCCGAACAGGTCGTCCATGTAGACGATGGTGATGGTCTTCACGTTCTGCGCCACCAGCATGTCGACCACCGCGCCCATCATCTTGTCGGGCTGCTGCAGCAGCGAGAAGAAGAAGGGCAGGCGCATGTCGATCAGCTTGCGCGAGAGCGCCGTGGGCGCCAGCAGCGGGTAGCCGAAGCGGTTGGCCAGCGGCGCGACCGCGAAGTTGGCGCCCGACCCCCACGGCGGCAGCACGAGGTCGACCTTGTCGCTGCCCATGAGCTTCTCGAAGGTGCGCACGCAGGTTTCGGTCTCGCTGCGATCGTCGTAGCCGATCAGCTCGATGGGGCGTTTGGTGCCCTTCACCGAGAGCCCGCCCGCGGCGTTGACCTGCTCGGCCCACAGCAGGTAGTTGGGCTCCTGACTCACCTGCGCGCCCGCGGCCCAGGGGCCGGTGCGGGCGATGGCGTAGCCGATGCGTACGGGGGCGGCTTGCGCGAATAGTTGCGGTGCGACGGCGGCCGCGCCCAGCGCGGTGGCCGTGCCCTGGATCCAGTGGCGGCGAGTCGGGTGAAGCATGAGGGTCTCCTTCCGGGCATTGGTATGCGCCCGCTGACCGGGATCGTAGAAACGGACGCCTTTGGCCGCTGTGCCTGCCGCGCACAAAGCACTTGACGCAGCGTGCAGGCGCCTAGTGGTTAACCCGCAAATCCGAGGGCCTTCCGGGCACTCCACAATGCGCGGCACCGCGGCTGTGTGCTGCAATCTTTCGTCTTCACCGCTTTCGCTTCATGACCGCGTCCCTGCTCCTGTCCACCGACGAGATCCCGCCGAAGGAGCGCGGGCCGCTGTGGTGCGAGTGGGTGTGGCGCCACTTCGGCGGGCTGGGTTCCGACCTGTATGGCGACAGCGATTTCGACGGCCACCTCGCGGCCTCGCATGCGGGCGACGTGATCCTCACGCGGCTGGAGGCCAACCGGCATCGTGTCCTGCGCACCTCGGAGATGGCGCGCCTGAGCGATGCGGCCTACCTGAAGATCGTCGCGCCCTGGCAGGGCTCGGCCGAGGTCACGCAGCGTGGGCGCGCGGCGGCGGTGCGCGCGGGCGGCTGGACGCTGTACGACACCACGCTCGACTACACGGTGGCCAATCCCGAGCGCAGCGACCACCTCATCGTGATGCTGCCGAAAGACCAGATCGCCTCGCCCGCGCTGCCGCTGGGCGACCTCGTGGCGCGGCGCATCGGCGGCGACAGCGGCATCTCGCGCGTGGCCCTGGAGACCATGCGCAACACCTACCTGGAGCTGCCGAACATGAGCGAGGCGGCGGCGCGCGGCGCGGGCGAGCTGTTGATCCAACTCGTGCGTTTGTCGCTCATGGAGCTCGCGGGCCAGAGCACCGCGCAGACCCAGCGCGAGGCGCTGAAAGACCGCATCCACCGCCACGTGGCGCAGAACCTGCGCGACCCGGCGCTGTCGATCGACGGCATGGCGCTCGCACTGCGATGCAGCAAGCGCCTTTTGCACCAGGCTTTCGAGGGCGACGACGACACCCTCACCGGCTACATCCAGCACCAGCGGCTGGCCGCCAGCATCCGTGACCTGATCGACCCCGCGAACGCCGCGCGCTCGATCACCGACATCGCACTGGGCGCAGGCTTCGGCAACCTCTCGCACTTCAGCCGCGTGTTCCGCGCGCACACGGGCGGCAGCCCGAGCGAGTTCAGGCGGCAGGCGACGCTGCCGCGCTGACGACGCGCGCATGCGCGATATGCGCCGCGCCGGCGGGCCGCAGGCCGTTGCGTCCGACGGGGTCGTAGCGCGCCAGAGCTGCATGGCCGTCGAGGTCTTCGAGCAGGTCGAGTCCGGTGCCGCGCAGCAGCGCCGGCAGCGCTTGCGGATCGAAACCCGACAGGAACTCTTCACCCACGGCGGCCACGTCGCTGCGCAGTTTCTGGAAAGCCTCCGCGCCCTCAGACCCGGGGCGCAGCGCGGCCTCGTCGATGTAGGTGAAGACCAGTTCGCTGCCTGGTGCCGTGTGGGCGGTGCAGCTGGTGATGTCGCGTAGCGCGGCGAGGTTGGCCTCGCGCGTCAGGTACACCGTGACGCCGAGCCACGAGAAGAAGGTCGGCCGCGCGGCGTCGAAAGAGGAGCGCGCGAGCGCCGCGCCCAGGCTTTCCGTCGACAGGTCGGCCTCGACGAAATGCACCGATGCGGACGGCGGCACGCCGCAGGCCGCGAGGCACTGGCGCTTCAACTGCTGCGTAGCGGGGTGATCGACCTCGTAGATGTCCAGTCGATGTGCCCAGGCGGGGACACGGCACACGAAGCTGTCGAAGCCTGCGCCGATGAGCACATATTGCGCGATGCCGCGTGCGACCGCATCTTTCAGCGCGTCTTCCGTGTAGCGCGAGCGCAGGATCACGTCGGCATACGCGGCATTGGCGCGCATCGCGGCATCGAGCACGGCGTCCGGCGGCAGCGTGGCTGCCGCGGGGCCCAGCCGTTCCAGCGCGCGCTGGCGGAAGGCGGCACGCACGGTGTCGGGCACGAGGCGGTCGCCCCAGGTGTCGTCCAGCAGCGGGGCGGGATCGGCGCGCGAATGGACGGCGCGCATCAGCGAGGTGGCGAGGGCGGTGCGGCTGGCTTGCGAAGGATTCACGTATCGGGCTCCGGTGTGGCGGGACGCGAAGTGTCGGGCTGCGCGAGGCCTCTGTACAGTGCTGTTCGCGGGCCAAAGCCCTTTGCTGAAGACCGTGAAAAGCCGGGCGCGGCGATTGCGTTCGGTAGACTGGCGGCCAGATGTCCTCCTCCGAGCCTCCCAGTAGGTCGCTGGCCTGCGCCAGCTTTCCTTCGCCGCGTTGCGTCACGCATCCCGTCTTCGCCACGCACCGCCCTCCCGCTTTCTTCCCGTCGCCCGACATGGCTTGCCCCATGCCGGGCCGCACGCGCTTGCGCGCCTTCCTCCCATGATGGAACTGCTCACCGACCCGGCCGCCTGGATCGGTCTCCTGACGCTGGTCGTCCTGGAGATCGTGCTGGGCATTGACAACCTCATCTTCATCGCGATCCTTGCGGAGAAGCTGCCTCCGCACCAGCGCGACAAGGCGCGGCTCATCGGCCTGAGCCTGGCGCTGCTGATGCGGCTGGCGCTGCTGTCGATCGTCTCGTGGCTGGTCACGCTGACCACGCCGCTGTTCAGCGTGTTCGGCCAGGGTTTCTCGGGGCGCGACCTGATCCTGCTGCTGGGTGGCCTGTTCCTGCTGTTCAAGGCCACGGCCGAGCTGCACGAGCGGCTGGAGGGGGTGACGCACACACCGAGCGGCTCGACGGTCTACGCGAGCTTCGGGCTGGTCGTCGCGCAGATCGTGGTGCTCGACGCCGTGTTCTCGCTCGACGCGGTCATCACCGCCGTGGGCATGGTCGACGACCTGCCGGTGATGATGGCGGCCGTCATCATCTCCATCGTCATCATGCTGTGGGCCTCGAAGCCGCTCACGCGCTTCGTCAACGCGCACCCGACGGTGGTGGTGCTGTGCCTGAGCTTCCTGCTGATGATCGGCCTGAGCCTCGTGGCCGAGGGCCTGGGCTTCCACATTCCCAAGGGCTACCTGTACGGCGCCATCGGCTTCTCCGTGATGATCGAGGCGCTGAACCAGTGGGCCAAGCGCAATGCGCTGCGCCACGAGGCGCGCCGGCCGCTGCGCGAGCGCACGGCCGAGTCGGTGCTGCGGCTGCTCGGCGGCCGGGCCCCCGGGGAGCCGCTTCCTGCGGGTGACGCGGCTGGCGATACGCAGGCGGTGCCGGCCTTCGCCCTCGAGGAGCGCAACATGGTGAGCGGCGTGCTGTCGCTGGCCGAGCGCAACGTGCGCTCGGTGATGACGCCGCGCGCCGACATCTCGTGGGTCGACCTGAACGACGATCCCGAGGCCGTGCGCGAGCAACTGCTCGACACGCCGCACGGCATCTTCCCCGTGTGCCGTGGCTCGCTCGACGAGGTGGTCGGCGTGGCGCGCGCCAAGGACCTGCTGGGCCAGCTGCTGCGCCACGGCCGCATCGACGAGAGCGGCGGCCTGCGCGCGCCGATCTACGTGCCCGAATCGACCACGGCCATCCGCCTCATCGACACGCTGCGCGGTGCACGCGGGCAGCTCGCGCTGGTGAACGACGAGCACGGCACGCTCACCGGCGTGGTCACGCCCATCGACGTACTGGAGGCCATCGCGGGCGAGTTCCCCGACGAGGATGAGACGCTGGAGATCCAGCAGACCGCGCCCGACGCCTGGACCGTGTCCGGCAGTGCCGACCTGCACCTGCTGGAGCAGGCACTGCAGACTGACGGACTCGTGAGCGACGACGACAGCTACACCTCGGTGGCGGGCTTTCTGCTGGCGCGTTTCGGCGGGTTGCCGCCCGCGCAGGCGGCCTGGGTGCACGACGGGTACGATTTCGTCGTGACCGATGTCGATGCGCAGCGCATCCGCACGGTCGAAGTCCGTCGCCGTCCCGTGGACGAACCCGAAACCTGATCGAACGGTCTCTCCTCATGAACAACGCATCGCACCGCCGGCCCGTGCCGCTCGAGAAGGCCTACCGTCTGATGAACCACGGCCCGACCGTGCTCGTGAGCGCCGCGCACGACGGCCGGCGCAACATCATGGCCGCCGCCTGGGCGATGCCGCTGGATTTCGCGCCGCCCAAGGTGGCGGTCGTGCTCGACAAGAGCACCTGGACGCGCGTGCTGCTCGAAGGCGCGGGCAGCTTCGCGTTGCAGGTGCCCACGCGCGCGCAGCTCGACCTGACCGAGGCGCTGGGCAACAGCTCGGGCCGCGAGATCGCCGAGCGCGACGGCAGCGACAAGTTCGCCGCCTACGGCCTCTCGACCTTCGCAGGCGAGGCCACCGGTGCGCCGCTGCTCGAAGGCTGCGCGGCCTGGCTCGAATGCCGGCTGCTGCCCGAGGCGCACATCCAGGAACGCTACGACCTGTTCCTGGGCGAGGTGATCGCGGCGCAGGCCGATGCACGCGTGTTCTCGAGCGGGCGCTGGCACTTCGAGGGCCACGACGAGCTGCGCACGCTGCATCATGTGGCGGGCGGGCACTTCATCGTGGATGGCGACGCGGTCGATGCGCAGCCGCTGCCGCTGATGCACCAGAAGCCGCATGCCTGACCTGATGCAGATCTTCACCGTCGTGGGCTTCGGCCTCATGGGGCTGATGGCGGCGACGATGGTGTCGCTGGGCCTTGCCGCACTATGGACGTGGCGCGACTGGCCCGGTGCCGACTGGCTGACCGACCTCGCCGCGCGGCTGGCGATCCTGCAATGGGCGGTGGGGGGCTGCGTGCTGATCGCCGGCGGGCTCTTCGTGCTCGGGCTGGCCTTCTGGATGACCTTCCTCAGTGCCAAGCCGCTGCCGGGCACATGGGCCGGACTGGCTGGCTACGTGGCCATGCGGCTCTTCATGCTGGTGTTCGCGGGCTTCGTGATCTTCAAGGGCTGGAGCGTGCTGGCGGCCTGGCGGGGTGCGCAGAAGGAGACCGGGGCGGCGCCCGACGCCGGGCCCGGCGCTACAGCACGAAAGGAATGAAGCGCCGCGTGCCGCGCATGTACGCGCGGTAGTCGTCGCCGAAGTGCGCGATGCATTCCTTCTCGTCGCGCAGCGCCGTCAGGAACAGAAACAGCGTGGCCGCGAGCACCAGCGCGAGTGTGACCCAAGTGAACTGCTTGAGGAACGCGCCCCAGGCCAGCAGCATGAGCGCGGTGTACATCGGGTGGCGGATGTAGCGGAAGGCGCCGGTGGTCACCAGTGCCGAGGTCTTTTCGAAACCATAGAGCGCCGGGTCGTCGTTGCGCGCGTCGCTCGGCTTGCCCTGCGCCTTGAGCAGCCGCACCGCATGGATGGGCAGCCAGATCGACAGCGCCAGCAGCACGCACGAGATCAGCTGCGTGGCCGAGAGCGGATCGACATGCCACACCGGCAGGTTCAGCACGATCAGCACCAGCATGCATTCCCACGCGAAGAAGCGGTAGAAGCCGTGGGAGCCGGGCTGGCTCAGCGGGCCGCGCGACACGTACAGCAGCGCGGCCGTGCCGGCGACGAAGAGAAAGAGCTGGAACCAGAGGAGCATGGCGGCCGAATTTACACGGCCCGCGTGGCTCAGCCGGAGATCGAAAACCCGCCGTCGACCGGGATGGCGGTGCCGGTCACGTAGTCCGATGCGGGGCTTGCCAGGAACACGGCAGTGCCCGCGATGTCCGAGGGCTGGCCCCAGCGGCCGGCGGCGGCGCGGGCTTTCACGCGCTCGTACAGGCCCGGGATCTGGTTGCGCGCGCCGTCGGTCAGCTCGGTCTCGAACCAGCCGGGAAGGATGGCGTTGACCTGGATGTGGTCGGCTGCCCACGAGAGCGCGGTCGACTTGGTGAGCTGCACGATGCCGGCCTTGCTCGCCGCGTAGGCCGGCGCGTAGGGCGCGCCGAAGATCGACATCATCGAGCCGATGTTGATGATCTTGCCGCCGCCCGCGGCCTTCAGGTGCGGGTGCGCGGCGCGGCTGCACAGGAAGGCGCTGGTGAGGTTGGTGTCCATCACCTGGTGCCACTCGGCCAGCGCGAGCTGGTCGACCGGCTTGCGCACCGTGGTGCCGGCGTTGTTGACGAGGATGTCGAGCCGGCCGCAACGCGCCACGACCTCGTCGAAGGCCTGCTGCACCGAGGCTTCGTCGGTCACATCGAGCGCGAGGGCAAAGCTGTCGCTGCCCAAGGCCTTCAGCGATTCGACCGCGGCGGCCGATTTCTGTGCGTTGCGCGCCGCGACGATGACGCGGGCACCGGCTTTCGCCAGGCCCTGTGCCATGCCGAGGCCGATGCCGCCGTTGCCGCCGGTGACGAGTGCGACTTTGCCTGTGAGATCGAACATCAGGGTGTGGTGGGTTTCTTGGAGACGAGCGTCAGGATATCGTAGCTCGCGACCAGTTCGCCGAGCTGGTTCGTCACCTCCACGTCCCAGGCCACCACGCCCTGGCCCTGGCCGCTGGCGTCCTTCTTGTTTCGGTCGATCTTGCGCTTGCAGGTCAGGCGCGCCTGGATGGTGTCGCCGATGCCCACGGGCTTCACGAAGCGCAGCGTGTCCAGGCCGTAGTTGGCCAGCACCGGGCCGGGCGAGGGCGAGACGAACAGGCCCGCGGCGGCCGACAGCACGAAGTAGCCGTGCGCGATGCGCTTGCCGAAGGGCGATGCCTTGGCCGCCTCTTCGTCGAAGTGCATGTAGAAGTAGTCGCCCGAGATGCCGCCGAAGGCGACGATGTCGGCCTCGCCCACGGTGCGGCGGTGCGTGAGCAGCGAATCGCCGATCTGCAGTTCCTCGAAGTAACGGCGGAAGGGATGCACCTCGCTCTCGCGCAGCGCGGCGCCGCGCACGTGCTCACCGGTGACGGCCGCGAGCATGGTGGGCGAACCCTGCAGTGCGGCGCGCTGCAGGTAGTGCTTCACGGCGCGCAAGCCGCCGAGTTCTTCGCCGCCGCCCGCGCGGCCCGGGCCGCCGTGCTTCAGCGGCGGCAGCGGCGAGCCGTGGCCGGTCGATTCGGCGGCGGCCTCACGGTCGAGCACCAGCAGGCGGCCGTGCCATGCGGCGGCGACGGGGATCGCCTTGGCGGCGATGGCCGGATCGCGCGTGACGAGCGTGCCCACGAGGCTGCCCTTGCCGCGCGCGGCGAGCGCCAGCGCCTCGTCGATGCCGTCGTAGGGCATCAGCGTGCTGACGGGACCGAAGGCCTCGACGTCGTGCGCTGCATCGTGTTCGAGCGGCTTGCGGCTCAAGAGCAGCGTGGGCGCGAAGAACGCGCCGTCGGCCACGCCGTCGCCCACGGGCGAGAAGCCGTCGCGCGCGCCGTACACCAGCTCGGCGCCCTGCAGCAGCGTGGCGACGCGCTCGGCCACGTCGGCCTGCTGGTCGCGCGAGGCGAGGGCGCCCATGCGCACGTCTTCACGCAAGGGGTCACCGATGACGGTCTTGGCGAGGCGTGCGCGCAGCTTCTCGGCCACGGCATCGAGGTGCTGGCGCGGCACGATCGCGCGGCGGATCGCCGTGCACTTCTGGCCGGCCTTGATGGTCATCTCGCGCGCCACTTCCTTCACGAAGAGGTCGAACTCCTCGTCGTCGGGCGTGACGTCGGGCGCTAGGATCGCGCAGTTGAGCGAGTCGGCTTCGGCATTGAACGGGATCGACTGGCGCACGAGGTTCGGGTGCACGCGCAGCTTGGCAGCCGTGTCGGCCGAGCCGGTGAAGGTGACGACGTCGGGGCCTTCGAGGCGGTCGAGCAGGTCGCCCGTGCTGCCGATCACCAGCTGCAGCGCGCCCTCGGGCAGGATGCCAGACTGCACGATGAGCCGCACGGCCGCTTCGGTGAGGTAGCTGGTGGCCGTGGCCGGCTTGCCGATGCAGGGCATGCCGGCGAGGAAGCTGGGCGCGAACTTCTCGAGCAGGCCCCACACCGGGAAGTTGAAGGCGTTGATGTGCACCGCCACGCCGCCGCGCGGCACCAGGATGTGCGTGCCCGCGAAGCCGCCCTTCTTGCCGAGCGGGAAGGCCGGGCCTTCATGCACGAGGTTGCCCGAGGGCAGTTCGTTGGTGCCGATGCCGGCGTAGGCGCTGAGCGTGCCGGCGCCTCCTTCGATGTCGATCCAGCTGTCGGCGCGCGTGGCGCCGGTGTGGGCGGAGATCGCGTAGAGCGTCTCCTTGTTCGCCGCGAGGAACTTGGCCAGCGCCTTCAGCCGCTCGGCGCGCTGCTGGAAGTCGAGCTTCATCAGCGCCGGGATGCCGACGCGGCGCGCATGGGCCAGCGCCTCGGCGAAGTCGATGGCCTCGGCGTGCGTGCTCGCAACGGCCTGGCCGTTGACGGCGCTGCGCAGTTGCTGCGCGGCCTGCTGGCCGATCCAGCGGCCGGCGATGTAGCTTTGAAGGGTGGTCATGGCGCGTGTCCTTTGAAGAGGGAAGGCGCAGCGGCGAGGAGCGCGCGCTGCGCGGGAGTCATTTCTTGTTCCCGATGCCCAGGTAGGTATCGATGATTCGTTGGTCGTGCAGCAGCTCGCCGGCATCGCCTTCGAGCGCCACCGCGCCCATCTCGAGCACGTAGGCGCGGTCGGCCACCTGCAACGCGGCGCGGGCGTTCTGTTCCACCAGCAGCACCGACACGCCGTGCTTGCGCAGTTGCGACACCACGCGCAGCACCTCGCGCACCACCAGCGGGGCGAGGCCGAGCGAGGGCTCGTCGAGCATCAAGAGGCGCGGGCGCGCCATCAGCGCGCGACCGATGGCCAGCATCTGGCGCTCGCCGCCCGAGAGCGTGGAGGCCATCTGCGGACGGCGTTCCTTCAGGCGCGGGAAGATCTCGAAGATTTCATCCATGCGCGCGCGCTGGTCGCGCTTGCCCTTGCGCCATTGGTAGAAGCCGCCGAGCAGCAGGTTGTCTTCGACCGACATCTCGCCGAACAGCTCGCGCCGCTCGGGCACCAGCGCCACGCCGCGCGCCACCATGGTCTCGACGCCGGGGCGCGCGATGCGCTCGCCGTCGAGCGACAGCTTGCCGGTCGACACCAGCAGGCCCATGGCCGCGCACAGCAGCGTGGTCTTGCCTGCGCCGTTGGGGCCGATGACGGTGACGATCTCGCCTTCGTTCACGTGCAGGCGCACGCTGTGCACCGCCTCGACGGTGCGGTAGGCGACGCAGAAGTCTTCCAGTTGAAGGATGGGGTGGCTCATGACTTGGCGTCTTCCAGCAGTTCGTCGTCGGCGCCGCCGAGGTAGGCCTCGAGCACGCGTGGGTTGGCCTGCACTTCGGCCGGCGTGCCGGTGGCGATCACGGTGCCGAATTCGAGCACGGTGATGCGGTCGGCGAGGTTCATCACGAACTCCATGTCGTGCTCCACCACGAGGATGCCCAGGCCTTCGGCGCGCAGCTGGCCGAGCAGCTCGGAGAGCGCGCGCTTTTCCAGATGGCGCAGGCCGGCGGCGGGTTCGTCGAGCAGCAGCACCGAGGGCTGGCCGGCGAGCGCGCGTGCGATCTCGACCACGCGCTGCTGGCCCAGCGACAGCGAGGCGGCCGGCGTATCGGCATGCGCGCCGAGGCCGCAGCGCTCGATCTGCCTGCGTGCCTCGGCCATCAGCGCAGCTTCTTCGGCGCGGTCCAGCCGCAGCATCGCCGCGAGCCAGCCGCGCTTGGCGCGCAGGTGGGCACCCAGCGCCACGTTCTCGACCACGCTGCGCTGTCCCAGCAGGCGCACATGCTGGAAGGTGCGGCCCAGGCCGTGCGCCGCGAAGGCGCGCGAGGGGCGACCCGACATGACGTCGCCTTCGAGCCGCACATCGCCTGAAGTGGGGTCGTCCACGCCCGAGATCATGTTGAAGAAAGTGCTCTTGCCGGCGCCGTTGGGGCCGATCAGCGCGTGGATCTCGCCGGCCTTCAGCGTCATCGAGATCTCGTTGTTGGCGATGAGGCCGCCGAAGCGTTTGCTCACGGCGTCGGCCTGCAAGAGCAGCGTGCCCGCTGCCGGCAGCACGCGCTGGGCGAGCTGCGCTGTCGGGGCGGCTGCCGACGCTGCCGCGGGCGCCTTCGCCACCGGCCGCACCCAGCGGCTCACCAGCCGCGCCAGCGTCGGCCACAGGCCGTCGGCAAAGCGCTGCAGCACGAACAGCATCAGGAGGCCGAACACCACCACCTCGAAGTTGCCGCTGGTGCCCAGCAGCGCGGGCAGGATGTCCTGCAGCTTCTCTTTCAGCAGCGTGATCAGCGTGGCGCCGAGCACCGCGCCCCACAGATGGCCCGCGCCGCCGACCACCGCCATGAACAGCATCTCGATGCCGATGTTCAGGTTGAAGGGCGTCGGGTTCACGAAGCGCTGCATGTGCGCGTAGAGCCAGCCCGACACCGCCGCCAGCAGCGCGGCCAGCACGAACAGCTTGATGCGGTGGCGCGCCGTGTCGACGCCCATCGACTCGGCCATCAGCCGGCCGCCCTTGAGCGCGCGGATGGCGCGGCCTTCGCGCGAGTCGAGCAGGTTGTGCAGCGCCCACAGCGCCAGCAGCAGCACGGCCCAGATCACCACGCCGAGTGCGCGCGGCGAAGCCAGCGAGATGCCCGCGATCACCAGCGGCGGCACGCCCGTGATGCCGGTCTGGCCGCCCAGGAATTCCATGTTGCCGAGCAGGAAGTACAGGCTCAGGCCCCAGGCGATGGTGCACAGCGGCAGATAGTGGCCCGACAGCTTCAGCGTGACCGCGCCGAGCGCCCAGGCCAGCGCGAAGGTCAGCACCAGCCCGAGCAGCAGGCCGAGCCACGGCACCAGCGCCGAGCCTGCGATGCCGCCGAGCCAGCCCGCGGCCGTGGGCGAGGTGCAGATCCATGCGGTGGCGTACGCGCCCATGCCGACGAACGCGGCTTGGCCGAAGGAGGTCATGCCGCCCACGCCGGTCAGCATGACCAGACCAGCGGCCACCAGCGCATAGAGGCCGATGTTGCTGAGCACCGCGACCGTGAAGTCGGGCAGCCAGCCCCAGGCCAGCGCGAGCACGACGATGCACGCCAGCGTGAGCACGCGCGGCGTGACCAGCGGACGGCCCGTGTGTACGGTGGTGGTCGATGAAGTCGACGGCGCGCTCATTCCTCGTCCTCCACGTGGTGGCTGCGCAGCGAACGCCACCACAGCACCGGAATGATCAATGTGAAGACCAGCACTTCCTTGTACGCGCTGGCCCAGAACGAAGAGAAGGCCTCCAGCAGGCCGACCAGCAGTGCACCCGCAAGCGCCAGCGGATAGCTCGCGAGCCCGCCGACGATGGCGGCCACGAAACCCTTGAGGCCGATGAGAAAACCGGTGTCGTAATAGACCGTGGTGATCGGCGCGATCAGCAGGCCCGACACCGCGCCGATGAGCGCCGCGAGCGCAAAGCTCAGATCGCCCGACAGCTCGGTGGGAATGCCCGACAGGCGCGCGCCCACGCGGTTGATGGCCGTGGCGCGCAGCGCCTTGCCGACCATGGAGCGGCCGAAGAACCAGAACATCGCAACCACCAGCAGCAAGGTGACGCCCACGACGACGAGCGACTGGCCGCTCACGGGGATGCCGCCGATGTCGAAGCGCACGTCGGAGAACGGCGTGGTGCGCGAACCCTCGGCACCGAAGAAGAACAGGCCCAGGCCGACCAGCACGCCGTGCAGCGCGACCGAGACGATCAGCAGCATCAGCACCGTGGCATCGGCCAGCGGGCGATAGGCCAGGCGATAGAGCAGCGGACCCAGCGGCGCGATCAGCACCAGCGTGGTGACGGCCTGCATGGCCATCGAGGTGGGCTTGAAGCCCAGCACCAGCACCGCAGCGAGGGCGGGGAAGGCGACGCACCATGTGAAGGCCGAGCGCCAGTCGATCGTGGCGCCGCGCTTCCAGCGCCACACCTCGACCACCAGCGCCATGACGCCCAGCGCCACCAGCAGCCACAGCGTGGCCGGCGTGCGACCGCCCTGCAGCGCTGCCATCGAGAGCGCGCCGAAGGCGACGAACTCGCCCTGCGGGATGAAGATCACGCGCGTGACCGAAAACACCAGCACCAGCGCGAGCGCCATCAGTCCGTAGACCGCGCCGTTCACGATGCCGTCCTGCCCCAGCAACAGGGCAATCTGCAAGTCCATATGAAAACCTTCGGGCGTCGCCCGTGACTCAGTTCAGGAACACCGAGGAACCGGCTTTGCCGGGCCTCAGGTGTTGCCCCCGGTAGGGGGTGGGAGAAGCGACACGAAGTGCGCGGAGCCTGGGGGCGAGCTTAGGGTTGGTACTTCCAGGCGCCGTTTTCGATCTTCACCATCACGCGCGCGCGCTGGTCCAGGCCCAGGTGATCGGCCGCCGTCATGTTGAACACGCCGTGCGCGCCCGACACTTCCTTGGTCTGCTCCAGCGCATCGCGCAGTGCGGCGCGGAACTCGGGCGTGCCCGGCTGGGCCTTCTTCAGCGCGACCGGAACGGCCGAGCTCATCAGCAGGCCCGCGTCCCAGGCGTGCGCGCCGAAGGTCGAGACCGTGCCCTTGCCGTAGGCGGCTTCATAGGCGGCGACGTACGCGAGCGCGGACTTCTTCACCGGGTTGCTGGCAGGCAGCTGGTCGGCCACGAGCACCGGGCCGGCCGGCAGGAAGGTGCCTTCGACGTCCTTGCCGCCCACGCGCAGGAAGTCGGCATTGGCCACGCCGTGCGTCTGGTACATCTTGCCGGTGTAGCCGCGCTCCTTGAGCGTCTTCTGCGGCAGCGCGGCCGGCGTGCCGGAGCCGGCGACCAGCACCGCGTCGGGCTTGGCCGACATGAGCTTCAGGGCCTGGCCGGTGACCGAGGTGTCCGAGCGCGCATAGCGTTCGTTGGCCACGATCTTGATCTTCTTCAGGTCGGCGGCCTTCGCAAACTCTTGCGACCAGCCTTCGCCGTACGCGTCGGAGAAGCCGATGAAGCCCACGGTCTTCACGCCGTTGGCGGCCATGTGCTCGGCGATGGCCAGCGACATCATGATGTCGTTCTGCGGCGTCTTGAAGACCCACTTCTTCTTGGCGTCCATCGGCTCGATGATGCGCGCCGAGGCGGCCACCGAGATCATCGGCGTCTGCGCTTCGCTGGCCACGTCGATCATCGCGAGCGAGGCCGGCGTGGTGGTCGAGCCCAGGATCACGTCGACCTTGTTCTCGGCGATCAGCTTGCGCGTGTTGTTCACGGCGGCCGTGGTGTCGGAGGCATCGTCCAGCACGATGTAGTTGATCTTCTGCCCGCCGATGGTCTTGGGCATCAGCGAGATGGTGTTCTTCTCGGGGATGCCGAGCGAAGCCGCCGGTCCGGTGGCCGAGATGGTCACGCCGACGTTGACGTCGGCCCAGGCCGAGAGGGCCGTGGCGCACAGGGCGGCGATCAGCAGGGGCTTGAAGAATTTCATGGTTGGTTTGTCTCCGGGTTGAAATGAAAGCCGAGGGAAATGTCGTGCGCTCAACGCTCGTCGAAGGACAGCGTGACGCGGTCGGTCAGGGGGTGGGCCTGGCAAGTCAGCACGAATCCCGCGGCCACTTCATTCTTGTCGAGCGCGAAGTTTCTTTCCATGCGGACTTCCCCGTCCACGCACTTCGCGCGGCAGGTGCCGCACACGCCCGAGGTGCACGAGAACGGCACTTCGAGCCCGGCCGCCGAGGCCGCGTCGAGGATGCTGGGCTGACCTTCGGTGAAGGTGATCTCGCGCTGCAGGCCGTCGCGCACGATGGTCACGCGCGCCTGCTTGGCATCGCCCGGCTGCGCCTCGTGCACCACGGCGCCGACCTGGTTGGCGGAAGTGGCCGAGGGCAGCGCGACGCCGAAGCGCTCGATGTGGATGCGCTCCTCGGGCACGCCCGCGGCCAGCAGTGCGGCCTCGGCTTCGTCGTTCATCTGGAACGGGCCGCACACGTACACATGGTCGATCTGCGCGGCGGGCACCACCGAGGCCAGGAACTCGCCGATCTTCTCGCGGTTCATCACGCCGAAGCCCAGCGGCGAATCGGTGTGCTCGTCGGAGAACACATGCTGCAGCACGAGGCGCGTCATGTAGCGGTTCTTCAGGTCCTCGATTTCTTCCTTGAACATCGTGGACTGCAACTGGCGGTTGCCGTAGATCAGCGTGAAGCGGCTGTGCGGTTCGCGCGCGAGCACGGTCTTCATGATCGACAGGATCGGCGTGATGCCGCTACCGCCCGCGATGCCCACATGGTGGCGCGCGGACGCCGGCTCGATGGGCACGAAGAAGCGGCCTTGCGGCGCCATCACCTGCAGGCTGTCGCCGGGTTGCAGGTGCGCGTTGATCCAGTTGGAGAACACGCCGCCGCGCACCTTGCGCACGCCCACGCGCAGTTCGCCGTCGTCGATGCCGGCGCAGATCGAATAGGAGCGGCGCAGGTCCTGGCCGTCGATGTCATGGCGCAGCGTGAGGTACTGGCCCTGCGTGAAGCCGAAGACTTCCTGCAGGTCGGTCGGTACCTCGAACGAGACGATGACGGCCTCGTGCGTGTCGGGCTCGATGGCCTTCACGCGCAGGGGGTGGAAGAGGGTGCTCATCGTGGGTGTGCCTCAAATGGGCTTGAAATGTTCGAAAGGCTCGCGGCATGCGAGGCAGCGGTACAGCGCCTTGCATGCGGTGGAGCCGAAGGCCGAGAGCCGCTCGGTGCGCTCGCTGGCGCAGCGCGGGCAGGCGATGCGTTCGCCGGCGATGCGGCCGAAGAGCTTGATCGGCATGGCGGTGGTCGCGGCCTGCTCGGGCGTGAGGTGCGCGGGCGGTGCAATGCCGTAGGCCTTCAGCTTGGCGCGGCCTTCATCGCTGATCCAGTCGCTGGTCCAGGCGGGCGCGCGGCGCAGCGTGGCGCGGGCGCGGCCGAGGCCGGCGTTCTCGATGGCGGCCAGCACGTCGTGCTCGATGGCTTCGGTCGCGGGGCAGCCGGAGTAGGTCGGCGTGAGCACGACCTCCAGGCCGTCGTCGTGCTCGATCACCTCGCGCACGATGCCCAGGTCGCAGACCGACACGGCCGGCACCTCGGGGTCGGGCACGGTGTGCAGCACCGCCCAGGCCGCATCGACGCGCGAGGCCGTCACGGCGTCGGAGGTCACCACACGCCCCCGGGGAAGCTGCGCTGCAGGTGCTGCATCTCGGCCAGGATGTAGCCCATGTGCTCGCTGTGAACACCCTGCTTGCCGGTGCTGCGGAACGCGGCTTCCTTCGGCATGGCGAGGCCGGCGGCGTCGAGCACCTGCTGCATCTCGTCCATCCAGGCCTCGCGCAGTTCGCTCCAGGCCGGGCCGAGGCCGCTGGCGCTGGCTTGCGTTTCGACGTCGTCGCTCTCGAACAGCTCGGGCATGTAGAGCCACAGCTGCTTGAGCGCCTTCTCGGTGCGGCGGCGCGACTCGTCGGTGCCGTCGCCCAGTCGCACGACCCAGTCGGCCGAATGCTGCTGGTGGTAGCGCGCTTCCTTCAGCGCCTTGCCGGCGATGGCGGCCACCTCGGCGTCGCTCGATGCGGCCAGACGCTGCCACAGCAGCTTGAGCAGCGTGGCGACCATGGTGTTGCGCAGCACGGCGAAGGCGAAGTCGCCGCGCGGCAGTTCGACCAGCGTGAGGTTGAAGTAGTCGCGCTCTTCGCGCAGGTAGGCGAGCTGGTCTTCGTCGTGCGCGCGGTCGGCGCCTTCGAGCTGGCCGGCGTGCGTGAGCAGCGCGCGGGCCTGGCCGACGAGGTCGAGCGCGATGTTGGCCATCGCGATGTCTTCTTCGAGCACCGGTGCGTGGCCACACCATTCGCCCAGGCGCTGCGCGAGCACCAGGCAGGTGTCGCCGATGCGCAGCAGGTATTGCACGGCGGGCGTGCGGTTCAGTTCGATCGAGGCTTGCATGGCGCGGTGCTCACATGTGGTCGACGGACTTGGGCAGCTCGTAGAAGGTCGGATGGCGGTAGACCTTGTCTTCCGCCGGGTCGAAGAACATGTCCTTGTCGCCCGGGTCGCTGGCCACGATCTGGTCGGAGCGCACCACCCAGATGCTGCTGCCTTCCTGGCGGCGGGTGTAGACGTCGCGCGCCATCTGGATCGCCATCTTCGGATCGGCCGCGTGCAGGCTGCCGCAGTGCTTGTGGTCCAGGCCCGCCTTGCTGCGCACGAACACTTCCCACAGGGGCCACTCTTGTTTCACTTCGGTGCTCATGCTGCTTCCTTCAAAGGTTGTTTGTTGGCGTGGGCCATTGCGGCTTCGCGCACCCAGGCGCCGTCGTCCCAGGCGTCGACGCGGGCCTGCAGGCGTTCGCGGTTGCAGGGGCCGTCGCCGCCGATCACGCGCCAGAATTCGCTCCAGTCGATGACGCCGAAGTCATGCGCCTGGCGCTCTTCGTTCCACTTCAGGTCGGGGTCGGGCAGGGTCACGCCCAGGATCGCGGCTTGCTCGACGGTGGCGTCGATGAACTTCTGGCGCAGCTCGTCGTTGCTGAAGCGCTTGATGCCCCAGCGCATCGATTGCGCGGAGTTGGGCGACTGGTCGTCCGGCGGGCCGAACATCATGATCGAGGGCCACCACCAGCGGTTGACGGCGTCCTGCACCATGGCCTTCTGCGCGTCGGTGCCTTGTTTCATCATCGTCAGCAGAGCTTCGTAGCCCTGGCGCTGGTGGAAGCTCTCTTCGCGGCAGATGCGGATCATGGCGCGCGCATACGGCGCGTACGAGCAGCGGCAGATCGGCACCTGGTTCATGATGGCCGCGCCGTCGACCAGCCAGCCGATGGTGCCCATGTCGGCCCAGGTCAGCGTGGGGTAGTTGAAGATCGAGCTGTACTTGGCCTTGCCCGTGTGCAGCGCGTCGAACATCTGGTCGCGCGAGGTGCCCAGCGTCTCGGCGGCGGCGTACAGGTACAGGCCGTGCCCGCCTTCGTCCTGCACCTTGGCCAGCAGGATGGCCTTGCGCTTGAGCGTGGGCGCGCGGCTGATCCAGTTGCCTTCGGGCAGCATGCCGACGATTTCCGAGTGCGCGTGCTGGCTGATCTGGCGCACGAGCGTCTTGCGGTAGTGCTCGGGCATCCAGTCTTTCGCCTCGATGAAGTCGCCGGCGTCGATGCGGGCGTCGAAGCGTTCCTCGAGACGCATCTCGTCGGCGGAGCGCACGGCCTTCTGCTTGCCGTCGCCTGCGTCCTTGCCCATCGTGTCCATGGCCTGGGTGTACATGTGCGTGTCCTTTCGGTGCGATGTGTGGGGCGGGGCGGCTCAGCGCGGGCGCGTGTCGATCACGCGGCGGGCCTTGCCGGTCTGGGTGCGTTCCATCTCGTCGGGGCCGTGCACGACGACGCGCGTGGAGATGCCGATGAGCGTCTTGACGCGGTGCTGCACCCAGTCGGAGATGGCCGTGCGGTCGGCCGCGGCGGCCTCGTGCGGCGTGAGCTCGCAGTGGATCTCGACCTGGTCGAGCTTGTCGGCGCGGCTCACGTGCACCTGGTACAGGCCCGAGAGCGCCTGGTGCGCGAGCACGATCTCTTCCACCTGCGTGGGGAAGACGTTGACGCCGCGGATGATCATCATGTCGTCGCTGCGACCGACGATCTTGCCCATGCGGCGGAACGCGCGCGAGGTGGGCGGCAACAGGCGCGTGAGGTCGCGCGTGCGGTAGCGCACGATCGGCATCGCCTCCTTGCTCAGCGAGGTGAAGACGAGCTCGCCCTCTTCGCCGTCGGCCTTCAGCTCACCGGTCTCGGGGTCGATGATCTCGGGGTAGAAGTGGTCTTCCCAGATGACGGGGCCGTCCTTGCTCTCGACGCATTCGCTGGCGACGCCCGGGCCCATCACTTCGGACAGGCCGTAGATGTCGACCGCGTCGATGCCGGCCTTGGCCTCGATGTCGCGGCGCATGGCTTCGGTCCACGGCTCGGCGCCGAAGATGCCGACCTTGAGCGAGCTGTCCTTCGCGTCCAGGCCCTGGCGCTCGAACTGCTCGATGATCACCTGCATGTAGCTGGGCGTGACCATGATGATGTTCGGCTTGAAGTCCTGGATGAGCTGCACCTGCTTCTCGGTCTGACCGCCGGACATCGGGATGACGGTGCAGCCCGCGCGCTCGGCGCCGTAGTGCGCGCCCAGGCCGCCGGTGAAGAGGCCGTAGCCGTAGGCCACGTGGATCATGTCGCCGGGTCGCCCGCCCGCCGCGCGGATCGAGCGCGCGACCAAGTCGGCCCAGGTGTCGATGTCGTTCTTCGTGTAGCCCACCACGGTCGGCTTGCCGGTGGTGCCCGACGATGCATGGATGCGCGCGACCTTCTCGCGCGGCACCGCGAACATGCCGAAGGGGTAGTTGTCGCGCAGGTCGGTCTTCACCGTGAAGGGGAACTTCGACAGGTCGGCCAGCGACTTCAGGTCGTCGGGGTGCACGCCCTTGGCATCGAAGGCCTGGCGGTAGTGCGGCACGTTGTCGTAGGCATTGCGCAGCGTGGCGCGCAGGCGCGTGAGCTGCAGCGCCGCGATCTCGTCGCGGCTGGCGGTTTCGATGGGGTCGAGGTCGCCGGGGGCGGGGTGTTTCACGGTCATGGTGGGGTGTCTCCTCAAGCCGGGACGGCCGGGCGGCCCTTGGCTGTGTACGAGCGGCCGCGGAACATCGCGATGCGCTCGCCGCGCTGGTTGGTGATTTCGGTGTCGTACACGCCGGTGCGTCCGGCCTTGGAGACTTCATGGCAGCGCGCGGTCAGCACGTCGCCTTCGCGCGCCGGAGCGATGAAGTCGATGGCGAAGCCCGAGGCCACGGTCAGCTCGTTGTACGAGTTGCAGGCGAAGGCGAAAGTGGAGTCGGCCAGCGTGGCCATGAAGCCGCCGTGGCAGATGGCGTGGCCGTTGAGCATGTCGGGGCGCACGCGCATTTCGAGCGTGGCCTGGCCGGGGCCGACCTCGACGATGCGCATGCCCAGGCCCTTGCTGGCGTTGTCGTTGGCGAACATGCCGTCGCGCACGAACTCGGCGGTCTGTTGCGGGGAGCGGGAAATCTCGGTCATGGCTCAGCGGTCCTTGAAGACGGGAGCGCGCTTGGCGCGGAAAGCCTCGACGCCTTCGCGGTAGTCGTCGGCGTTGCCCATGTCGCGTTGGATGCGTGCTTCCTCGGCAAGTGCCGCACCGAGGTCGAGGTTCTGCGCGGCGGCCATGGCCTCGCGGGTGGCGACCAGCGCGCGCGTGGGCATGCCGGCCAGGCGCGTGGCCAGCGCGGCGGCGGTGTCGGCCAGCGCCGCGTCGTCCACGCACTGCCAGATCAGGCCGATGCGCGCGGCTTCCTCGGCGGGCAGCTTGTCGCCCAGCATCGCGATGCCCAGTGCGCGCGCCGGACCCACGAGACGCGGCAGCAGCCAGGTGCCGCCGGTGTCGGGCACGAGGCCGATCTTGGTGAAGGCCTGGATGAAGCTGGCCGAGCGGCCGGCCACGACGAGGTCGCAGCACAGTGCGAGGTTGGCGCCCGCTCCGGCGGCAACCCCGTTCACGGCTGCGACCACCGGCACCGGCATCGAGCGCAGGCGGGCGACCAGCGGGCCGTAGTAGGCAGAGATGACATGGCCCAGGTCCTTGGGCGCGGCGCCCGGCGTGGGGTCGGGTGCGACCGACGGGTCGGCCAGGTCCTGCCCCGCGCAGAAGGCACGGCCCGCGCCGGTGAGCACCACGCAGCGCACGCTGTCGTCGGCGGCGGCCGACTCGAGGGCCGCCAGCAGCTCGGCGTGCAATTCCGTCGTGAAGCTGTTGAGCGCCGCGGGGCGGTTCAGGCTCAGCGTGCGGACGGCGCCAGCATTGCTGATGAGTACCAAAGGCTCAGTCATGCGTGTCTCTTTCATCCTTTGTGGGGGCGGTTCGGCATGCAAACACTATTGACCGACCGTTCGGTTGATTTTAGGATCGACCTCGATTCCGGCACAAGCGGGCTGTATTCAGGGCAAACCCTGAGATCCCCCAAAAGCCAGCCGAACCAGGACAAGGAGACATACCGAATGCCCAGCTATTCCATCGACGGCGTGATCCCCGTCGTCGACCCCAGCGCCTATGTGCATCCCACGGCCGTGCTGATTGGCGACGTCATCGTCGGCCCGCACTGTTACGTGGGCCCCTGCGCCAGCCTGCGCGGCGACTTCGGCCGCATCGTGCTGCAGGAAGGCTCGAACGTGCAGGACCACTGCTGCATCCATGGCTTTCCCGACAACGACACGGTGGTGGAGGTCAACGGCCACATCGGCCACGGCGCGATCCTGCACAGCTGCATCGTGCGGCGCGACGCGCTCGTGGGCATGAACGCGGTGGTGATGGACGAGGCCGAGGTGGGCGAGAAGGCCATCGTCGCGGCCTGCGCCTTCGTGCCCGCCGGCATGAAGGTGCCCGCGCGGTCGCTCGCGGCGGGCATTCCGGCCAAGGTGCGGCGCGAGCTCAGCGACGAGGAGATCGCCTGGAAGCTCGAAGGCACGCAGACCTACCAGGCGCTCACCGTGCGCAGCCTGGCCAGTCTGCACGAGGTGACGCCGCTGGCGCAGCCCGAAGCCGACCGGCCGCGCCTGCCTGCCACCGACGTGCGCTCGCTCATCGCCACCCGCCGCGGATAGCCCTGCGGCTTCGTGCAAGATCGCGGCTGCTTTTTTCTTGAAGCAACCGACAGACAACCCAGGAAGAAGACCCGATGCCGCGAGGAAGATCCGCCACCTATGACGACCAGCGCGAACTGATCCTCGCGCAGGCGGCCCAGCTGTTCGCCCGCCGTGGCTACCCCGCGACCTCGATGAACCAGGTCGCGGAGGCCTGCAACCTCTCGAAGGCCACGCTCTACCACTACTACAAGGACAAGAGCAGCCTGCTGATCAGCATCGCCGAGACGCACGTCTCCAAGCTCGCGGCGCTGGTGGCCGAGGAAGAGGCCAACCCCCACACCGACGAGGAGCGGCTGCGCCGCTTCATCTACCGCATCGTCGAGGAATACGCCGGCGCGCAGGACGCCCACCGCGTGCTGACCGACGATGTGCGCTTTCTCGAAGACGAAGATCGCGAGCGCGTGCTCGACCAGGAGCGCGCCGTGGTCGCGGGCTTTGCGCGCGCGGTGTCGGCGCTGCGCCCCGGCTCGCCGAGCGACGAACTCGCCAAGCCGCTGACCATGCTGCTGTTCGGCATGATCAACTGGATGTTCACCTGGATGAAGCCCGGTGGCCGGCTCGACCACGCGGCCATCGCGCCGATCGTGGCCGACCTGTTCCTGGGCGGCGTCGCGGCGGTGAAGCTGCCGCCCGCGCCGGCCAGTGCGGCGAGTGCCGGCGCTAAAGAATCCGGTTGAACCAGAGCAGCGAGAGCCCCGCCGATAGCAGCGTGAGCACCGCGGCGCCCAGCGCGAACAGCGCCGAGATTTCGGTTTCCTTCTTCTCCACGGTGAGCTTGGAGCTCAGCGTTTCGTAGACCTTCTTCAGGTCGCTCGCGGTGCCGGCGTAGAAGTACTCGGCCTGCGTCTTGTTGGCGATGGCCTTGAGCGTTTCCTCGTCGAGCCGCACGCGCATCGACCAGCCTTCGAAGCCGATGGTTTCGCCGTCCACCGTGCCCACGCCCACCGTGTAGATGCGCACGCCGCGGTCGGCCGCGGCCTTGGCCGCGTCGAGCGGGTCGACGCCGGTGGTGCGCTGGCCGTCGGTCAGCATGATGACGGCGGCCGAGGTGAACGAGCCGGGCGCCACGGGCGTGAACTCCTTGAGCTGCTTCTCGTTCTGGTCGATCGGGATGCCGCGCTGGCGGCTCGGCGCGCTGAACTGCGAGATGTCGATGCCCGCATCGGGGAACAGCGTGGCCAGCGACACCACGATGGCGTTGCCCGTGGCCGTGGCGCGCTGCAGCTGGAAGCTGTCGATGGCCGTCACGAGGTCGTCGTGGTTGGTGGTCGGCAACTGCGCCACCTGCGCGCTGCCCGCGAAGGCGACGATGCCCACCTTCACGTGGCGCGGCAGGTCCTTGATGAAGCTCTTGGCCGCCTCCTGCGCCGCCACGAGGCGGTTGGGCAGCACGTCGGCCGCGCGCATGCTGCCCGACACATCCATTGCCAGGATGATGGTCTGCTGGTTCGACGGCAGCACGACCACCGCCATCGGCCGCGCCGCCGCCACGAGCATGGCGGCCATCGCCAGCAGGAACAGCAGCGGCGGGATGTGGCGCCGCAGGCTCTGGCCCGGGCCCATGGCCTCGCGCACGATCGACAGGCTGGCGTAGCGCACCGCCATCTTCTTCTTGCGGCGGATCAGCCAGACATACAGGAGCACCAGCAGCGGCAAGGCCGCCAGCAGCCAGAGGAATTGAGGCCAGAGGAATGTCATGCCGCCACCATCGCCTTCCCGCCACCCGCCGCGACGCCCCGGACCCGGCGCTTGCGCAGGTCCGCGAATCGCACGATGGCTTCGACCAGGTCGTCGCTGGTCGAGAGTTCGAGGGCGTCGACGCCGGCCCGTGCCAGCGTGGCGCGCAGGGTGGTCTCGCGCTCGGCGGCCAGCCGCGCGAAGCGTTTGCGGAACCCCGCGTCATGGGTGTCGACCCACAGCTGCTCGCCGGTCTCGGCGTCGCGCAGCGGCACCAGGCCCAGGTCGGGCAGCTCGAGTTCGAGCGGATCGAAAAGACGCACTGCGACCACCTCGTGCCGCTGCACCAGCTGGCCCAGCGGGCGCTCCCAGCCGGGCTCGCTGAGAAAGTCGGACACCACGAACACGGTGGAGCGGCGCGGCATCAGCGCGGCGGCCGAGTTCAATAGGTCGGCCAGCCGCGTCATGCCTTTCTGCGCGGGCGTAGCCTTGGCTTCAGCCTGGTGGGCGCGCCTTTCCATCGCATGCAGCAGGTGCAGCACATGGCGGCGTCCGGTGCGCGGCGGGATCACGGCTTCGAGGTCGTGGCCGTAGACCAGCGCCCCGACGCGGTTGCCGTGCCGCGTGAGCAGCCGCGCGATCACGCCGACGAAGCCGGCCGAGATTTCGCGCTTGGCCTTCAGGCCCGAGCCGAAGTCGACCGAGCGGCTCAGGTCGAGCACGAACCACGCGGACATCTCGCGGTCTTCGGTGAACACGCGCACGTGCGGCGTCTGCAGCCGCGCGGTGACGTTCCAGTCGATGTGGCGCACGTCGTCGTGGTGCTGGTACTCGCGCAGGTCGGCCAGGTCCAGGCCACTGCCGCGCATCAGCGTGCGGTAGTCGCCCTGCAGCAGGCCGTCGAGCCGGCGGATCACGGTCCATTCGAGCCGGCGCAGCGCGCGTTCGGCCCCGCCGGCTTCGATGGCGAGCCGGTCGTCGTTCGCGGCCTCGGGGGCCTTACGCCACCAGCTTTTCATGTTCGAGGGGCTTGGGAGGAGCGGGCACGGCCTTCATGATCTTCTCGATCAGCCCGTCGGGCGTGAGCCCTTCGGACAGGCCTTCGTAGGACAGCGTCACGCGGTGGCGCAGCACGTCGGGCACCAGCGCGCTCATGTCTTCGGGCAGCGCGTAGCTGCGGCCGCGCAGC
This sequence comes from Acidovorax cavernicola, assembly GCF_003581445.1. Taxonomy (NCBI): domain Bacteria; kingdom Pseudomonadati; phylum Pseudomonadota; class Betaproteobacteria; order Burkholderiales; family Comamonadaceae; genus Acidovorax; species Acidovorax cavernicola. Next base: position 82,056 of record NZ_QXMN01000022.1, on the reverse strand, counting down.
AATGCCAGGGCGCGCGCACCCTCGGTGAGGCTGATGCTCGCGCGCGGGCTGGCGCCGAAGGTGATGAAGCGGCGCAGGTCCTTCAGCCCGTGCTTCTCGGGCGTGCGCGTGGCCGACACCAGCTTCACCGCGTACTGGATCAGCGAGGGGTCGACGTACACGCGCCGCGCCTCGGCCTGCAGCTCGGCGAGCTGTTCGGTGGTGGCGACCGGCGTGGCCGAGACGGCCGGGCCGATCACGCGCTGCACGATGACGAACTCTTCCTCGTCGCTCGGGTAGTCGACCATCACCTTCATCATGAAGCGATCGACCTGCGCCTCGGGCAGCGGGTAGGTGCCCTCGGTTTCGATGGGGTTCTGCGTCGCCATCACGAGGAAGGGACGCGGCACCTTGTGCGTCTCGCCGGCGATGGTGACCTGGCGTTCCTGCATCACTTCGAGCAGCGCGCTCTGCACCTTGGCTGGCGCGCGGTTGATTTCGTCGGCCAGCAGCAGGTTGGCGAACACCGGGCCCAGCGAGGTGCTGAACTCGCCCGTCTTCTGGTTGTAGATGCGCGTGCCCACGAGGTCGGCCGGCACGAGGTCGGGCGTGAACTGGATGCGCTTGAACTGGCCGCGCACGGTGTCGGCCAGCGTCTTGATGGTGAGCGTCTTGGCCAGCCCCGGCACGCCCTCGACCAGCAGGTGGCCGCCCGCGAGCATCGCGACCATCACGCGCTCGAGGAAGCGGTCCTGGCCCACGACCACGCGCTTCACCTCGTAGAGGATCTGCTCCATCAGCTCGGCGGTGGCGGGGGCTGTCGAAAAGGTCGAAGGGGTCGGGTTCTCTGTGCTCATGCGAAGGGCTTTCGAAGAAGTCAGAAAGGTCAGAACGGTGGCGAGCCTGCCGCCGAGGCCGCGTTCTCGATCGGCACCGCGAAGCCGATGCCGATGAAGGTGCGCTGTTGCGTCGGGTTGAGGATGGCGGTGACGATGCCCAGCACCTCGCCGTCCATGTTGATGAGCGGACCGCCCGAGTTGCCGGGGTTGGCGGCGGCGTCGAACTGGATCAGGTTACCCAGTTCCTGCTTGCCCTCGGGCGAACGGAAGGAGCGCTTCAGGCCCGACACCACGCCCGACGACACCGAGGGCCCGATGCCGAACGGAAAGCCCACGGCGGCCACGGCATCGCCGGAGCGCAGGTCGGCGGTGGAGCGCATCACGGCGGGGATCAGGTCGTCGGGAATCTTCTGTGCCTGCAGCACCGCGAGGTCGTTCTCGGGCTGCACGCCGGTGATGACGGCCACCGCTTCGAGGCCGTCGGCGAAGGTGACCTTGATCTTCTCGGCGCCGGCGACCACGTGCAGGTTGGTGAGGATCACGCCCTTGTCGACGATCACCACGCCCGTGCCCACGCCACGCTCGACCTCGCCCGGCGTGCCGCCGTCGGCGGGCGCCTCGGGCGGCTTGCCCTTGGCCATGTTGCGGCCGCGCTTCTGGGTCTTGGCCTCGGGCGTGGTCTTCTCGGGGCCGTAGCCGACCACGCGCACGACGGAAGGCCGCACGATGTCGGCGGCCTTGGCGGCGGGCGAGGGCAGGGTGGCGGTCTGCAACGTGCGCAGCACGGCGGCGTCGATGTCCTTCTGCGTGAGCGCCTTGGCGCCGTGGCGCGGCGCCCAGTAGGCGCCCCCGGCGGCGATGGCGATGCAGGTGACGGTCAGCAGCGCGAAGGCGCGGCGCCCGGGTTGCCAGCGCGCGCGCGGTGCGGGAGCGGTGGCTTGCACAGTGTCGGCTTCGGGCACAGCCGCGGCATCCGCCGGCGACCCGGCCGCCGGTTCTGCGGCCGGCGGCAGCGTGCGGGGCGAGCGGCTGTAGAAGGCGGGCCTGCGCATCGAAGCACCTCCGGCAAAAAGGACGCTAGAAGGAGTTCACAGTAGCACGCTTTCCGCGCCTGTGCATCCCTTCGGGCATCATCGCGCGATGGCTGCGTTTGTCGATACCCACTGTCACCTCGATGCGCCCGAATTCGGTGCGGAGATGCCTGCGATCCGGGCCCGCGCGGCCGCGCGGGGCGTGTCGATGTGCGTCATCCCGGCGGTGGCGGCCTTCAATTTCGCGACCGTGCGCGAGCTGGCCCACGCGCAGGGCGACGCTTACGCGCTGGGCATCCACCCGCTGTGCACGGGCGAGGCGAGCGATGCCGACCTGGCAACGCTCGATGCCGAACTGGCCGCGCGACGCGGCGACCCGCGCCTGGTGGCGGTCGGCGAGATCGGGCTCGACTACTTCGTCGAAGGCCTGGACGCGGACAAACAGGAACGCTTCTTTCACACTCAGTTGCAACTGGCGCGCAAGCACGGGCTGCCCGTGCTCATCCATGTGCGCCGCTCGGTCGACAAGGTGCTCAAGCACCTGCGACAGACGGCGGGTGGCAGGCCGTGGCACGGCATTGCCCACGCGTTCAACGGCAGCGAGCAGCAGGCGCAGGCGTGCATCGACCTCGGACTCAAGCTGGGCTTCGGCGGTGCCGTGACCTTCGAGCGTGCGTTGCAGTTGCGCCGTCTTGCGACCACGTTGCCGATGGAGGCGCTGGTGATGGAAACCGATGCGCCCGACATCCAGCCGCACTGGCTCTACCGCACGCAGGCGCAGCGCGACGCCGGACAGGCGCAGGGCCGCAACGAGCCTGGCGAGTTGCCGCGCATCGCCGAGGTGGTGGCGCAATTGCGGGGCATCGACATCGAGTCGCTGGCTGAAAACACCACGCGCAATGCGGTGGCAGCGCTGCCGAAGCTCCAAAGTCTGCTGAACGTGTCGGAAGGGCGTCCGCCTCCCGCGTAGGTCAAGTTCCCGAGTTGCGCCAGCGCAGGCCATGGGGCCGTTTTTGATGTCATCCTTGAAGTTCGAAGTGACGTTGGTTGTCCAGTGGCACTGTCGTCACTCCGCACTTCACTCAAAAAAGGAGTCTTTCATGACCACATCTTTTGTTCGCACCCTGCCCGTCGCGCTCGCATTGGCGCTGGCCTCCATCGGTGTGTCGGCCGTTGCGCAAACCACTGCCGAGCCCACCACCACCGAGAAGGTGAAGGAAGCCGGCAAGGATGCCGTGAACGCCACCGAGCGCGGCGCCGAGAAGGCGTGGGACGCCACCAAGAGCACGACCAAGAAGGCCGTGAACGCCACCGAGAGTGGCGCAGAGAAGGCCTGGGATGCCACCAAGAGCGGCACCAAGAAGGCAGCCAACGCCACCGAGCGCGGCACCAAGAAGGCCTGGAACGCGACCAAGAACACCACGAAGAAGGCCACCAACGCCACCAAGAAGGCGGCCGTGAAGACCGGCGACGCAGTTGAAAACGCCGGCCACAAGACGGCCGACGGCATGCGCAGCGCCGGCAAGGCGATCGGCGAGAAGGTGCCGGGCACGGCCGAGAACGAAGCCGCGAAGAAGCCCTAAGCGGGCGCCGAACCCGACATGAAAAACCCGCTTCGGCGGGTTTTTTTATGGGAAGCGTCGTCGCCTTTAACGGCCTGCCTGTTCTGTAGCGCGCAGCAATTCGATCACCTGGTCCGCGAGCGCATCGGGGGACGCATGGGCGCCGTCGAGGCGTAGCTCCGGCCGTTCCGGTGCTTCATAGGGGGAGTCGATGCCCGTGAAGTCGGCGATCTCGCCTCGCCTTGCCTTCCGATACAGGGATTTCGGATCGCGCGCTTCCGCGATCTCGATCGGTGTATCGACATGAATCTCGAAAAATGCGCCCGCTGGAACGAGCGAGCGGGCCATCGCGCGAGCGCTGCGAAACGGCGAGATGAGCGCCACGATGACGGTCAGGCCCGCCGCGCGCATCAGTGCCGCGACCTCGGCAACCCGCCGGGTGCTTTCCATGCGGTCCGCATCGGTGAAGCCGAGGTCGCGGTTCAGGCCGCGCCGCATGTCATCGCCATCCAGCAGGACCGTGTGCCTGCCCAGCGCGTGAAGCCGGGTCTCGACCTTGCGCGCCACGGTCGACTTGCCCGCACCGGAGATGCCGGTGAGCCAGACGACGCAGGGCGTTGCGTCCTTCAGGCGCGCGTGTCCGGCGTTGTCCATGGCGGGCGGGTGTCGTGGTGCAGCGGAATGCGGGCGAGCACGCCATCGCCGTAAGCGGGGTAGAAGTCGAGGTCCCGGCGATGCACGTAGCCGATGAAGCAGTCGCACTTGAACCGGCTGCAAGGTCGCTCCTCCAGCATGCCGTCGAGGTCGTCGGCATAGAGGTTGCCCAGTCGCCGCGGGATGAAGTGGCACCTTTGCACTTCGCCGGAGCCATCGACGACGATGGCTTCGGAACCTGCGCGGCAGGCCTTTCCGCGTGACGGCCCGGGCGAGTGCTCGTGGACGAACCGGGGGTCGAGGGCATCGAGCCACTGCAGGTCCTGGGCCGCGTAGTAGCCCGGGCCACGCCTGTCGTAGGCGTTGAGCCAGAAGGGCGTCGTTTCAGGCAGTGCTGATTTCAGGGCGCGAATGGCCTCGTAGTGCTCGTGTCGGGCGACGACACCGACCGAATGGCCGATGCCCAGCATGGAAAGCTGCCGGGTCCGCTCGAGGAAGCGCTCCATGCGCGTCTGGTCGGGGTGATAGGTGCACCACAGGGAGATCTTGCCGGCCGGTGCCTCGGCAAGCCACGACAGCGGCCCCGCGAGGTTGGTCTGCAAGGCCACCTGGGACACATGCGGCATCGCCGCGAGCGTCAGCATCGCGTGGCGGTAATGGCGTCGCACCATGGCCTCGCCCCAGGGCGTGAACAGGACACGCAGAGGGCGGCTCTGCCCGCCCGCCCAGTCGACGAAGCGTGCCACCTCGGCGGCATCCCGCGCCAGCGTGGCGCGGGAGTCCCGCCGCTTGGCGAACGGGCAATAGCTGCAGCTGTAGTTGCAGCTCGACAGGCTTCCTCGGTAGAGAACGGTCAGCATGGCGCGTCCGGCATCAGGCGGCGCACGGCTGCCGATGCGAGCCAGGGGCCGATGGTGTCCGAATAGGAAACGCCCTGCGCGTTCAGCTGGAAAAGGCCCGCCTCATCCGTCGCGAGTTCCAGCGTCGTCAGTTCCTGCAGTTGCGGCAGGTCTTCGAGCACGGAGGCGCCGAAGCGCTGCGTGTAGGCGGCGTGCGACAGGCCGGGGTCTGTGAGCAGCGACTGGATCACGAAGCGCCGGCGTTGCTCGTCGCTGTCGAGTTCGAACCCGTAGCCGGCCTGCGCGAACTGTTCCTCGTCGCAGGCGATGAAGTCCTCGATGATGCTGCGCGTCGCGCTGCGCTGCACGGCGTAGCTGGACGAATAGTGAAAGCCGCGGGTGTAGGAGCGGGCACCGGCACCGAACCCCACCATGCCGTCGTCCTGGCAGCAGTAGACCGGGCCGCTGTCCCGGGGGGCATGTGGCGCGCGAAACATGCGCATCGAGACCTGCGTGTAGCCCGCGTCCAGCAGGCGTGCCCGTGCCGCGGCGTACAGCGCCTGCCGGAAATCCGCACCCTGGTCGGCCTTGCGGATCGCCATCTTCCCGAGCCCGGTCTGCTCGCGCACATAGAGCGGGTAGAGGTAGAGCTCTTCCGGCGCGAACGACAGCGCGCTCTCGATGGAGGACAGCCAGCTTTCCACCGTCTGGCCGTCGATGCCGTAGATCAGGTCAAGGTTCAGGACCGGAAAACCCGCCTCCCGGATCTGGCGGATGGCCTCGACGACCACGGCGTTCTGCTGCGGACGTGCCAGCGCGCGCACCTCGTGCTGCGCAAAGCTCTGGATACCCATGCTCACGCGTTGCACGCCCATCGTCCGGCACACGCGCATGCGGTCCGGCGTCACCGTCTCGGGCGAGACCTCGATGCCCGACGGTGTGGCCTGCAGGTCGATGCCGAGGATGCGCTCGGCAGCGACATACAGCCGTTCGAGCAGCGCGGCCGGGAGGTAGCTGGGCGTGCCGCCACCCACCGCCAGCCGTGCGAACCGGCGCTCGCCGAGGGCGCGGTCCATGGCCTGCATCTGCCGCACGACGGCATCGACATAGGACTCGACGAGCGTCTCGGCGGGCTGCGCCATCGCGAAGAGGTTGCAGAAGCCGCACCGCATCGTGCAGAAGGGCACGTGGATGTAGGCAAAGAGCGCGGAGCGATCTTCCGTGGCCCAGGCTGCGCGCAACGACCGGGAGGGCAACGCGCGGTAGGCGCTCTTGTGCGGGTAGCTGTACGAGTAGGCCTGGTAGGGCCCCTGCTGCAGCCATTCGGCGAGTGAGGCGGCTTTCAGCACGACGTCCCCAGGAAGAAGTGCGCGTACGGAACGGTCCACACGCACTCGTGGCCGATGCGGTGGCCGTGGAACCCGTCGTCGCCATAGGCCGTGCCGTGGTCGGAGCAGACGATCACGAAGGTGGGCCCGCGCGACGCGCATGCATCGAACAAGGGGGCCAGCGCGCCGTCCACGTAGCGCAATGCGGCGGCATGGGTCTCGATGGAGTCCTCGGCATGACCAGGGAGGTAGGCGCGATTCGGTGTATGGATCGACGACACGTTGATGAAGAGAAACACACGCTGCGCATCGGCACGCAGCCGCTGCACGGCCAGGTCCACCTGGCGCTCCGTGGACCGGCGATGCCCCACGCCCAGCGCGGGATTCCAATGGCTCTCGGCGAACATCCCGGGGAAGACGTTGCCCAGCGCGTTCTGCTTGTTGAAGAAACCCACGCCGCCGATGCAGACCGTGCGGTATCCGCGTGCGCCCAGGCCCTTGGGGATGTTTTCTTCGTCGAAGACGAAGGTGGTGCGCGCCGTGGTTTCGCTGCCGCGAAAGGCGGTGGCGAACAGCCGGGGGTGCGATCCCGGCGTGGCGGGCGTCGGCAGGTAGCCGGCAAAGAATGCGTGGTGGGCTGCGTAGGTGAAGTTGCCCGGCGTGTGGCGCTTCTCCCAGCCTTGCGGAGGCAGGTGCCGCGAGAGCACCGGCAGCTCGCCGCGCTCGAAGGCCGTTTGCGCCACGTCGTAGCGCAAGGTGTCGAGCGTGATCAGCACGATGTCGTGGGTGCCGACCACTTGGTTCATGTCGACGGTCCCGCTCATCGCATCGCGCCGTCGCCGAAGGCGGTGGCGTAGGTGTCCTTGCCTTGCCACAGCCAGCCCGGCAGCAGGTCGCCGAAGGCGTTGGCCTCCAGGACCCGCGCCTGCCCCTGGCGCACGACGAGATCGAACCCGATGACGTTGCTGTGCGGAAACACGCTCGCGGCGCGTTCGGCTGTGGCGGCGAGCGCCGTCTGGTCTTCGGGGGCGAGCACGCGGTCGGGATCGACGCGCTCGCTGTCCAGGTGGAGATTGGTCATCGGCCGTTGTCCCAGGCGCGCAACGCGATGCGCGACGCGGCCGCCGAAGGTCACCGCGCGCAGGTCGAAATGCCCCGCGCCGTGGCGCGGCTTGGGCAGCCAGGCCTCCGCGTAGGCGCCCTGGGCGCACACGAGGTCGACCACGCGGCGCACCTCGTCGTGCCGCGTGTAGCAGGACATGCGCTTGACGTTGAACAATCGCCCGTCCTCGTGAAGTTGCGCGGTCGTGGCGGCCTGCTGCTGCCCGCGGCGATTGCGCCGGAATGCGATCACACCGGACGCGGATGAACCGTAGCGGGCTTTCAGGAAAACGCGATCCAGGTCGCCCTGGTTCATCAGGGCCACCAGATGTTCGTAGTCACGCACCAGACCCAGCAGGGGCGCGGTCGGCACGGATCGCGACTGGAGTTGCTGCTGGCAATCCAGCTTGTCGGTCATCGCCAGGATCTCCGCGGGCGCGTTGACCGCCTGCACATGAGGCATCGCCGCGAGCATGTGCCCGAGGCGATGCATCGCCACGCTGAACCCTTCGAACCACGCATCCGCGTGCGCCAGCTCGCCCCGTTCGATGGGGACACAAGGTGCTCGGCCGAGGCGCTTGCACCCGATGTTCACGAGCGTCATGTGCACCCGTGCATCGTCCCCGGGCGGTTCGATCTTGAAGCGGCAGGGTTGCTGGAGGCGGTCTTCCAGCGCGTGCGCATCGGCCAGCCATTCGCGCCATTCGACAAGCCGTACGGCGGCGCCCGTCTCCCGGGCAGCGGCGAGCAAGCCTTGCGTGCGCTTGCTCGTCGCAACGCCCAGCACCACCCACGGGAGCATCGCCGGACGCCTACTCGCCAACCGCCACGTACCGGTAGCCTTCGTCGGGCTCCTGCGGATCGTCCAGGACGACTCCGGGGATGGCCGCGCGCAGTTGGGCCTGAACCGGTGCGCCGATGTAGTGGTGCGACAGGTCGAGGCGTTTGAGCGACGCGACATGAGGGCTCGCGAGCAAGGCCTTGGCGCCTTCGTCGCCGAGCGTGCCGAGCGACAGGTCGAGGGTTTCGAGGTCTGCGACCCAGCTTTCGGTCGCCAGCCAGGCAGCCACCTGGTCGGCGATCTCGGCATCGCGAAGCCCGAGGTGGCGCAGCTTGGGCGTGCGAAGTTTCTGCAGCAGGCGACGGAACAGATCGACGTCGCCCTCGAAGCCGTATTCGTCGGTGCCCAGCCACAGTTCGAGGCGCTCGAGCGATGGGAGCGTGGATTGCGCCAGGCCCTCGCTCACCTCGCGCGGCAAGCCGCCGGATTCGATCGTGAGCTCACGCAGCGCGGAATGGCTGAACGCGGGCAGCTGCAACGAGGTCGCACCGCGGATGCGCAGCACCTCGAGCTGGGGAAAGGCCTGCAGGAGGCGCTGGTAGTTCCCCTGGATGATCCAGGAAATCTCGCAGTCCTCGAAGGTCATGTCGCCGACGAAAAGCGCCTTGAGGTTCGCCAGTTCGGACGCCTGCTTGATCAGGACCTCGAACGCGTCGTCTGGGCCGGTGTCGTGGGGCTCGGACCAGGGCCCGAGGATCAGGGCGTCGAGGGAGGTCTTGTCGACCCTGGACAGGTATTCCTCGAGCAGGGCGCCCATCGAGCGGCCGTCGTCGTAGTCGAGGCACAGGCGGTGGACGATGCCGGCGCCGCCGGCCACGTCGCCACCTTGATAGTCCTGAACACTCTTGCCGAAAAACGTCTCGGTGCGTTCCGAGATGGTCATGCTTGCTCCCTCCGCCAGGATGTGTCGATGAAGCGCGGAGAATACCTGACGGGTCGGGCCGGCCCATGACGATTCGGTGGCTGTTTCCGGCGAAGTTGCCGGTCTTTCTTTCGGTGGGAGTGGTGCTGCTTTCGCCCCCTCGCTCGTCGAAGGTCGGGCAGGGTCAAGGCCCGCGGCTTCATGACGGTGGGCGGCGACGGTGCCAAGATGCAGCCCATGAATCCATCCGCCGCACCCGGCAGCCCGGTGCTCACAGGCCTCGCCCCCATCGTCGGCCCTTGCACCGCCGTGCTCATCCTCGGCAGCTTCCCCGGCGTCAAGTCGCTCGAGCGGCAGCAGTACTATGCGCATCCCCAAAATCAGTTCTGGAAGATCTTGCAAGCCCTCTGGCCCGACCCCCCGCTTCCGACGGGTGCAGACAGCTACCGCGCGCGCTGCGACTGGCTGCTTGATCGCGGCCTCGGCGTGTGGGACGTGTACGGCGCCTGCGAGCGCGAGGGCAGCCTCGACACGGCGATCCGTTCGGCGGTCGTGAACGACATCGCCGGCCTGCAACTGCCGAAGCTCGCGGCCATCGCCCACAACGGCGGCGAGAGCTTCAAGCACGCACGCCACACGCGCACCCTCGGGGTGCCTGTCTACTCGCTGCCTTCCACCAGCCCCGCCAATGCGTCGTGGTCCTTCGAGCGCAAGCTCGCGGCCTGGCGCGAGGTTTTCGTCGCCCACCACCTTCTCTGATGGCTTCTTCCGCTTCTTCTTCCAAGAAAACCCTCGTCCTGCCCGAAGTCAATTTTTCCGACTGGGGCGACATCCGCTACCTGCACCTGGGCACCGAATGGGTCCAGGGCTCGATGAAGCTCGACGCGCCGTTCGAGATCGAGCTCGAGTACGTGCAGCGGATGATGGCCTGGCTGCTGTTCGTCGACGGCAAGGGCGTGGGCAACCGCCACGCGATGCAGCTCGGCCTGGGCGCGGCCACGCTCACCAAGTTCAGCCGCAAGACGCTGCGCATGCGCACCACCGCCATCGAGCTGAACCCGCAGGTGGTCTCGGCCTGCCGCGGCTGGTTCAAGTTGCCGGCCGACGACCTGAAGCTGCGCGTGGTGATCGCCGATGCGGCCGAGGAAATCCGCAAGTCCGAATGGCACGGCACGGTCGATGCGCTGCAGGTCGACCTGTACGACCACGAAGCAGCCGCGCCGGTGCTCGACAGCGAAGACTTCTACGCCGACTGCCGCGCGCTGCTCACCGAAGATGGTTGCATGACGGTCAACCTCTTCGGCCGCTCGTCGAGCTACGAACGCAGCCTCGAGAAAATCGCCGCCGCCTTCGGTGCCGATGCCGTCTGGGCCTTCAAGCCGACGCGTGAAGGCAACACGGTGGTGCTGGCCCAGCGCACGCCGTCCCGCCCGAAGCGCGAGGTGCTTGCCGAGCGCGCCCAAACCATCCAGACTCGCTGGGGCCTGCCCGCGCCGAAGTGGTTGCGGGTCTTCAAGCCGATGACGCTTTCCCTCACCACCTGATCACCTGACCTCCGGTTCATGAGCGCTGTACCCGCCGCTGCTTCCGCCTCCGCCGCCCGCCACGAAGGGCCGCTCGACCTGCGTCGCCTGATCGAATGGCTCGCCACCGACGGCGTGATCTCGCCGATGGAGGCCAAGCGCACCATCGCGCGCTGTGCCCAGGCCGAGAGCCGGCAGGCGCCGCTGGTGCGCCTGGCCAACGTGGCCATGACACGCGAGGCCGACGGCAAGCCGCTCGACCTCGAATCGCTCACGCAGTGGCTCGCCGGCCGCGCCGGCCTGACCTACCTGCGCATCGATCCGCTCAAGGTCGACGTGGGCAAGGTGGCCGACACCATGAGCGCCGCTTACGCCGAGCGCCACAAGGTGCTGCCGGTGCAGGTGCTGGGCGGCGAGGTGGTGGTGGCCACGGCCGAGCCCTTTCTCACCGACTGGATCGCGGAAGTCGAGCGCCAGTCCAAGCGCACCGTGCGCCGCGTGGTCGCCAACCCGGCCGACATCCAGCGCTACACGGCGGAATTCTTCGCGCTCGCCAAGTCGGTGCGCGCGGCGCAGAAAGCCGGCGGCAACACCGGCGGTGCGAGCTTCGAGCAGCTGGTGGAGCTCGGCAAGAGCAACAAGCAGCTCGATGCCAACGACCAGAGCGTGGTGCAGGTGGTCGACTGGCTGTGGCAGTACGCCTTCGACCAGCGCGCCAGCGACATTCACCTGGAGCCCCGGCGCGAGCAGGGCGTGATCCGCTTTCGCATCGACGGCATCCTGCATCCCGCGTATCAAATGCCGATGGGCGTGATGAACGCGATGGTCGCGCGCATCAAGCTGCTGGGCCGCATGGACGTGGTCGAGAAGCGCCGCCCGCTCGACGGCCGCATCAAGACCCGCAACATGCGCGGCGACGAAGTCGAAATGCGCCTGTCGACCTTGCCGACCGCCTTCGGCGAGAAGATGGTGATGCGCATCTTCGACCCCGACACGGCCGTGAAGGACCTCGACGCGCTGGGCTTCGCGCAGCACGACGCGCAGCGCTGGGAGCAGCTCGTCACGCGGCCCAACGGCATCATCCTGGTGACCGGACCCACAGGCTCGGGCAAGACCACCACGTTGTACTCCACGCTCAAGCGCGTGGCGACCGAAGAGGTCAACGTGAGCACGGTGGAAGACCCGATCGAAATGATCGAGCCGTCGTTCAACCAGACGCAGGTGCAACCGCAGCTCGATTTCGGTTTCACCGAGGGCCTGCGCGCGCTGATGCGGCAGGACCCGGACATCATCATGGTCGGCGAAATCCGCGACCTCGCCACCGCCGAAATGGCGGTGCAGGCCGCGCTCACCGGCCACCTCGTGTTCAGCACGCTGCACACCAACGATGCGCCCAGCGCCATCACGCGGCTGATGGAACTGGGCGTGCCCTCGTACCTGATCACCGCGGTGATGCTGGGCGTGCTCGCGCAGCGGCTGGTGCGCACGCTGTGCCCGCATTGCAAGCAGCCCGACGACGCGGTCACGCGTGAAAGCCTCGAGGCCATCGTCAAGCCCTGGCAGATCACCGGCCCGGTGCGCGCCTACAAGCCGGTGGGCTGCGTCGATTGCCGCATGACGGGCTACATGGGGCGCATGGGCCTGTACGAACTGCTGAGCGTGACCGAGCCGTTCAAGGAGCAGGTCACCAAGGAGCCCAACCTCACGGGCCTGCGGCGCCAGGCCGTGATCGACGGCATGCGGCCGCTGCGCCTGGCCGGCGCGCTGCGCGTGGCCGAAGGTGTGACAACCATCGAAGAAGTGCTCAGCGCCACGCCTCCGCTCGAGTGACGCGATGAAGGCGCGCACAGCGCGCCGTCCTTTCTTTCCAGAAACGCCGTGGAACCGGCTTGGCCGGGCCACTGGTGTTGCCCCCTGCAAGGGGGTTGGCGAAGCGACACGAAGTGCGCGCAGCCTGGGGGTTAGGCATGAACTATTTCGGGTTATCCCTAGCCCTGCGGTTAGTGGAATCCACATCAGCCTGACCGGAGGCTGACTCGACAATCCCGCATCGAAATTGTTCGAGGAGACTGTTCGTGAAAATCAAAAGTCAGAAAGACTTTTTCTCGGGACTGATGTTCACCGTCGTGGGCGTGGCGTTCGCATGGGGCGCCACCACCTACAGCGTGGGCAGCGGCGCCCGCATGGGCCCGGGGTACTTCCCGCTGATGCTCGGCATCCTGATGGCCCTCATCGGCCTGGGGATCATGTTCAGCGGCCTGACCGTTGAAACGACCGACGGCGAAAAGATCGGCAAGTGGGCCTGGAAGCAGGTGGTGTTCATCCTGGGCGCCAACCTCGCATTCGGCATCCTGCTGGGCGGCCTGCCGAGCTTCGGCATTCCGGCCATGGGCATGATCATCGCGATCTACGCGCTCGTGATCATCTCGAGCCTCGCCGGCCACGAGTTCAAGCTGCCCACCGTGCTGGTGCTTGCCACCATCCTGGCCGTTGGCAGCTACGTCGCATTCATCTGGGCGCTCAAGCTGCAGATCCAGGTCTGGCCGACCTTCATCACCGGTTGAGAAGAAGAAAGCTGCTCACACCATGGAACTGTTTGAACACCTCTCGCTGGGTTTTGGCGTTGCCTTCACCTTCACGAACCTGCTGTACTGCCTGGTCGGCTGTATCCTGGGCACGCTGATCGGCGTGCTGCCGGGCATCGGCCCCGTCGCGACGATCGCGATGCTGCTGCCCGCCACGTACGCGCTGCCGCCTGTGTCGGCGCTGATCATGCTGGCCGGCATCTACTACGGCGCGCAATACGGTGGCTCGACCACCGCGATTCTGGTGAACCTGCCGGGCGAATCGTCGTCGGTGGTGACCGTGATCGACGGCTACCAGATGGCGCGCAAGGGCCGCGCAGGTCCGGCGCTCGCCGCGGCCGGCCTGGGCTCGTTCTTCGCAGGTTGCGTCGGCACCTTGATTCTTGCGGCCTTCGCGCCGCCGCTGACCGAACTGGCCTTCAAGTTCGGCCCCGCCGAATACTTCTCGCTGATGATCCTGGGCCTGATCGGCGCCGTGGTGCTGGCTTCGGGTTCGCTGCTCAAGGCGATCGCGATGATCGTGCTGGGCCTGCTGCTGGGTCTGGTGGGCACCGACGTGAACTCGGGCGTGGCGCGCTTCAGCTTCGACGTGCCTGAACTCACCGACGGCATCGGCTTCGTGGCCATCGCCATGGGCGTGTTCGGTTACGGCGAAATCATTGCCAACCTGTCGCGTCCGGACGAAGAGCGCGAAATCTTCACCGCCAAGGTCTCGGGCCTGTTCCCGACCAAGGAAGACTTCAAGCGCATGCTGCCCGCCGTGCTGCGCGGCACCGCGCTGGGTTCGTCGCTGGGCATCCTGCCCGGTGGCGGCGCGCTGCTGTCGGCCTTCGCGGCCTACACCATCGAGAAGAAGACCAAGCTGCATCCGGGCGAAGTGCCCTTCGGCAAGGGCAACATCCGCGGCGTGGCCGCGCCTGAAGCTGCCAACAACGCCGGTGCGCAGACCTCCTTCATTCCGCTGCTGACGCTGGGCATTCCGCCCAACGCGGTGATGGCGCTGATGGTGGGTGCGATGACGATCCACAACATCCAGCCCGGCCCGCAGGTGATGACCAGCAACCCGGAGCTCTTCTGGGGCCTGATCGCCTCGATGTGGCTCGGCAACGCGATGCTGGTGATCCTGAACCTGCCGCTGATCGGCATGTGGATCAAGCTGCTGTCGGTGCCCTACAAGTTCCTGTTCCCGGCGATCGTGCTGTTCTGCGCGATCGGCGTGTACTCGACCAACAACAACACCTGGGACATCTGGATGGTGGGCGTGTTCGGCTTCGTGGGCTACACCTTCTTCAAGCTCGGCTGCGAACCCGCGCCGTTGCTGCTGGGCTTTATCCTGGGGCCGATGATGGAAGAGAACCTGCGCCGTTCGCTGCTGCTGTCGCGCGGCGACTGGAGCGTGTTCGTCACGCGTCCGATCTCGGCCGGCCTGCTGATCGCTGCAGCGCTGCTGCTGATCATCGTGCTGCTTCCTGCCGTGAAGTCCAAGCGCGAAGAGGCCTTCGTCGAAGACTGATCGACGGCCCTGGCCTGCAAGTAGAAACGGCGCCCTCGGGCGCCGTTTTTCTTTGGAGGGATGCCTGGCCCTTATTTGCTGGCCAACGCGCTGAGCACCGCGACGGTCATCGCATGCACGCCGGTCTTGATCGACGGCTCCGGCACGGGTGCGAAGAAAGGCGAATGGTTGCGCGCGAGCGGCTTGCCGCCGGGCTGGGCGGAGGCCGCGATGTCGCGCGCATCGAGCACGCCGATCGTGAAATACATCGACGGCACGCCGGCGTTGATGAAGGCCGAGAAGTCTTCGCTGCCTGTCGATGGCGCAGTGGTCTGGACGACGTGCGCCGCGCCCAGCGCCTGCTTGAGGGCGGTGGCTGCGCGGGTCACGACGGCTTCGTCGTTGACCAGGGCTTCTCCGCCCGGCACCAGCTTGACCACGGGTTCGGGCGCGCCGCTCGTGGTGGCGGCGGCCATCGCCATGCGGCGCACGCCGTCCAGCAGCTTGTCGCGCACCTGCGGCTTGTAGGAGCGGATGGTGCCGCGCAGTGTGACCGTGTCGGGAATGATGTTGCCGGCGGTGCCGCCCTGGATGGCGCCGATGGTCACGACGCCGAACTCGGCCGGGTCTTTTTCGCGGCTCACCACGGTCTGCACGTCCGTCACGAAACGCGCGGCGATCACGATCGGGTCGATGGTCGTGTGCGGCCGCGAGCCGTGGCCGCCGCGTCCCCTGAAGACGATCTCCAGCGCATCGGAGTTGGAACTGCTGATGCCGATGCCGTAGCCGACGGTGCCGTGCGGCGTGGGTGCCGTGTGCAGCGCGAACGCGGCGTCGGGCTTGGGAAACCGCGTGAACAGTCCGTCCGCGAGCATCGCCTTGGCGCCCGACACGGTTTCTTCGGCGGGCTGGCCGATGAACATCAGCGTGCCCTTCCATTGGTCCTTGAGCGCGACCAGTGCGCGTGCGGTGCCGAGCCAACTGGCCATGTGGATGTCGTGGCCACAGCTGTGGGCCACGAAGCTGTCCCGACCGCCCCAGTCGGTGCGGGCCTGGCTGGCGTAGGGCAGACCGGTCTTCTCTTCCATCGGCAGGCCGTCCATGTCGGTGCGCACCATGACGACCGGTCCGGGGCCGTTGCGGTAGAGCGCGACGACGCCCGTGCCGCCGACCTTCTCGGTCACCTCGAAGCCGATGGCGCGCATCTCGGCGGCCAGCTTGGCGGCGGTGCGCGTTTCCTTGAATGCGAGTTCGGGGTGGGCGTGCAGGTCCTTGTAGAGGGTGTCGAGCCGGGGGTACATGCTCTCGACGAGCGACATGATTGCCGGGGCCTGCGCCGACGCGACGGGTTGGGCCTGCGCGCCAGCGCCGAAGGCGAGGAATGCGGCCGCGGCCAATGAGCGAAGGGCAAGGGTGGGTGCGTGGGTCAACATGGAATGAAGGCAGGGATGGGGAACCAGGGTCAGAAGATGTGCCGGATGCCGAAGTCGTAGCCCATGGCACTGCGCGGGCGCCAGCCGCTGGCAGCCAGGTAGCCTGGATAGGGCGCGTCGCTGCCGCTCGTCACGGAGCCGATGGCCTTGTCGTTCTGCCCGTTCTTGATGCGAACGCGCGCGAACGTGGCGTACAGCGCCGTGCGGCGGGACAGGTGGTGCACATAACCCAGCGCCCATTGGCTGGCGCTGGCACTCTGCGCCGCGTCGCTTGGCAGGCCGGTGTCGTCGGCCCGGTACTTCACGCGACCGAAAGAGGCGCGAATGAGCCCGGCGCCCACGGGCACCGTGGCGCCCACGAGGTAGCCGTTGTATTTGTCGGTGCGCTCCGGTGCCCAGGGCTGTGCCTGCGCGCGCCGGTGCCGCAGCTGCGACAGCTCGCCCAGCAGCTTGACCGGGCCGAAGTCGTAGGTGGCGCTCAGGCTGACGGTCTTCAGCCGGTCGTCGCCACCGGCATCGAGGGGCGGCTTGGCCGTGGCACCCGAGGGCAGGCGGTCCTTGTTGTCTTCGCCGAGTGCCAGTGCCACGTTGAGCGGTCCCTTCGCGTAGCCGAAGCGGCCACCCATGTAGCGCCCGCGTTCGTTCGTCGGCGTGAGGTCCGGGCTGTAGCGGATGTTCTCGGGCAAGGCGTACTGGACCTGCCCGTAGAAGCCGCCGAGATCCGGCGGCAGGAAGTAGCCGATGCTGTTGCTGGCACGCGCGTAGTTGTCGCCGGCGGCGACGCCGGCCGGTGCACCGCCGAGCAGGGTGGAGGAGGCGCTTTGAACCCGAGCCATCACCGAGAGGCCGACGCCCTGGATGGCGAACGGGTCGGCCAGCGAGTCGTTGCGGAAGATCGGCGTGTAGTCGCGGCCCAGCCGCACTTCGCCGAAGCCACCCGACAGACTCACCGTGGAGCGCTTGGCAAAAGCCGCAAGGCCTGTCTTGCCGTCGTCGTTGCTGATGTTCGACTCCAGCCAGAAGCTCGCTGCCAGGCCGCCGCCCAGGTCCTCCGTGCCCCGAAAGCCCAGGCTGCTGCCGCGGTAGCCGCCGCGTGACAGCGTGGTCTGGCTTTGCGTCACCCTCGGCACGGCGGCCGCAAGCCAGGCGGCGGAAGGGCGTCGCGGATCGAACGTCGGGCGGTATTCGCTGACGGTCTCGAAGTGACTGACGCCCGCGTCCACCACGCCGAAAAGCGTCACCGAGGACTGCGCCGACGCCGCGCCGGCAATGGCCAGCATGGCGAGGGCGAGCGGGTGCCGCTTCATCCGCATCGCGCGCGAGTCGAAGCCTGGGGCGCTGACATGAGCGCCCCCGAAGGGAAAGAAATTCAAGGGGAGGTCTCCTGTGCGCCACTTCTGTGTTCGAGTGGACTGGCGCGACTATCGAGCGGCAGGCCGCCCGGGAGGAAATACCGTTTGCTGATGCGAAGCCATCGCTATTTCTGATGGGCGGCGCGCGACGCGCTGCGCCGCGCGATGGCCGTGGCACGATTGATGCGATGGATTCATATATCTATCCGATAAATCCATTTCCCTTTTCAATGCCCCGCGTGTCCAATCCTGCGGCCACGTCGGACAAGGCGCGCTCCCGACACACCACCTCGCACACAATGAATTTCATGAAACGAACCACCCGCGCCGCGCTTGCCGCGGCTGCGCTGGTGCTGGCCGCGGCGCCCGCACTGGCCCAGAACTATCCGAACCGTCCGATCCGCCTGATCGTGCCGTTCCCGGCGGCCGGTGCCACCGACCTCTTCGCCCGCACGCTGGGGCAGAAGATGAGCGAGAAGCTCGGCGGCACGCTGGTGGTGGACAACAAGCCTGGTGCTGGCGGTGCCATCGGCTCCGACCTCGCGGCCAAGGCGCCGCCCGACGGCTACACGCTGTTGCTCGCGACCACGAGCACGCACGCCATCGGCCCGGCCATCACGCCGAAGCTGCCCTACGACACGGTGCGCGACTTCGCGCCCATCGCCCACGTGGGCGATGCGCCGAGCATCATGCTGGTGCCGGTCAACTCCCCCGCCAAGACGGTGCGCGAGTGGATCGACCACGCGAAGAAGAACCCCGGCAAGCTCAACTACGCATCGAGCGGCAACGGCACCATCGTGCAGCTCACGGCCGAGCTGTTCAAGGCGCAGGCCGGCGTGTTCGTCACGCACATTCCCTACCGCGGCACGGCGCTCGCGGTGCCCGATCTCATCAGCGGCAAGGTCGACGTGCTGTTCGACTCGCTGCCCACCGGTATGCCGCACGTGCGTGACGGCCGGCTGCGCGCACTGGGCGTGACTTCGCTCAAGCGCAGCCCGCTGGCTCCCGAGCTGCCGGCCATCGCCGACACGCTGCCGGGTTTCGAGTCGACCACCTGGTTCGGCTTCTACGGACCGAAGGGCCTGTCGCCGGACATCGTGGCGCGCGTGAACAAGGCCGCCAACGAGGCGCTGGCTGACCCCGAAGTGAAGGACAAGCTCGCCCGCCTGGGCATCGAGCCGGCGAACGCGGGCACGCCCGAGCAGTTCGCAAAGATGGTGGCCGTGGACGCCGCCAAGTGGAAAAAGATCGTCGTAGATCGCAAGATCACGAATGACTGATTAGGCTCGCCCCCAGGCTGCGCGCACTTCGTGTCGCTTCGCCAACCCCCTGCCGGGGGCAACACCTGCGGCCCGGCAAAGCCGGTTCCGCGGTGTTCTTGAATGGTTCACGTCGCCCTGAAAGCACTGTATGAAGTTTGATTACGCCAACCCCTACCTCTCGACCCGCCTGCCCGTCTTCGCGCGCAACGTGGTGGCCACCTCGCATCCGCTGGCCGCGCAGGCGGGCCTGCGCATCCTGCAGCAGGGCGGCAACGCGGTCGATGCGGCCATTGCCACGGCCGCCGTGATGACGCTGGTCGAGCCGGTGAGCAACGGCCTGGGCAGCGACGCCTTCTGCATCCTGTGGGACGGCAAGGAGCTGCACGGCCTTAACGCCTCGGGCCCCGCGCCCCAGGCCTGGACGCCCGAGTACTTCAAGGCCAAGTACGGCGCCGACGCCGCCACGCCGCCGATGCGCGGCATCGATTCGGTCACGGTGCCGGGCGCGGTGCGCGGCTGGGTCGCGATGAGCGACCGCTTCGGCAAGCTGCCCTTCGCCGACCTGATGGCACCTGCCATCGACATCGCCGAGCGCGGCTACCTCGTGCCGCCGGTGGTGCAGGGCAAGTGGGCGGCGGCCACGCCGATCCTGAAGTCGCAGCCGGGCTTTGCCCAGGCCTTCCTGCCCTGGGGCCGCGCGCCCGAGATCGGCGAGCTGTTCCGCTTCACCGCGGCGGCACGCGCGCTCAAGGCCATCGCCCGCACCAAGGGCGAGGCCTACTACAACGGCGAGATCGCCGAGGCGCTCGCGAAGTTCTCGAAGGAGCAGGGCGGTGCGCTCACCGTGGCCGACATGGCGGCCTACCAGCCCGAGTGGGTCACGCCGATCTCGCGCGACTACCGCGGCCACACGCTGCACGAGATTCCGCCGAACGGCCAGGGCAT
This sequence comes from Acidovorax cavernicola, assembly GCF_003581445.1. NCBI lineage: Bacteria > Pseudomonadati > Pseudomonadota > Betaproteobacteria > Burkholderiales > Comamonadaceae > Acidovorax > Acidovorax cavernicola. The sequence continues at coordinate 62,428 of NZ_QXMN01000022.1, read as the reverse complement.
CGCGGCGCTGATCGCGCTGGGCATCCTCGAGAAGTTCGACATCGCCTCGCTGCCGGTCGACTCGGTGCAGTCGCAGCACCTGCAGATCGAGGCCATGAAGCTGGCCTTCGCCGACGTGTACCGCTACGTGTCCGAGCGCAAGACCATGGAAGTGACGACCGAGCAGATGCTCGACGACGCCTACCTGGCCTCGCGCGCGCGCCTGATCGACCTCAAGAAGGCGCAGGACTTCAAGGCCGGCAACCCGGTCAAGGGCGGCACCATCTACCTCACCGCGGCGGACGAGAGCGGCATGATGGTGAGCTTCATCCAGAGCAACTACATGGGCTTCGGCTCGGGCTGCGTCGAACCCGAGTTCGGCATCAGCCTGCAGAACCGCGGCCACGGCTTCAGCCTCAAGGCCGAGAGCCCGAACGTGGTGGCGCCGGGCAAGCGCCCGTTCCACACCATCATCCCGGCCTTCCTCACGAAGGACGGCCAGCCGGTGATGAGCTTCGGCGTGATGGGCGGCAACATGCAGCCGCAGGGCCACATGCAGACGCTGGTGCGCATGCTCGACTACGGCCAGGCGCCGCAGACCGCGTGTGACGCGCCGCGCTGGCGCTTCAACGCGGGGCTCGAGATCAACGTCGAGGCCGCGATGAAGGCCGAGACGGTACAGGGCCTGCGCGACCTCGGCCACCACCTCGAGGTGATCAACGACTCCTACCAGGACTTCGGTGCCGGCCAGTTCATCTGGCGCGCGGGCGAGCCCTCGGTGAAAGGCTACGTGGCCGCGAGCGACCCGCGCCGCGACGGCCTCGCTGCAGGCTATTGAGGATCAAGGGATGATCGGGGGATGAACAAAGCAGCCGCATCGGTCGGCATCCCCCCATCCGGACACGAGGGCGCGCGCAAGGGCTACGCCACCGGCCTCGTCCTTGCCACGCTGGGCGCCATCGCGTTCAGCGGCAAGGCCATCATCGTCAAGCTCGCGTACCGCTATGGCGTCGACGCCATCACGCTCATCATGCTGCGCATGCTCTTCGCGCTGCCGCTGTTCGCGGTGATGGCGTGGTGGGCCGGTCGGGGCAAGCCCTCGCTCACCACGCGCGACTGGCTCGGCATTCTCGGGCTCGGTTTCTCGGGCTACTACCTCGCGAGCTTTCTCGACTTTGCAGGGCTGGCCTACATCTCGGCCAGCTTCGAGCGGCTGATCCTGTACCTCAACCCCACGCTGGTGCTGTTCTTCGGCTGGCTGCTGTACCGGCGCCGCCCGACGCGTCCGCAGGTGATCGGCATGGTCGTGAGCTATGCCGGCGTGCTGCTGGTGTTCGGTCACGAGCTCTGGACCGGCGGCGACGGCAAGGGCGGCGGCGCGGCGGCATGGGGCGCGTTCCTCGTGTTCCTGAGCGCGGTGAGCTACGCGGGCTACCTTGTCTACAGCGGCGAGTTCGTCAAGCGGCTCGGGTCGCTGCGGCTCGTGGGCCTGGCCACCACCGTGGCTTGCGTGCTGTGCATCCTGCAGTTCGTGCTCACGCGGCCGGTGAGCGCTGCACTGACGGTCGCCCCCGAGGTGATCTGGCTGTCGGTGCTCAACGCCACGCTGTGCACGGCGGTGCCTGTCCTCATGGTGATGATGGCCATCGAGCGCATCGGCCCCGCCATTGCGGCGCAAACCGGCATGATCGGGCCCCTGTCGACCATCCTCATGGGGGTGGTCATACTGGGTGAGCCGTTCACCGCGTGGATCGCGGCCGGCACGGTGCTCGTCATCGCGGGCATCTTCGTTTTCACACGCAAGGGACGGTAGGTGTGGTGTCCCGCACATAGCTGCGCATGAAATCGCGCCTTTCACGCCAGGGCGGCGTTGCAAATCCTCGCGATACCTACGGGTATCGCTGCGGTTTGCGCCTTGCCCTGACGCGAAACGCATCGATTTCATTCTGCGCAGCTATGTGCGGGACACCACACCAGCCGTCCTTGCAGCATCGATCGATCGGTCGACTGGAGCAAACACATGGATCTGGGCATTGCAGGCAAGACCGCGCTGGTGTGCGGCGCGAGCAAGGGATTGGGCTACGGCTGCGCCGAGGCGCTGGTGCGCGAGGGCGTCAACGTGGTGATCGTGGCGCGCGGCGCCGAGGCGCTCGACGCGGCGGCCAAGCAACTGGCCGCCGTGGCCGGAAGTGCCGGCCCGTTCGTGAAGCATGTGGCCGCCGACATCACCACCGAAGCCGGCCGCGCGGCCGTGTTCGCACTGGGCCACGACTTCGACATCGTCGTCACCAACGCCGGCGGCCCGCCGCCCGGCGACTTCCGCAACTGGGACCGCGAAGCGTGGATCAAGGCGGTCGACGCCAACATGCTCACGCCGATCGAGCTCATCAAGGCCACGGTCGACGGCATGGCCCAGCGCGGCTTCGGTCGCATCGTCAACATCACGTCGAGCTCGGTGAAGTCGCCGATCGACATCCTGGGTTTGTCGAATGGCGCACGCAGCGGCCTCACGGGCTTCGTGGCCGGCGTGGCGCGCACCTCGGTGGCGGCGCAGGGCGTGACCATCAACAACCTGCTGCCGGGTTCCTTCGAGACCGACCGCCTCAAGGGCACGATGGCCGGCGCGGCGCAGAAGACGGGCCAGGATTTCGACACCGTGTGGGAAGCACGCAAGAAGAACATTCCGGCCAAGCGCTTCGGCACGCCGGCGGAGTTCGGCGCGATCTGCGCGTTCCTGTGCAGCATGCAGGCCGGCTACATGACCGGCCAGAACGTCCTGGCGGACGGCGGCGCCTACCCGGGCACCTATTGAGCTCACCCCCAGGCTTCGCGCACTTCGTGTCGCTTCGCCAACCCCCTGCCGGGGGCAACACCTGAGGCCCGGCAAAGCCGGTTCCTCGGTGTTCGCTTGAAGGGGCCGCTTCGTCCTCAGCGCCGCGACGACACCACGATCCCGCCGACGATCAGCACGAAGGCGGCGCCGTGGTACCAGTGCGGCGCCTCGCCCAGGAAGGCCGCCGACAGCACCGCCGCGAACAGCGGCGTGAGGTTCATGAAGATGCTCGCCGCCTGCGGGCCCGCGCGTTGCACGCCGGTGCCCCAGCAGCGGTAGGCCAGCACGGCGGGGCCGATGCCGATGAACAGCAGCGCGGCCACGAGGGGCCAGCCCAGGTCGATGTGGGCGTCGGTGAGCGTCCATTCGCCGGCGGCCAGCGCGGCCGACCACGCGAGTCCGAACACCAGCTGCGCCATCAGGAAGGCGGCCCAGTCGCTGCGCACGTTGGCCGGCTCGTGCGTGCGCGCCAGCAACCAGCTGTAGAAGGCCCAGGCGATGGTGCCCGCGATCATGTAGAGATCGCCCGGCACCAGCCGCAGCGCGAGCAGCTGCTGCCACTCGCCGCGGCTCAGGACCAGCAGCACGCCGAGCATCGACAGCAGCGCACCACCCACCGTGCGCCGGCTGGCGCGCGCGCCGAAGCACAGCGTGCCCACGGCCAGCATCCACAGCGGCAGGCTCGAGCCCACCAGCGTGACGTTGATCGGCGTGGAGGTCTGCAGCGCCAGGTACTGGAAGGCGTTGTACAGGCCGATGCCCAGCAGGCCCAGCAGCGCGTAATTGCGCCAGTGCGCCCACAGCGGGCTGCCGCGCCGCAGCACCCAGGCCGCCAGCGGCAGCAGCAGCACGAACGCGATCACCCAGCGCACGAAGTTCAGCGTCAGTGGCGACACCAGCGCGCGCACCAGCCGGCCGACCACCGCATTGCCGGCCCACAGCAGCGGCGGCACGGTGAGGAGCAGGGCGGTGAGGGGCGTGAGGCGGTGGTGCGATGCGGACGACATGGCCGCCGACTCTACCGGGCCCGCGCAGTGTCCGCTCTTCGCCCGTTCCGCCCGTTCCTCGTCGCGAAAAGGCCAAACGTGGCACGATGCCCATCCTTTCCCTTTTCCCCCTGCGTGGAGACAGCAACGATGTTGAGCAAAGCCGTCCGTATCGATCGCCATGGCGGTCCCGAGGAACTGAAGGTCGTCGAGGTCGAGGTGGGCGAGCCCGGCCCCGGCGAGATCCGCATCCGCCACAAGGCCGTGGGCCTGAACTTCATCGACACCTACCAGCGCACCGGCCTATACCCGTTCCAGATGCCGCTGCAGCTCGGCATGGAAGCCTCGGGCATCGTCGAGGCGGTGGGCGAGGGCGTGACGCACCTGAAGGCCGGCGACCGCGCCGCCTACGCGAGCCAGCCGCCTGGTGCCTACTGCGAGCTGCGCGTGATGCCTGCCAAGTGCGTGTGCAGGCTGCCCGACGACATCTCCTTCGAGACCGGCGCGGCCATGATGCTCAAGGGCCTCACCACCCAGTACCTGCTGAAGAAGACGCTGCCGGCCGAAGGCCTGCAACCCGGCGACTTCGTGCTGTTCCACGCGGCGGCCGGCGGTGTCGGCCTCATCGCCTGCCAGTGGGCCAAGGCGCTCGGCCTGCAGCTCATCGGCACCGCGGGCAGCGATGCCAAGTGCAAGCTCGCGCTGGCGCATGGCGCGGCGCACGCCATCAACTACAGCACCGAGAACTTCGCGGCGCGCGTGAAGGAGATCACCGGCGGCAAGGGCGTGAAGGTGGTGTACGACTCGGTCGGCAAGGACACCTTCGAAGGCTCCGTCGACAGCCTGCGCCCCTTCGGGCTGCTGGCGATCTTCGGCAACGGCTCGGGTCCGGTGCCGCCGGTCAACCTCGGCCTGCTGGCTTCGAAGGGTTCGCTGTACGTGACGCGCCCGACGCTGTTCACGCACATCGCCACGCGCGAGAGCACGCAGGCCATGGCCGACGATCTGTTCGCGGTGGTGCAAAGCGGCGCGGTGACGATCCCGATCGAGCAGCGCTACGCGCTGGCCGACGTGCAGCAGGCGCACCGCGACCTCGAGGCGCGCAAGACCACGGGCTGCACCATCCTCACGCTCTGAGCCCGACGGGGCGGGCCAGCGGGTGATGTCCTACGCGCGGTGGGGTGTCACACCTTCGACTTGTGGCGGGCGCAATTTGTAGCCTGCATCAGTGACCTCCACACCGTCCGCCATGACCACCGTCCGCGCCTTCATCGTCGAAGACAACCCCGCCCAGCGCGCCAGCCTGGCGGGCACGCTGCGCGAGATGGCGCGGGTCGATCCGGTCGGCCAGGCCGAGTCGGAGGCCGAGGGCACGCGCTGGCTTACGCACAACCCGGCGCTGTGGGACCTGGCCATCGTCGACCTGTTCCTGGGCGACGGCACCGGCTTTCAGGTGCTCGAGGCCTGCCGCAACCGCGACCCGATGCAGAAGATCGTCGTGCTGAGCAACCACGCCACGCCCGAGACGCGCCGCAAGTGCGCGCAACTCGGCGCCGACGCGGTGTTCGACAAGGCCACCGAGGTCGAGGACCTGATCGACTTCTGCGTGCGCGAGCGGCAGGAGCGCTTCTTCAGCGCGTTGCTGCCGGCGAAGCCGGCGGCGCCTCACTGAGCGCGGCCGTCTCGCGCACCATGCGCCAGACCCGCTGCGCGAGCGGCGACAGTTCGCGGTTGCGGCGCCGGATCAGCATGATCGCGCGCTGCACATTCGGCACCAGCGGACGCACCACCAGCCGCGCCAGTCCCTCGGGCGGCAGCGACAGGCCCGGCATCACGCTGATGCCGATGCCGGCCTCGACCATGCGGAACACGGTGGTCGCGTGGCCCAGCTGCTGCTTCACGTCGCAGCGTGCGCCGTGCCGCTCCAGCGCCTGGTCGATGAGGCGCCGGCTGCCCGAGGCGTGATCGAGCAGGACGAGCGGCTGACCGTCGAGCGCGGACCAGTTCACCGCGGCCTTCTGCGCCAGCCGGTGGCTGGGCAGCGTCACCACCATGAAGGGGTCGTCGAGGATCGACTCGCAGTGCAGGTCGTCGGCTTCGGAGGGCTCGATCACCACGCCGAAATCGACCTCGCCGCTGCGCACGCTGTCCATCACGTCCTGCTGGATGCGGTCGAGCAGCAGGAACTGGATGCCCGGCGCCTGCACCGCGCAGGCTGCGATGCAGTCGGGCATGAGGTTGGCCGAGAGCGTGGGGCTGCTCGCCACGCGCACCTTGCCGCCGCGTGCGCTGGCCAGGCCCGCCACGTCCTGCAGCGTCTGGTCGAGCTCGTCGAGCACCCGGTCGAGCCGGGCCGCGAACGACTGGCCGGCGTCGGTCAGCACCACCTCGCGCGTGGTGCGGTCGAGCAGCTTGAGGCCGAGCTGGGCTTCGAGCTCCGAGATCGACCGGCTCACCGCCGGCTGGCTCAGGCCCACCTGGTCACCGGCGCGGCTGAAGTTGCGGCCCTCGGCCACCGAGCGGAAGACGCGGAGTTGGCGAAGCGTGACGTTCATGCGTTCAAATCATATATCCATCCGATAAATCCATTTCTCTTTTGAATGGGCGGAAGGTCCAATGCAGGCCATGGCACGTTCACGCTTTCTCCCCGACAACTTCACGCTCACGCTCGTCGCGGTCGTCACCCTGGCCAGCCTGCTGCCCGCCAGCGGCCGCGTGGCGCATTTCTTCGAGGGCCTGACCACGGTCGCGATCGGGCTGCTGTTCTTCCTGCACGGCGCCAAGCTGTCGCGCGAGGCGATCCTGGCGGGCATCACGCATTGGCGGCTGCACCTGCTGGTGTTCGCCGCGACCTTCATCCTCTTCCCTCTGCTGGGGCTCGCGCTGCGGCCCGCACTGTCGCTGCTGGTGACGCCGCAGCTGTACACGGGTGTGCTGTTCCTTTGCGTGCTGCCGGCGACGGTGCAATCGGCCATTGCCTTCACGGCCATGGCGCGGGGGAACATGCCGGCTGCGATCTGCAGTGCGTCGGCTTCGACCCTGCTGGGCGTGTTCATCACGCCGGTGCTGGTGAGTCTTGTTGTCTTGCCTGAGGGTGGGGCGGTGGCGTCGTCTTCATCGCTCGATGCGATCGGGCGCATCTTGCTGCAGCTGCTGGTGCCGTTTGTGATCGGCCACCTGTCGCGTCCTTTGATTGGGAAGTGGATTCAGAAGCGCGCTGCGGTGCTGAAGTTCGTGGACCAGGGGTCGATTCTGTTGGTGGTCTATACGGCGTTCAGCGCGGCTGTGATTGAAGGGCTTTGGAAGCAGATTCCTGTGAGTGCGTTGTTGGGGTTGCTGTTGGTGTGTGGGGTGTTGCTGGCGTTGGCGTTGGGGGTGACGACGTTCCTGGCGCGGCGCTTCGGGTTCAATGTGGAGGACGAGATCACGATCGTTTTCTGTGGCTCGAAGAAGAGTCTGGCCAGTGGGATTCCTATGGCGAAGGTGTTGTTTGCTTCGCATGCCGTCGGGGCGATTGTTCTGCCTTTGATGTTGTTTCATCAGATGCAGTTGATGGTTTGTGCTGTGTTGGCGCAGCGGTATGCGCGTAGAGCTGTTGCAACGACTGCGGCTGGCTTGCAAGGGGCTAAGTAGGTTTGGTTTCCGGGGCCGGGTCTCGCCCCGGCGGGCGACTTACTTTCTTTTGCTTCGCCAAAAGAAAGTAAGCAAAGAAAAGGCGACCCCACTGTCTGCGACCCCTTCGCGTTGCTACGGGGCAACCTGCGGTGCTCGCGTTTCGCGGGGTCTCGCAGAACTCGCTTCGCTCAAACAGCTGCGATCCCTGATCCGCGAAACGCTGCGCTCCTCGGCGCAGCCAGAGGGGAGGGGGAGGGGACGGCCCATCGCTGCGCTCGGGCCGGTAGGGCCATCGCGTTGCTCGGCCCTGGACGATTCTTTGGGGGAGGCCCCAGGCCAAGCGAAGCGAAGGCCCGTGAGGTGTTGGAAGCCGAGCGAAGCGATGGCGAGTCCGGTTCCCCAATCCCTTCTGTATGCGCCGAGGAGCGCAGCGTTTCGCGGATCAGGGCTCGCCCTTGTTTGAGCGAAGCGAGTTTGGGCGAGACCCCGCGAAATGCGAGCACCGCAGGTTGCCCGTAGCGCAGCGAAGGGACGCAGACAGCAGGGTCGCCTTTCTTTTGCCTACTTTTCTTTGGCGAAGCAAAGAAAAGTAGGTCGGCCGCCGGGCCGAGACCCGGCCCCGGAAAGCAAACCGACTCAGCCCTCAATCTTCCCCAACCGCGATTCACGAAGCCGACTAGGCGCCAACGCCCCCGCCGACTCCAGAATCGGATAAGCAATAGAACAGATATGCGAATTGATCCGCTTCAAATCGCTGATCAAGTCGATGTGCAGCGAGCTCGTCTCAATGCTCAAGGTTGTCTGATCCGACAACCGATCCAGGTGAGTCGTCGCATAAGCCCGCTCCAGGTCCCGGAACCGCGCCTTCTCTTCCAGAAGCTTCTGCGCATCCCGCACATTCCCATTCAGGAACACGCTCATGCTCAACCGCAGGTTGGCAATGAGCCGCCCATGCAGCTCCACGATCTCCGCCATCCCCGCGGCTGAGAAGTTGCGCTGCGGCTTGATCTTCTTGTCCTCGATGTCGATGATCACGCGCTCGATGATGTCGCCGATCTGCTCCATGTTGATCGTGAAGCTGATGATGTCCGTCCAGCGCCGGCTTTCCTCTTCGCCCAGCGCCTCGCGCGAGATGCGCGTCATGTAGTACTTGATGGCCGAGTACAGCTCGTCCACCGTGTCGTCCAGCTGCCGCAGCTCCTGCGCCAGCCGCAGGTCGTTGTTGCGGATCACGTCGAGCGTGCCGATGAGCATGGTCTCGACGATGTCGGCCTGGTGCAGGGCCTCGCGCGCGGCATTCGAAATGGCGAGCGAGGGTGTCGACAGCGCCGAGGGGTCGAGGTGGTGCGGACGGCTGGTGCCCACGGGCTGCGGCGGCACGGGCAGCATGCGTGTCACGAGCTTGGCAACCCACTGCGTGAGGCCGATGAAGCCGATGCTGATCACGATGTTGAACGCCAGGTGGAACAGCACCACGCCGTGCGTCTGGTTGGGCAGCTCGGGCTGCACGTAGCGGATCCACAGGCCGACAAAGGGCGTGACCAGCGCGACGCCCAACGCCTTGAACAGCAGGTTGCCGACCGTGACCTGGCGCACCGACACCGCCGAGCGTGCGGTGGTCAGCACCGCCAGCAGGCCGCTGCCGAGGTTGGCACCGAGCACCAGGCCCAGGGCCACATCGAGCGGCACCACGTTCGAACTCGCCATGGCCGCCACCAGCAGCACCACCGCCAGGCTGGAGTACGCCACGATGGCCAGGGCGGCGCCGAGGGTGATCTCGAGCAGCACGTCGCTGGTGATGGACGCGAGCAGCGCGCGCACGGCCGGCGACGAGAAGAGCGGCTCGGTGGCCGCGACCACCAGCTGCAGCGCCAGCAGCATCAGCCCGAGCCCGATCAGCACCCGCCCCACCCGGCCCGCCACGGTGGCCGAGCGCGTGATGAACAGCACCACCCCCACGAAGATGAACATCGGCGAGAGCCAGGACAGGTCGGCCGAGAACAGCACCGAGATCAGCGCCGTGCCGATGTCGGCGCCCCGCATCACCGCCAGCGCGGCCGGCAGCGTGACCAGGCCCTGCCCGACGAAGGAGGAGGTCATCAGCGACGTGGCCGTGCTCGACTGCACGAGCGCCGTGACGCCGATGCCCGAGAGCGCGGCCGTGAAGCGGTTGCGCATGCTCTGCACGAGGATCTTGCGCAGGTTGGCGCCGAACACGCGCAGCACGCCGGTGCGCACGAGGTGCGTGCCCCACACCAGCAGGGCGACTGCCGCAAGCAGATTCAGGAGGTGCTTCATGGAGGGCGGATTCTGACCTTTCTCTTGTTTTCGTTTTGGTTCGTTTCGGCCCCATTCTGCACAAGTAGACGCTTCAGTCGATCAGGGCCCCGTTGTCGTGGAAAGGATAAGGGCCTTCGAAGGCGCCGGAGGCGGCCAGATGGGTGACGAGCCGGCCTCCTGCCGGGGACCAGGCATGCACCCGGAAGGCGGGCGGTTCCAGCGTCCAGGCCGAGGCGGCGTCGGGCGCCAGGTCGAGGCAGACCTGGTGGGCCTGCGCCGGCGAGGTCGAGGCGATGGTGCCGCCGAAGCGCACGTCGATGGCGCGGTGCAGGTGGCCGCAGATCACGCGCTCGACGTTCGTGTAGCGGCGCAGCAGGGCTTCGAGCGCGTCGGCGCCTTCCAGCAGGCCGATCTCGTCCATGTGGCCGATCAGCGTCTGGAAGGGCGGGTGGTGCATGGCGACGACCACGGGTTCGTGGCGGCAGGCATCGAGCTGGGCTTCGAGCCAGGCCAGGCGCCGCTCGCACAGCGTGCCGTGGCTGGCGCCGGGCACGCAGGTGTCGAGCGTGAGCAGCCGCAGCGCGCCGACGCGCACCGAGTACTGGACGAAACCGTGCGTGTCGGCACCCGTGCCCAGGTAGGCGTGGCCGGGGAAGCTGCGGCGCAGCTGGTCGCGGTCGTCGTGGTTGCCGGGCAGCAGGTAGACGGGCATCGTCAGCGGCGCCAGCAGGCGGGCCAGGTGCTCGTACTCGGCGGCGCGGCCGAAGTCGGTCAGGTCGCCGGTGATCACCACCGCGTCGGGCGGCTGGCGCAGCGCGAGCACCGATTGCACCGCGCGCGCGAGGTAGGGCGCGGTGTCGATGCGGCCGTAGGCCAGCCGGCCCGGTTCGCGGATGTGCAGGTCGGTCAGCTGGACCAGGAAGGTCGTGGGGTTGGTTGTGGTCGTCATGCGCGGGTCTCCTGCGACGTCATCAGGCGGTCGGCGGGGATGCGCAGGCCCACCGCGTCGCCCGGTCCGAAGGGGGTGTCGCGTCCCACGTCGGCCACCAGCACGGGCTGGTCCTGCACGCGCAGATGCAACTGCACGCGGTCACCGAGGAAGGTACGGCGTTCGACGGTGGCGTGTCCCCATCCGGTCGCGTCACCTGGAGGGGGCGCGCCGACCTCGATGTCTTCGGGCCGCACCAGCAGCGTCGCATGCTGCTGCCAGGGCGCGGGGCAGGGCAGGAACGAGCCTCCGAGTCGGACAACGCCCTGCGAGATGGCGTCGGCGCCGCGTTCGAGCCGGTTGACCCGGCCCAGGAACTCGGCCACGAAGGGATGCGCGGGCGAACGGTACAGGTCTTCGCCGCGGCCCACCTGCACGATGCGCCCGGCGCGCATCACCGCGAGCCGGTCGGCGATGGCCAGCGCTTCCTGCTGGTCGTGCGTGACGTGGATGGCCGTGATGTGCAGGCGGCGCAGCAGCTCGGCGAGTTCGTCGCGCAGCGACTCCTTGAGCTTGGCGTCGAGCGCGGCCAGCGGCTCGTCGAGCAGCAGCACGCGCGGGCGCACGGCCACGGCGCGCGCCAGGGCCACGCGCTGGCGCTGGCCGCCCGAGAGTTCGGCGGGACGCTTGCTCTCCAGCCCGCCCAGGCGCACGAGATCGACCAGCTCGCCCACGGCGCGCTTTTCTTCATCGGGCGACACGCCGCGGATGCGCAGGCCGTAGCCGATGTTGGCCGCCACCGTCATCTGCGGAAAGAGGGCGTAGCTCTGGAACACCATGCCCACGCCGCGGTGTTCGACCGGGCGCTGCGTGACGTCCTGGTCGCCGAACACGATGCGGCTGCCGGCGTCGGGCGCTTCCAGTCCCGCGATGAGGCGCAGCAGCGTGGTCTTGCCGCAGCCCGAGGGGCCGAGCAGCGCGAGCACTTCGCCGGCCTCCACGCGCAGGTCGGTGGAGTGCAGGCCGCGCGTGCCGTCGGCATAGGTCTTCGCGCAGTTCGAGATGTCGACGGGGATGCGTTCAAGTTCCATGGCGCTTTTGAATCAGATTGGCAAGGTACTGCAGACTCCACAGCACGGGAAGGATGACGGCGAAGAAGACCAGCGTGTAGGCCGAGCCGATCTCGATGCGCATCGAGGCGTAGCTGTCGGCCAGGCCCACGGGCAGCGTGCGCGTGAGCGGCGTGTGCAGCATCCAGGTGAGGTTGAACTCGCCCACGGAGAGCGTGAACACCATCAGGCTGCCGGCCACGATGGCGGGGAACACGGCGGGCACGAGGATGCCCATGAAGCGCTGGCGGAAGTTCGCGCCCAGCGAGCGCGCAGCCTCTTCCAGCGCGAGCAGGTCGTCGCGTTGGAAGGCCGAACTCACGGTGCGCACCATGAAGGGCAGCGTGAAGACGATGTGGCCCACGAGGATGAAGGCGAAGCTCTGGCGGAAGGCCGTGAGCTGGCCGTAGGCGAGGATCAGCGCGAGTGCCGTCGCCAGTCCCGGCACAGCGACCGGCAGCGTGAGCAACTCTTCGAAGATGCGCGCCGCGCGCGAACGGCTGCGCGCCAGTGCATAGGCGCAGGGCACGCCGAGCAGCACGGTGCACACGACGCAGGCCACGGCCAGCGCGAGCGACCAGCCGACGGTGCCGCCGTAGTTCTCCCACACCTCGCCGAGCCAGCGCAGCGTGAGGCCGCTCTTCAGTCCGGCGCTGTAGTTGTTGACGAGGCCCGCCATCACCGACAGCAGCATCGGCGCGATCATGAAGAGGCTCACGAGCACCGTGACGGCGAGCAGGAACGGGGCCCGGGGTTGCGAGGGTGTCTTCATCATCGGGCGATCGGGTTCGCGCCGAAGCGGCGTGCCACGAAGAGCACCAGCCAGGTCACGACGCCCAGCGAAATCGACAGCGACGCGGCGAGCGCGAAGTTGGCGTAGTTGGTGAACTCGTTGTAGATGGTGATCGGGATCACCTCGAACTTGCTGGCCAGCGTGAAGGCCGTGCCGAAGGCGCCCATCGAGGTGGCGAAAAGAATGGCGCCGCAGGCCAGTGTGGTGGGCGCGAGCTCGGGCATCCACACGTCGCGCGCCACGCGCAGCTTCGAAGCGCCGAGCGAGCGCGCCGCTTCTTCGAGCTGCGTGTTCATCGATTCGGCCGCGGCGGCATAGGTGGCAATGGCGCGCGGTAGCGAGAAATACAGATACGCCAGGAACAGACCGAGCAGGCCGTAGGCGAAGGTGATGCGCTCGCCGACGAGCGTGTCGCTCAGGTCGGCGATCACGCCCTGGCGTCCGCCGAGCAGGATCACGAAGAAACCGATGATCACGCCCGGGAACGACAGCGGCAGCGTGAGCAGCGACAGCAGCATGCGCTTGCCCGGGAAGGCATGGCGCGCGAGGTAGATGCCCACCGCCGCGCCCAGCACCAGCGTGGCCAGCGTCACCGCCACCGACAGCGCGACGGTGTTGGCCATGCTTTGCAGGTAGCGCGCATCGGTCAGCACCGCGAAGTAGGTGGCGGCGCCCTTGTCGGCCGGCAGCGCCAGCAGGCGCACCACCGGTAGCAGCCAGAAGGCCGCGAAGAAGACGGCCGCCGGCGCGACGCAGGCGAGCAGCCGCCAGCGCGGATTCCAGGCGTTGGAGGTGGTGGCTTGCGTCATCTCATGCCCTGCGGGTCAGCGCACTTCTTTCAGGTACTGGTCGGAGAAGGCGCGTTGCGCTTCGGCCATGCGGGCGTAGTCGACGGTCTTGGCGCGCGCGTAGTCGCTCGCGGGCAGGAACTGCGCCTCGATCTCCTTGGGCATGGCGCTGGCGCGCACCGGGCGCAAGTAGGCCTTGGCCCAGATCGCCTGGCCTTCGTCGGACAGCGTGAAGTCGAGCACCTTCTTCGCGTCGGCCGCGTGCGGCGCCTTGGCGACCAGGCTCATCACGTAGGGCACGGCCAGCGTGCCTTCGCTCGGGATGACGAAGGCGACGTTGGCCTTGTCCTTGTACTTGGCGCGGTAGGCGTTGAAGTCGTAGTCGAGCAGGATCGCGATCTCGCCCGAGAGCACGCGCGCGTACGAGGTCTGCTTCGGCACGATGGGCTCGTTCTTCTGCAGCGCCTTGAAGTAGTCGATGGCCGGCTTGAAGTTGTCGAGCGTGCCGCCGCGCGCTTGGTTCACCGCCACGGCACCCACGTAGCCTACGAAGGCCGAGGCCGGGTCGAGGTAGCCGATCAGGCCCTTGTACTCGGGCTTGAGCAGGTCGGCCCACGACTTGGGCACCGGCTTGCCCTTGAGCGCGTCGACGTTGACCATGAAGCCGAGCGTGCCCGAGTGGATGGTGAACCAGTGGCCGGCCGGGTCCTTCAGGCCGTCGGGGATGTCCTTCCAGGCGGCCGGCTTGTAGGGCTCGACCACGCCGTCCTTCGCGGCCTGCACCGCGAAGGTCACGCCCAGGTAGGTGATGTCGGCCACGGGGCTGGCCTTCTCGGCGACCAGCTGCGCGAGCGACTGGCCCGAGTTCTTGTTGTCGGCCGGCACGGTGATGCCCGTCCTGGCCTTGATGGCCTTCAGCTGGGTGCCCCAGTCGGCCCATTCGGTCGGGCAGTTGTAGCAAATGGCGGTCTGGGCCATGGCGCCGCTGGCAGCGACAAGGGCGGCAGCCAGCACGCCGAGGCGGGCGAATCGGTGGAAGCGAAGGGACATGGAAGAACTCCTGGAAGGGGTGGTGAGGTCGGGGTCAGGACACTGCGGCGTCGTTGTCTTCGCGCGCACTCGCGCACGACTCGCCGTCTCGGAAGGCATGGGGGAGCAGCAGGCTCGCGTCGGCCTGCAGCGTGCGGCCGCCGGCCATCGCCTGCACCAGCAGCTCGACGCTGTGGCGGCCGATGTCGCTGTTGGGCTGCGCGATGGTGGTGAGCGCGGGTGTGAGGTCTTCGCCGAGCGCAATCCCGTCGAAGCCGACCACGCTCAGGTCGTCGGGCACCGCGAGGCCGCTCAAATGTGCGGCGCGGATGCTGCGGATCGCGAGCAGGTCGTTCGAGCAGACCAGCGCCGTGGGACGCGTGCGCGGGCGCAGCTCGGCGCACAGCGCGTCGACGGCGGTCTCGACGAAGGGCACTTCAATGAGCGGCGGTGCGTCGAGGCCGGCCTCGGCCATGCCGCGCTGGTAGCCGCGGTAGCGCTGCTGCGCGCGGTCCGACGCGGCCAGTGTGCCGCTGACCATCGCGATGCGGCGGTGGCCCAGCAGCACGAGGCGCGTGACCGCATCGGCCACCGCGCCCTCGCTGTCTACCGACACGCAGGGGTGGTCGGAATGCCGGTTGTAGGCCAGCACGTAGGGCACGCCGGCGGTCTGCAGGCGCTGCAGCGCGGCCGACGTCGACGGGTTCGACACCACCAGGATCAGCCCGTCGACGTTGCCCGCCAGCAGCAGCTGGACCGCACGTTCTTCCTCGTCGAGCCTGTAGCCGGTGGTGACCGGCAGGATCGCGTAGCCGCCCGCGACGGCCGCCCGCGCAATGCCCTGCAGGCATTCGGCGAAGGTCGGGTTCAGCAGCGTGGGCAGCACCACGCCGAGCGTGCGGCTGCGCTGGGTGCGCAAGGTGCGGGCGCTGGCGTTGGGCAGGTAGTTGAGCTCGCGCGCCACCCGCTCCACCAGTTCGCGCGTGGCCGGCGTGACCTTGTCGGGGAAATTGAAGGCGCGCGACACCGTGGCCACGGAGACCCCGGCCTGGGCGGCTACGGCTTGAATGCTCATCGTGCGAGGTCCGTTGCGTGGTTCATGTAATCGATTACATTGGACCGGCGCAGTATGACTTCGCGATGACAGGGCGGGGAAGTGAGGAGAAACCCGCGGCCGCTGGCGCAGGGCATGCGCCAAGGAAGGCCAAAGAAAAAGGGGCCCGTGGGCCCCTCGCTGAGAACTGGCTTACTTGCCCCTGCGCACTCGCCGGATCTCGTCGACGATCAGGCAGATCGCGCCGAGTGTGATGGCACTGTCCGCTGCGTTGAACGCCGGGAAGTACCAGTTGCCCCAGTGGAAGCTCAGGAAGTCGACAACGTAGCCGTGCATCATCCGGTCGACCACGTTGCCGATGGCGCCGCCCAGGATGCAGGCCATGGCGAACGAGAAGAGCTTCTGGCCCGCGTGCGACCTCAGCATCCAGACGATGAAGATCGCCGCCGCCACGCCGATCGCCGTGAAGAACCAGCGCTGCCAGCCCGAGTGGTCGGCCAGGAACGAGAAGGCCGCGCCCGTGTTGTGCCAGCGCCCGACGTTGAAGAAGCTCGTCACGTAGGTCGAGTCGTAGAGCTTGTAGTAGCCCAGGATCAGCGTCTTGGTGAACTGGTCGATCAGCACGATGATCAGCGCCAGTGCCAGCCAGGGCCAGATGCTGGCCCCGCGCGAACGCGAGGCCGACGAGGCGGAACGGGCCGTCGCCATCAGGCCACGCTGCGCGATTCGCCCGCGCCGAACAGGTTGCTCGTGCAGCGGCCGCACAGGGTCGGGTGCGCCGCGTCGTGGCCCACGTCCTCGCGGTAGTGCCAGCAGCGTTCGCACTTGGGTGCGGTGCTGGGCGTGACCACAGTCGACAGGGTGTCGCCCGCCGCCAGCGCCACGGCCGAGGCAATGAACACGAACTTCAGGTCGTCGCCCAGCGAACCCAGCAGCGCGAAGTCGTCGGCTGGTGCATTCAGCTGCAGGTTGGCCTGCAGCGACGAGCCGACCTTGCCTTCGGCGCGCACGGCCTCGATGTCCTTGTTGACGCCGTCGCGGATCTCGCGGATGCGGCTCCACTTGGCGAGCAGCGCCTCGTCGGGTGCGGCGAACTGGCTGTAGGTCTGCGTGAAGATCGATTCGCCGGTCTTGCCGGTGCCCACGATCTTCCAGGCCTCTTCGGCCGTGAAGCTCAGGAAGGGCGCCATCCAGCGCAGCATGGCTTGCGAGATGTGCCACAGCGCCGTCTGCGCGCTGCGGCGCGCGAGCGAGCCCGGGGCCGTCGTGTACAAGCGGTCCTTCAGGATGTCCAGGTAGAAGCCGCCCAGGTCTTCCGAGCAGTAGATCTGCAGCTTGGCCACCACCGGATGGAACTCGTACACCTGGTAGTGCGCGAGGATCTCGGCCTGGAACTGCGCCGCGCGCGCGAGCGCGTAGCGGTCGATCTCGAACAGCTGGTCGAGCGGCACGGCATCTTTTGCGATGTCGAAGTCGCTGGTGTTCGCGAGCAGGAAGCGCAGCGTGTTGCGGATGCGGCGGTACGCGTCGACCACGCGCGCGAGGATCTTGTCGTCGCCCGCGATGTCGCCCGAGTAGTCGCTCGCCGCCACCCACAGGCGGATGATTTCCGAGCCCAGCTTGTTGCTGATTTCCTGCGGGTCGATGCCGTTCTTGAGCGACTTGCTCATCTTGATGCCCTTGGCATCCACCGTGAAGCCGTGCGTGAGCAGGCCCTTGTACGGCGCACGGTCTTCCAGCATGCAGGCGATCAGCAGCGACGAGTGGAACCACCCGCGGTGCTGGTCGTGGCCTTCGAGGTACAGGTCGGCCTCGGGGCCGGTCTCGTGGTGCACGTTCGGGTGGGTGCCGCGCAGCACGTGCGAGAAGGTCGAGCCCGAGTCGAACCACACCTCGAGGATGTCGGTGCTCTTGGTGTAGCTCGGTGCGTCTTCGGCGCCCAGGATGTCCTCGACCGTCACGCGGCTCCAAGCCTCGATGCCGCCCTTCTCGACGATGTCGGCGGCCTGGTCGAGGATCTCCATGGTGCGCGGGTGCAGCTCGCCCGAATCCTTGTGCAGGAAGAACGGGATCGGCACGCCCCAGCTGCGCTGGCGGCTGATGCACCAGTCGGGACGCCCGGCGATCATGTCGTGCAGGCGGGCCCGGCCGTTCTCGGGGTAGAAGCTGGTCTGCTCGATGGCGTCGAGCGCGGTCTGGCGCAGCGTCTTGGGCGCCTTGTCCTTGGTGAACACGCCTTCGCCTTCGTCCATGCGCACGAACCACTGCGCGGCCGCGCGGTAGATCACCGGCGTCTTGTGGCGCCAGCAGTGCGGATAGCTGTGGGTGATGGTCTCGGTGGTCAGCAGGCGGTTGGCATCGCGCAGCGCGGCGATGATCACCGGCACGGCCTTCCAGATGTTCTGGCCGCCGAACAGCGGGAAGTCGGGCGCGTAGCTGCCGTTGCCCTGCACCGGGTTCAGGATGTCGTCGTACGCCACGCCATGGGCGATGCAGGAGTTGAAGTCGTCGACGCCGTAGGCAGGCGAGGAGTGCACGAGGCCCGTGCCGTCGGTGGCGGTGGCGTAGTCGGCCAGGTAGATGGGCGACAGGCGCCGGTAGCCGGCGTCCACGTCGTACAGCGGGTGCTCGAATTCGAGCCCGCCGAGCGCCTCACCCTTGACCGTGGCCAGCACCTTGCCGTCCAGCGCATAGCGCGTCATGCACATCTCGACCAGCGAATTGGCCAGGATCAGCAGGCCGCGCTCGGTGTCGACCAGCGAGTACTCCAGCTCGGGGTTCAGGTTGATCGCCTGGTTGGCCGGGATGGTCCACGCGGTGGTGGTCCAGATCACGGCGAAGATGTCGCCGAGGATCGTGTGGTCGGTGCCGAAGGCCTTGAGCACCTTCTCGCGCTCGTGCGCCTTGAAGGCCACGTCGATGGTCTGGCTCTTCTTGTCGGCGTATTCGATCTCGAACTCGGCCAGCGAGGAGCCGCAGTCGAAGCACCAGTACACGGGCTTGAGGCCCCGGTACACGAAGCCACGCTCGATCACGCGCTTGAAGGCGCGCAGCTCGCCGGCCTCGTTGGCGAAGTCCATGGTCTTGTACGGATGGTCCCATTCGCCCAGCACGCCCAGGCGCTGGAAGTCGGCCATCTGCTGGGCGATCTGCTCGGTGGCGTAGGCGCGGCTCTTGGCCTGCATCTCGTCGCGGCTCAGGTTGCGGCCGAACTGCTTTTCGATGGCGTTCTCGATCGGCAGGCCGTGGCAGTCCCAGCCGGGCACGTACAGCGCGTCGAAGCCTTCGAGCTGGCGCGCCTTGGTGATCATGTCCTTCAAGATCTTGTTCACCGCGTGACCCATGTGGATCTGGCCGTTGGCGTAGGGCGGGCCGTCGTGCAGGATGAACTTGGGCGCGCCGTGGCGGGCGTCGCGCAGGCGGTGGTAACGGCCTTCGTCGTTCCATTCCTTCACCCAGCCCGGTTCGCGCTTGGGCAGGTCGCCGCGCATCGGGAAGGGGGTGTCGGGCAGGTTCAGCGTGGAACGGTAATCTTTGGGGGAAGCAGCGTCAGACATGGTGGGGTGCGGCGAAACAGAGGGGGCTTCGACAGGCTCAGCCCGAACTGCATATAGCGTCGGTGCGGAAGAGAAAGCCGTTCGCCCTGAGCTTGTCCAAGGGCGGCAGCACGGTGCCGTGCAGGGCTAAATTCGATCGCGCGTGGTCTGGCGATGGGTCTCGGCGTGGGTCGATGCGAAGAACGCGCGTGCGTCGCGGCCATCCTTCGCGATGCCCGCGGTGAGGGCTTCGAGGCTGGTGTAGCGCAATTCGTCGTGCAGTTTGTGCAGGAGTTCCACGCGCACGATTTTACCGTAGGCCCCTTCGGCCCCCAGATGGGAGGGCCACTCCAGGCAATGCGTCTCGAGCAGCACGCGTCCGCCGTTGACGTCGTTGGCGTCCAGCGAGGGCCGCACGCCGAGGTTGGCCACGCCGGGCAGCGGCTGGTCGGCCAGGCCGTGCACCAGCACCGCGAAGATGCCGCTGGCGGCGGGTTTCCAGTGCTTGAAGCGCAGGTTGAGGGTGCGGAAACCGTCGTCCTTGCCCGGCTGCGACGCGCCCAGCGCACGGCCCAGCTTGCGGCCATGAACCACGTGGCCCGAGATGGTGTACGGGCGCCCCAGCAGCGTGTGAGCGTCGGCCATGCGGCCCTCGGCCAGCGCCTCGCGCACGGCCGAGCTGGACACCCGCAGGCCGTGCACCTCGTAGCTGTTCATGCGCGCGACGTCGAAGCCGCGGGCCTCGCCGGCCGCGTCGAGCATGGCGTAGTCGCCGGCGCGCTTGGCACCGAAGCGGAAGTCGTCGCCCACCAGCACGTAGCGCGCGCCCAGGCCGTCGATCAGCACGTTCTGGATGAACGCCTCGGGCGACTGGGATGCCAACCGGCCGTCGAAGGGCAGCACGATGGTCTGGTCCACGCCGCAGGCCGCCAGCTCGGTCAGCTTGTCGCGCAGCGTGCCGATGCGGGCCGGGGCCAGGTCGGGCTTCTTGGTGACGGCGGCGAAATAGTCGCGCGGGTGCGGCTCGAAGGTCAGCACGCAACTGGGCAGCCCGCGATGGCGGGCCTCGGTCTGCAGCAGCGCCAGCATGGCCTGGTGGCCCCGGTGGACGCCGTCGAAATTCCCGATCGTGAGGGCGCAGGCCGGAGCTACGCCCGGGTGTCGGAAGCCGCGGAAAACCTGCATGGGAGATTATCTTTTTGATAGCGCCTGACGCCCGTCGAATGGGCAAATCAGGCCGATTTGTCACAAAGCCGGTATATTGTGACGCAGTGCGTGGGTTGGCGTGAGTCGCCGATGCACCCCGAGTCTCTGGTCTCTGCGTGGTTTTCTCGTTTCGAGGAGGCGTGTGTGAAGGTCTTGAAGCTGTCGGCCCAAGGGCTGCCCCAGTCATGGATTTCGCTGGAACAGGCGGTGATCCACTACGCGGCGGACGAAGTCCGTTGGGAAGTGGGTGCGCAGGTGGCCGTGTTCCGTGGCGGCCACAACGCGATCACGGGCGAGCAGTCGCAGATCGCGATCAACAGCATCATCGGCACCAAGGGCGTGCCGCGCATCAATCCCTTTGCGCAGCGCCCGGGCCTGACCAACAGCAAGCTGTTCTCGCGCGACCGCAACGTCTGCGCCTACTGCGGCGGCCATTTCCACGAAGACGAACTCACGCGCGAGCACATCATTCCGTTCGCGCAGCGCGGCATCGACACCTGGATGAACGTGGTCACGGCCTGCAAGCCCTGCAACCACCGCAAGAGCAGCCGCACGCCCGAGCAGGCGAACATGCCGCTGCTGTATGCGCCCTACGTGCCCAGCCTGTGGGAGGACTTCATCCTGCGCAACCGCCGCATCCTGGCGGACCAGATGGAGTTCCTGATGGCGCACCTGCCGCAGTCGTCCCGCTTGCACGACACCTGACGGGCAGGAAGCAGGCAGGAAACAGGCAGGAAGAAAAAAGGAGGCCTCGGCCTCCTTTGTCATTTCAGCCCTTCCAGGCCGGCGGCCGCTTCTCGATGAAGGCCTGCACGCCTTCCAGCGCGCTCTCGTCCATCATGTTGCAGGCCATGGTCTGGCTGGCGTCGGCCAGCGCGGCCTCGATGCCGGTCTCGAGCTGGCGATAGAACAGCGCCTTGCCCAGCGCAAGCGCCGTGCGGGGCTTGGCGACGATGCTGGCGACCAGCGCCTCGACCGCGGCGTCGAGCCCTTCCGGTGGCGCAACCCGGTTGACCAGGCCCTTTTCGCGTGCTTCTTCCGCGCCGATGAATTCACCGGTCACCAACATCTCGAAAGCTTCCTTGCGTCCGAGGTTGCGCGATAGCGTGACGCCCGGCGTGGCGCAGAACAGTCCCACGTTGACGCCGCTGACGGCGAAGCGGGCCTCGCTCGAAGCCACGGCCAGATCGCAGACCGCGACCAGCTGGCAGCCCGCCGCCGTCGCCAGGCCGTGCACGCGCGCGATCACTGGCACGGGCAGGCGCTGGATCGACAGCATCATCGCGCCGCACCGGTCGAACAGCTGCCGGTAGTAGTCGAGCGAGGGTTCGGCGCGCATTTCCTTCAGGTCGTGGCCCGCGCAGAAGGCCTTGCCGGCTGCGGCGATGACGACGGCGCGCACGGTCTCGTCGGCCGCGATGCCGGCCAATGCCTGTTCGAGCGCGCCCAGCATGCCTTCAGAGAGCGCGTTGAACGCGGCAGGGCGGTTCAGTGTCAGCGTGACCACGCCGCGTGCGTCGCGCGCCGAGAGGACAAAGGGGGAGTCGTTCATGGCGATGCGTTCCCGATCAGTAGGTCAGTTCCAGCACCGTGGTGTGCCCCTGCGCTGCAGGCCAGCTCTGGCCGGTGAGGCGCTCGCCGTTGAACTCGGCGCCGACCGCGCGTTGCGGCGCGCCGGCTGCGATGCGCACCCGCGAGGTCGACTGGCCCGCGCCCTTGGCCGGCACGCCGGGCGGCGGCGTCTGGCCGTCGAAGCGCATGGTGTCGCGCTGGGCGTCGAAGTACCCGCGCGGCCGAGAGAAGACGACCACCGCACCGGCGCCGCTCTCGGCCGGCGCGAGGCGCTCGGGCCGCAGGTTCACCACACGGCTGCTGCGCGCGAAGGGACTGCGGTAGATATGTGTGACGCCCTGATGGGGGACGTCGAGGACAAACTCGTAGGCAGCGCCGGCCTGCGCGTTGAACGGTCCCCAGCGGCCGTCGGCGCCGATGGTCTTCTGGTGGGCCGCCTCGCCGCGCCGTGCGCCCGTGGCCGGATCGACGGCGTAGACCGTGACCTGCGCGCCGGTCAGTGCAAGGTTGTCGGCGCCGATCGCGCGACCGTCGAGCACGGGCGCCGATTCGGGCGTCGCATCGGTGCTGCGCGGGGCCTCACCGGTGAGGAACTGCCAGGTCGCCGCGAAGGCCGCCGGCGAGAACGAGGTCTCGCGATGGTCGACGCGCGGCAGCACGAGGTTGGTCGCGCCCTTCAGCGCCGGCCCATCGAAGCCGATGTTCGTCGGCTGGCCCGGCGAGCCGATCCACAGGCCGTCGGGCTGGGCGTACTTGTCGTTGTTGTCCGAGCGCAGCGTGAGCCACTGCACGCCGGGCGTGACCTCGTCGCCATTCGGGCCCTTGGGGGCGTTGAGCTGTTGCATGAAGGCCGACAGGCCCGAGAACTCGTTGTTCTCGCGCAGGCCCTTCACCTTCCAGATGCCGTGCGCCGGGTTGCCGCCGAGCACCACATGGCTCACCACGGCCGCGCCGCCGCCGTTCTGCACGTAGTTGCGTATGGTGTTGCCGCCGCGCGAGTTGCCGATCAGCACGACCTTGGCCGCGCCCGTGGCCTTGAGCACCTTCTCGACCTCGGCGCGCAGGAACGCGGCCGACTCGGCGGTGGAGCTGCGCCCGGCCTGCGCAACGGCATCGTCGTCGCGGGCCAGCGGATAGGGCTGGTCGATCGCGAAGAGCCGCTCGCGCGGCCAGCCGTTCGACTCGAAGCGCCAGATCGTGGTCTGCCACAGCGCGGCGGAGTCGCCGTTGCCGTGCATGAAGACGATCGGCGGGCGTTCGGCGGAGGAAGAAGGGGCGGTGGCGCAGGCGGTCAGCAAGGTGACGGCTGCGGTTCCGGCAAGGGCCAAGGCAAGCAGGGTGCGACGGGAAGGCATGGCTGTCTCTCTCCTGGCTGGGGGCTTGGGCCCCAGAAGTGAAAACGCCCGCCGGCGCAAGGCGGGCGGGCGTTGGATGCTATAGAAAAACAGCCGTCAGGCGAAGACGCCGGCAGTGTCCTGCATGCGTGCCGATACCTCGCCGAGGTGGTGCAGCGTGTCGCCGAAGGTCAGCTCGAGCTGCGTGAGCTTGCGGAAGTAGTGGCTGCCGATGTACTCGTCGGTCACCCCGATGCCGCCGTGCAGCTGCACCGAGTTCGCTGCGACGTAGCGCATCGACACGCCCAGCTGGTACTTCGCGCGGGCCAGCGCCTGGCGGCGCTCGTCGGCCGGGGCGTTGAGCTTCAGGGTCGCGTAGTAGCTCATCGAGCGCGCGAGTTCGAGCTGCATCTTCATGTCGGCGACGCGGTGGCGCAGCGCCTGGAAGCTGGAGATGAGCACGCCGAACTGCTTGCGCTGGTTCAGGTAGTCGATCGTGACGTCGAGCGTCTTGTCGAGCACGCCGACCGCTTCGGCGCAGGTGGCGGCAATGCCGACATCGACCGCGTACTCGAGCGCGGCCAGGCCGTCGGTCGTGACCAGCGTGGCGTCGGCCTTGTCGAACACGACTTCGGCCGCGCGGCCGCCGTCCTGCGTGCCGTAGCCGCGCGCTTCGACGCCGCTGGCGCTGCGCTCGACCAGGAAGAGGGCGATCTTGCCGTCGACCTTGGCGGGCACGATGAAGGCATCGGCCTCGTCGCCCACGGGCACCACGCTCTTGGCGCCGGTCAGCGAATAACCGTTGCCCGACTTGGTGGCGGTGGCGTCGCACACGTCGAGGCGGTAGCGGGCCTTGCGCTCCTGGTAAGCCAGCACCACGATGGCCTGCCCGCCGGCGATGCGCGGCAGCCAGTTTTCCTTGGTGGCCGCATCGGCGTAGCCGCCGAGCACGGCGCCGGCGATCAGCGTCTGCGCGAAGGGCTCCAGTACGATGCCGCGACCCAGTTCTTCCATCACGACCATGCCGACCACCGGACCCATGCCCAGGCCGCCGTCGTCTTCGCCGATGTACAGACCGCCCAGGCCGAGCTCGGCCAGTTCGTCCCAGGCCTCGCGCGAGAAGCCGCCCTTGGCCTCGATGCCGCGGCGGCGCTCGAAGTCATAGCCCTTGTCGACCCATTTGCGAACGGCGTCGCGCAGCTGGTCCTGGTCTTCCGAAAAATTGAAATCCATGTTGGTGTCTCCTCAGCCCAGGACGGTTTGCGCCACGATGTTGCGCTGGACTTCGTTCGAGCCGCCGTAGATCGTGGTCTTGCGCATGTTGAAGAAGGTCGATGCCAGCGGAGCCAGCGCCGGGTTGCCACCGGGGAAGTTGCCCTGCCAGCCGGCTTCCATGGCTTCGCGGATCAGCGGCAGCGAATAGGGGCCGCCGGCCAGCATCATCAGTTCGGCGTAGCGCTGCTGGATCTCGCTGCCGCGGATCTTGAGCAGGCCGGCCACGTCGAGCGAGTTCTTGCCCGAGGTCGCGGCCGAGAGCACGCGCAGCACCATCATTTCGAGCGCGACGATGTCGACTTCGAGCTTGGCGATTTCGTCGCGGAAGCGCAGGTCGTCGTACACGCCTTCGCTCTTGGCGATGCGCTTGAGGCGTTCGAGTTCGCGCTTGGCGCGGTTCACGTCGGCGATGTTGGTGCGTTCGTGCGAGAGCAGGTGCTTGGCATAGGTCCAGCCCTTGTTCTCTTCGCCGATCAGGTTCTCGGCCGGCACTTCGACGTTGTCGAAGAACACTTCGTTCACCTCGACGCCGCCGTCGATCAGCTTGATCGGGCGCACGGTGACGCCGGGCGACTTCATGTCCAGCAGCAGGAAGCTGATGCCGGTCTGGGGCTTGCCTTCGTTGCTGGTGCGCACGAGGTTGAACATCCAGTCGCCGTGCTGGCCGAGCGTGGTCCAGGTCTTCTGGCCGTTGACGATGTACTTGTCGCCCTTGCGCTCGGCCTTGGTCTTGACCGAGGCCAGGTCGGAACCCGAGCCGGGTTCGCTGTAGCCCTGGCTCCACCAGACTTCGCCGCTGGCGATGCCGGGGAGGAAGCGCTTTTGCTGCTCGGCGTTGCCGAAGGCCATGATCACCGGGGCCACCATGACGGGGCCGAAGGGGATGATGCGCGGCGCGCCGGCCAGTGCGGTTTCTTCCTCGAAGAGGTGGCGCTGCACGGCGGTCCAGCCGGGGCCGCCGAATTCCTTGGGCCAGCCGTAGCCCAGCCAGCCCTTCTTGCCAAGGATCTTGGCCCAGCCTTGCAGATCGTCGCGCGTCAGTTCGAGCGCGTTGTGCACCTTGTGCGAAACCTCCTGGGGAAGGTTCTCTTTGACCCATGCGCGAACTTCTTCGCGGAACTTCTGTTCTTCGGGTGTGAAGCTCAAATCCATGCGTGCCTCGCTGTGTTGATCGGTCCACCGCAGACGCGGGGTGTCTCCGGAATTGCGAGTTTTAGCACGGTCGTGCTGCGATCCGGTGTCCGCGTCGCGACAAGCACGCCGGTGCATGGGGTTCGAAGGGCGTCGGCGGGGCACGGGATAATCCCGGCCTCCCATGAAGAACATCGTGATCCTGATTTCCGGCGGCGGCTCGAACATGGCGGCCATCGTGCGCGCCGCCGAGCGCGACCGCTGGGCCGAGCGCTTCGGCGCGCGCATTGCCGCCGTCATCAGCAACAAGGCGGAGGCCGGCGGGCTGGCGCTTGCCAAGGCGCATGGCATCGCCACCGCCGTGGTGCCGCACCAGTCCTTCGACAGCCGTGAGGCCTTCGACGCAGCGCTGGCCGAGGCGGTCGACGCCCATGCGCCGGCGCTGGTGGTGCTGGCGGGCTTCATGCGCATCCTGACACCGGGCTTCGTGGCGCGCTACGCGGGACGGCTGGTGAACATCCACCCCTCGCTGCTGCCGGCTTTTCCGGGGTTGCACACGCACCAGCGCGCCATCGAGGCGGGCTGCAAAGTGGCCGGGGTGACGGTGCACCAGGTCACGGCCGAACTCGACCACGGACCGATCCTCGCGCAGGCCGTGGTGCCGGTGCTGCCGGGCGACACGGCCGCCACGCTGGCCGGCCGAGTGCTGTCCCAGGAGCACCTGCTGTATCCGCGCGCCATCGCTGGATGGCTTGCGGATACATTGAGTCACAAAGCTTAAAGTTGTTTATATTCGCGGGTTTTCGGGAGCCAAGACTTTGAAAACCCAATCGCTACTGTTGACGTTGGCCGCTGCGGCCCTGCTGGCCGCCTGCGCTGCGCCGGCGCCCGCCCCGGCACCTGCTGCCGGAGCCGCCCCGGCACCCGCCGCGCCAGCGGAGCCCGTCTTCCAGTGCAACGCCGAGGGCGCCCGCTTTGCCGTGGGCCAGCAGGCAACGCCCCAGCTCGAGGCCGCCGCGCGTGCGCGTGCCGGCGCCGGCACGGTGCGGGTGCTCAAGCCCAACCAGGCGGTCACGATGGAACTCAACGCCGGACGGCTCAACATCAGCGTGGACGCGCGCGGCCGCGTCAAGGACGTTCACTGCGGCTGAGCGTCGATCGGGGTGAAGCGGCGTTGCGGCCGGCCATCGATCTCGATGGTTTCTTCGAACATCGCGGCGGGCCGGACCCACAGGCCGCGGGCACCGTAGAGAGCGCGGTACAGCGTCATCGGCTCCAGCGTCTCGCTGTGGCGGACGGTGCCGATCACGTCGTACTCGCCGCCCTTGTAGTGGCGGTAGCGACCCGGGGGCGTTTCGATCAGGGGAGGGAGGTCTTCGTCGTTCAACGGGGCACTTCTTTCTTCGGTAACAACTGTCGGATGTGTATTTGACGGGAGTCGGATGGACCGTGCGGATTTTGTTCACCTGGTTCGCCTGAGCGAGCACGCGAGTGCGGACGACAGCGCGCGCTACCGGCGTGGCGTCGCGGCGTTCGCCGCGCTCGGCTACCTCTGGGTGCTGGCCTGCCTCGGGCTGGCGGTGGGCATTGTGGCCTGGGTGGTCGTCTCGGTGGCCGAGGGGCGCTTCAACTTCACCCGGGGTTGGCTGCTCGTGTTTGCGCTGGGCCTGTTCTGGGCGACCTTGCGCGCGCTCTGGGTGCATTTCGACGAGCCCGACGGCGAGCCGCTGACGCGCGCCGACGCGCCCGGATTGTTCGAGGCGCTGGACCGCATCCGCGAGCGGATCAAGGGGCCGCCGGTGCACCGCGTCTACCTGGACGACAACTTCAACGCCAGCATCCGCCAGGTGCCGCGCTTCGGCCTGTTCGGCGGCGCGCTCAACTCGCTGAGCATCGGCTTGCCGCTGCTCATGATGCTGGACCGGCAGCGCCTGCTGTCGGTGCTGGCCCACGAATACGGACACCTGCGCGGCAACCACGGCCGGCTGAGCGCCTGGATCTACCGCACGCGGCTGTCGTGGCTGCGGCTCGATGCCAGCCTGCAGCGCGACGAGGGTGTGATGGCGCTGGTGTCGCAGGCTTTTTTCCGCTGGTACTTTCCGCGTTTTGCCGCCAAGACCTTCGCGCTGGCCCGCCAGGACGAGTACGAGGCCGACCGCATCTCGGGCCGGCTGCTTGGCACCGCGGTGGCCGCCGCCGCGCTCACCGAAATCGCCATCAAGGGCAACTGGTACGCCAGCGAGTTCTGGCCCTGGCACTGGGCGCGTGCCGAGCGCGAGCCGCTGCCGCCCGGGCCGTTCGCCGCCCTGCGGCAGCGCGCACGCACGCCGCCCAGCGAGGAGTTCGCGCGCCAGGCGCTGCGTGATGCGATGCGGCGCGTCAGCGACCTGGACGACACCCACCCGGTCCTGCGCGACCGTCTGGAAGCACTGAACCAGAAGCCGGCGCTGCCGACCTGGTCGCAGCGGCCTGCGCTCGACATGCTGGCCGACAAGCACAAGTGGATCTCCCATTTCGACAACGCCTGGCGCCGCGCCCACGCCGCCGACTGGAAGCAGCACCACGCGCACCGGTCGCGCATCCGGGAGCGCATCGCGGTGCTGGCGGCCCGGGGCGAACGCAATACGCCCGACGAAATGGTCGAGTGGGCCGACGCCGAGCGCCGGCTCGACCCGGCGTCGCCGGTGCGCGCGCGCTACGAAAGCGCGCTGCGGATCGCGCCGGATCACCCGGGCGCCTTGCGTGGGCTGGCCCAGATGCTGCCCGTGCGCGAGCGCGCCGAACGCCTGGCCGTGCTTGAGCGGCTGCACCAGTCGGGGGTGGCCAGCCGCTGGTGGGCGGCGAAGCACGCCGTCGCCTCGCTCGAGGACGCCGAGGCGGGGCCGCACGACGAGCAGGGGCTCAAGCTGTGGCGGGCACGGCTCAAGGAGGCGGAGGAGGCCGAGGCGCGTGCGTGGGAAGAGATCACCGACACGCCGTTCTTCAGCCAGATTTCGCGCCACGACCTGAACGACCACGAACTGGGCGAGTTGCGCGCCGACATCGTGCGCTGCCTGCCGGTGTCGCGGCTGTGGGTGGTGCGCAAGAACCTGCGCGAATTCGCCTGGCGACGGGCGTACATCGTGTTCGTCGAAGTGCCGGGGCTCGACGACGAGGACCGCTGGCACCTGTGTCGCGAGCTCGAGCAGACCCTGACCCTGCCGGGGGCGGCGCTCGTGCTCTGGGCCGGGCATTCGCCCACGCTGGAAGACATCGAGCGGCAGGCCTTCGGGACCGTCTGGGTGCGCGGCGCCTGAGGCGCGTCGGTCGCGAGTCCGGCCGGCTGAGACAATCGGGGCTATGCATCCCAAAGCCCTGTTGGAGGCCACCGCCGATCTGGTCGGCCTGGTCCTGAAATTCGATCACCCGGCCGATCAGGTCGTTTCGCGCTTTTTCCGCGACCACCGCGAGTTCGGCCCGCGCGAGCGCGCGACGCTTGCCGAGACTGTCTACACCGTGCTTCGCAAGAAGCTGCTGTTCGATCACCTGTCGCCCTCGGGCAGCGGTTCGAAGGAGCGCCGCATGGCGATCCTGGGCTTTCACGGCCCGCGCGACTTCCTGAAGAGCGCGCTCAACGACACCGAAAAGCGCTGGCTCGACAACTGCGATGCCGTCAAGCCCGACGACCTGCTCGAGCGCCATCGCCACAACCTGCCCGAATGGCTGGTCGCGCCGCTCAAGGCGCAACTGGGCGACGGCTTCTGGCCCATGGTCGACAGCCTGCAGCAGCCGGCGCCGCTCGACCTGCGCGTCAATGCGTTCACGGACAAGCGTGCTGAAGTGAAGGCGGAGCTTGCGAAGGCTGCTATCAAATCGGAAGCGACGCCGTTTTCGCCCTGGGGCCTGCGTATCGACGGCAAGCCGGCGTTGACCAAGCTCGACGCTTTCGCCCGTGGCGCCATCGAGGTGCAGGACGAAGGCTCCCAGCTGCTGGCGCTGGTGCTGGACGCCAAGCGCGGCGAAATGGTGGTCGACTTCTGCGCCGGCGCGGGCGGCAAGACCCTGGCCATCGGCGCAACCATGCGCAACACTGGCCGGCTCTACGCT
This sequence comes from Acidovorax cavernicola, assembly GCF_003581445.1. NCBI lineage: Bacteria > Pseudomonadati > Pseudomonadota > Betaproteobacteria > Burkholderiales > Comamonadaceae > Acidovorax > Acidovorax cavernicola. The sequence continues at coordinate 32,894 of NZ_QXMN01000022.1, read as the reverse complement.
TTCGACACCTCGGCCCACCGCCTCGACGCGCTCAAGCCGCGGCTGGCGCGCAGCAAGCTCTCGAACGTGCACCCGGCTGCGATCGCCCACGAGCGTGACGACCGGATCAAGCGCCTGGCCGGCAAGATCGACCGGGTGCTGGTCGACGCGCCCTGTTCGGGGCTCGGCACGCTGCGCCGCAACCCTGACCTCAAATGGCGGCAATCGGCCAAGTCGGTGGCCGAGCTGACGGTCAAGCAGACCGCCATCCTGCAAAGCGCGGCGCGGCTCGTGAAGTCGGGCGGCCGGCTGGTGTATGCCACCTGCAGCGTGTTGCCGGAGGAAAACGAGGCCATCGCCGAGGCTTTTGCCGCCGCCAACCCCGATTTCGTGCCCATGGATGCGGCGGAACTGCTCCAGGGGCTCAAGGTGGAGGGCGCCGAGGCCCTCTGCGCGGGCGGGGAAGACGGCCGTCGTTATCTGCGGTTGTGGCCTCACCGCCACGCCACGGACGGCTTTTTTGCCGCCGTGTGGAACCGTAAATAGAGCCAGGGCTCCAAACTAGGGTAAATCTGCGGTGTGACAGAAGGACAAAAGGCCTCGATTTGGCCCTGACATCCTAAAATAGCGGGTTACCTGAAGGCTGCACCTTCGTGTGGCCATGGAGTACCTGACTCAATGATGCTTCCTGACTCCGCCGTTCTGAACGCGGTCATCGAATGGCTCGGACACGGCCTGTGGGACATTGCCTGGTGGCAAGTCGTGCTGTACACGCTCGTCACCACGCACATCACGATCGCCGCGGTCACGATCTTTCTGCACCGCACGCAGACGCACAAGGCGATGGACCTGGGTCCGATCCCCTCGCACTTCTTCCGCTTCTGGCTGTGGATCGGCACCGGCATGGTGACGAAGGAATGGGTCGCCATTCACCGCAAACACCACGCGAAGTGCGAAACCGTCGACGACCCGCACAGCCCGCAGGTCAAGGGCATCGAGGAAGTGCTCTGGCGCGGCGCCGAGTTGTACCGTGCCGAGTCGAAGAACAAGGAAACGATGGAGCGCTACGGTCACGGCACGCCCGATGACTGGATCGAGCGCAACCTGTACACGCGCTACAGCTGGCAGGGTGTGGGCCTGATGCTGGTGATCAACCTCGCGCTGTTCGGCGCGCTCGGCATGGCCGTGTGGGCGGTCCAGATGCTCTGGATCCCGATCACCGCTGCCGGCATCATCAACGGCATTGGCCACTACTGGGGCTATCGCAACTTCGAGGCGGCCGACGCCAGCCGCAACATCATGCCCTGGGGCCTGATCATCGGTGGCGAAGAGCTGCACAACAACCACCACACCTACCCGACTTCGGCCAAGTTCTCGGTCAAGAAGTACGAGTTCGACATCGGCTGGATCTACATCCAGGTGTTCCAGAAGCTCGGCTGGGCCAAGGTCAAGAAGGTGCCGCCGAAGATGCTGATGGGCGACATCCAGCCCGTGGCCAACGAGAAGACGCTCGAGGCTGTCATTGCCAATCGCTACGAGGTGATGGCCGGCTACGCCCGCGAAATGCGCCGTGCGACCAGCGACGAAATCGCAGTGCTGAAAGCCAAGGGCGCCGACCTGTCGGTGCTCAAGGCGGCCAAGCGCTGGCTGCATCGCGACGACGACAAGGTGCCTGCCTCGGCGCGCACCCATCTGGTGCAGGCTCGTGCCGCGCACCCGGTGCTCGACAAGATGGTCACGATGCGCGAAGAGCTGCGTCAGCTCTGGCTCAACACCTCGCACTCGCGCGAGCAACTGGCGGCCGATCTGGCAGCCTGGTGCCATCGTGCGGAAGCCAGCGGCATTGCCGGCCTGCGCGAGTTCTCGACCCGCCTGCGCGCTGCGCGCGCCTGAGGAGGCTGGGTGGGCGGCGGCGCCCGCGCTGTCGCTCTGGCTCAATAAAAAAGCCGACCTGCAGGTCGGCTTTTTTGTGTCCGTCTTTTTGGCCTTCACCAATACGACGGGCAATAAAAAACCCGCTGGATGAACAGCGGGTTTTTCGAGGAGAGCAGGCTGAATTACTTCAGCTTGATTTCCTTGTATTCGACGTGCTTGCGCGCCTTGGGGTCGAACTTCATGATCGACATCTTTTCAGGCATCGTCTTCTTGTTCTTGCTGGTCGTATAGAAGTGGCCGGTACCCGCGGTGGATTCCAGCTTGATCTTTTCGCGTCCGCCTTTGCTCGTTGCCATGATTCAGCTCCTTAAGCTTGGCCGCGGGCACGCAGGTCTGCGAGCACGGCATCGATACCGTTCTTGTCGATCAGGCGCAGTGCAGCGCTCGAAACGCGCAGGCGAACCCAACGGTTTTCGGTCTCGACCCAGAAACGGCGGTATTGCAGGTTCGGCAGGAACCGGCGCTTGGTTTTGTTGTTGGCGTGGGAAACGTTGTTTCCGACCATCGGGCCTTTGCCCGTTACGTCGCATACGCGTGCCATGTGGACACTCTTTCTTGAACAGCTGGCACCGGCGCAATCGTGGAGATTGCAGGGTGTTTTGCAGCTTGACCTCGCCAGAAACGGGTGGCGGTACCCCGGTTTTGCCGCAACCCGACTCCCGCTGGGAGCTGGACCCTATTTCGGCAAAGCCTCGGATTATAGCCCTTTCAGGACCGACTGGGCGGCTGAACTGCAGATGCGGAGAGACGGGCTCCGCTGAGCTGGCCCCCGCCCTGCAGTAGAAGGTGTCAGTGCTCTTCGAGGAAGCGCTGCGCGTCGAGGGCGGCCATGCAGCCCGTGCCGGCGCTCGTGATGGCTTGGCGGTAGATGTTGTCCTGCACGTCGCCGGCTGCGAACACACCGGGCACGCTGGTCATCGTCGCGAAGCCCTTCAGGCCTGAGCGGGTCACGATGTAGTTGTCCTTCATTTCCAGCTGGCCCTGGAAGATGTCGGTGTTCGGGTGGTGGCCGATCGCGATGAAGCAGCCCTTGAGCTCGATCTGTTCAGTCGCGCCCGTCTGTGTGTTCTTGATGCGGATGCCCGTCACGCCCGTGTCGTCGCCGAGCACCTGGTCGAGTTCGCTGTGCAGCTTCAGCTCGATCTTGCCTTCGGCCACTTTTTCCATGACCTTGTCGATCAGGATGGGCTCGGCGCGGAACTTGTCGCGGCGATGCACAAGCGTCACTTTATTTGCAATGTTGGAAAGGTACAGCGCTTCCTCGACGGCCGTGTTGCCGCCGCCGATCACGCAGACCTCCTGCTCGCGGTAGAAGAAACCGTCGCAGGTCGCGCAGGCAGAGACGCCGCGGCCCATGAACTTTTCTTCAGAGTCCAGGCCCAGGTACTTGGCCGATGCGCCCGTGGCGATGATCAGCGAGTCGCAGGTGTAGGTGCCGCTGTCGCCCGTGAGCGTGAACGGGCGCTTGCTCAGGTCGACCTTGTTGATGTGGTCGAACACGATCTGCGTCTTGAAGCGTTCGGCGTGCTCGAGAAAGCGCTGCATCAGCTCCGGACCCTGCACGCCGTGCACGTCGGCCGGCCAGTTGTCGACCTCGGTCGTGGTCATGAGCTGACCGCCCTGCGCGATGCCGGTGATGAGCAAGGGCTGGAGGTTGGCGCGTGCGGCGTAGACGGCGGCGGTGTAGCCGGCCGGGCCGGAGCCCAGAATGAGAACCTTGGCGTGTTGGGATGCAGACATGGGTAGAAAACCTAGGATGGACGCTGCGTCAGCGTGTACATTTTCAGGGTGGTAGCGATACGTGGGGAGTATCACCGCCCGGTTCAACACCGGGTGCACGGTGTTTTCAATGCGCGCGATTGTAGTAATCCATGGGCCCAGCATCTGGATCGACGCCCGCGCGCTGTTTCAGGGATTGATTAATGTCGATGCTGTCCAACCTTGAATTGCTTCGGCGCGTTCCACTGTTCGCGTCGTTGACGGCCTCGCAGTCCGCAAGCATTGCGGATGCGATCATCAAGAAGCGCTTCAAACGCGCCGAGGTCGTCGTGGAGCAAGGCAAGAAATCCGATGCGCTGTACATCATCCTGACCGGCCGCGCCCGCGTCACGAGCGCTGACAGCCGCGGCCGCGAGGTGATCCTGGCCACGCTGCATCCCGGCGACTATCTCGGCGAGATGAGCCTGATCGACGACGAGCCGCATTCGGCCACCGTGCGCACCGAGATCCAGTGCGACGTGCTCATGCTGGGTCGCGACGCCTTCGCGCGTTGCCTGCCCGAGAACTCCTCGATGGCCTACAACATCATGCGCGGCCTTGTGCAGCGCCTGCGTCATGCCGACCGCAAGATCGAATCGCTGGCGCTGATGGACGTGTACGGTCGCGTGGCCCGCGCACTGCTCGAGTTCGCCAGCCAGGACGGCATGGGCAACCTCAAGGTGCGCGACAAGATCTCTCGCCAGGACCTGGCCAAGATGGTCGGCGCGTCGCGCGAAATGGTGAGCCGCGTGATGAAGGACCTGGAAGAGCGTGGTTTCGTGCAGTCACAGGAAGACGGCTCGGTGATCATCAAGGACCGGCTCCTGACACTGACCTGAGCCCATAGGCCGGGCCTTTCGGCGGCCTCGGCCTTTTGTTGTAGTGTTCGGGCGGCCGGCCTCCGTTTTTCGGGTCGGGCGCTGTGCTTTTCATGACCTATTCGCTTCATACGCTTCAATCGTCCTCTTCTTCTTCCGCTGCCGAAGGGCAACCCGTGCGCCTGCGCGCCCTGCGCTTCGCCCACGAAATCACCTTGATCGCCGGGTTTGCAGTCCTCCTGTTCTGGCTGCTGGCGATGCTGAGCTTCACTCCGTCCGATGCCGCCTGGTCGACGTCGGGCACGGGCGGTGAAATCAAGAACTGGGGCGGCCGCATCGGCGCCTGGCTGGCCGATGGCAGCTATTTCCTTGCCGGCTATTCCGTCTGGTGGTGCCTCGCGGCGGGCTTGCGTGCGTGGCTCTCGTCGCTGGCCGGTTGGCTGCGCGGCGGCGAACCGACGCCGGCCGTCGAACAGCCCCCGCGTGGTCGCTTCAACCGCAGCCGGCTCGCTTTCTGGTTTGGCCTCGTCCTGCTGTTGTGCGCGAGCGCGGTGCTCGAATGGTCGCGCCTGTACCGGCTCGAATCGCACCTGCCGGGTTCGGGCGGCGGCGCCCTGGGTTACCTCGTGGGGCCGGCGAGCGTGCGCTGGCTGGGCTTCACAGGTTCGGCGCTGTTGGCCATCGCAGGTGGCGTGATCGGCTCGGCGCTGGTGTTCCGCTTTTCCTGGAGCCAGATCGCCGAGCGCATCGGCGCGCGCGTCTATTCGCTGTTCGAGTCGCGCCGTGAGAAGCGCGAGATGGCGGCTGACATCGCCATGGGCAAGCAGGCTGCGCGCGAACGCGCCGGCGACGAAGAAGAAGTGCCGGCTCCGCGCACCAAGAAAACGCGTGCCAGCAGGGAGCCCGCGTTCGGCGATGCCGCCGGCCCCCTGGAGCCGAGCTTCGACGACGAGGACGACAGCCCCATCGATCCGCCACCCGCGCGTCGCCCTGCATCGCCCCCGGTGCAGATCGAGCCCGCGATGACCGGCGTGCCTTTGAGCGACCGCGTCGTCAAGGAACGCCAGAAGCCGCTCTTCAAGGAACTGCCCGACAGCAAGCTGCCGCAGGTCGACCTGCTCGATGCGGCGCAGGCGCGCCAGGAAACCGTCTCCGCCGACACGCTCGAGATGACCTCGCGCATGATCGAAAAGAAGCTCAAGGACTTCGGCGTCGAAGTGCGCGTGGTGCTCGCCTCGCCCGGCCCGGTGATCACGCGCTACGAGATCGAGCCCGCCACCGGCGTCAAGGGCTCGCAGATCGTCAACCTCGCGAAGGACCTTGCGCGTTCGCTCTCGCTGGTGTCGATCCGCGTGGTCGAGACCATTCCCGGCAAGAACTACATGGCGCTCGAGCTGCCGAACGCCAAGCGCCAGTCGATCAAGCTCAGTGAAATCCTGGGCTCGCAGGTCTACAACGAAGGCAAGTCCATGCTCACGATGGGCCTGGGCAAGGACATCATCGGCAACCCCGTGGTGGCCGATCTCGCGAAGATGCCGCACGTGCTGGTGGCCGGTACCACCGGCTCGGGCAAGTCGGTCGGTATCAACGCGATGATTCTTTCGCTGCTCTACAAGGCCGAGGCACGCGACGTTCGCCTGCTCATGATTGACCCGAAGATGCTCGAAATGTCGGTCTACGAAGGCATTCCGCACCTGCTGGCGCCCGTGGTCACCGACATGCGCCAGGCCGCGCACGGCCTGAACTGGTGCGTGGCCGAGATGGAGCGTCGCTACAAGCTCATGAGCAAGCTCGGCGTGCGCAACCTAGCCGGCTACAACACCAAGATCGACGAGGCGAAGGCGCGCGAGGAGTTCATCTACAACCCCTTCAGCCTCACGCCCGACGATCCGGAGCCGCTGCGTCGCGAACCGCACATCGTCGTGGTGATCGACGAACTGGCCGACCTGATGATGGTCGTCGGCAAGAAGATCGAAGAGCTCATTGCCCGCCTTGCGCAGAAGGCGCGCGCGGCCGGCATCCACCTCATCCTTGCCACGCAGCGCCCCAGCGTCGACGTGATCACCGGCCTCATCAAGGCCAACATCCCGACCCGTATTGCTTTCTCGGTGGGCTCGAAGATCGACAGCCGCACGATCCTGGACCAGATGGGCGCCGAGGCACTGCTGGGCATGGGCGACATGCTCTACATGGCCAGCGGCACGGGCCTGCCGATCCGCGTGCACGGCGCGTTCGTGAGCGACGAGGAAGTGCACCGCGTGGTGGCCTACCTCAAGAGCCAGGGCGAGCCCGACTACATCGAGGGTGTGCTCGAAGGCGGCACGGTCGATGGCGACGGTGACGGCGACCTGCTCGGCGGCGGTGGCGACGGCGAAAAGGACCCGATGTACGACCAGGCGGTCGAGGTCGTGCTCAAGAACCGCAAGGCCAGCATCTCGCTGGTGCAGCGCCACCTGAAGATCGGCTACAACCGCGCCGCGCGCCTTGTCGAAGACATGGAAAAGGCCGGGCTCGTGAGCGCGATGAGCGGCAGCGGCCAGCGCGAGATCCTGGTGCCCGCGCGTCAGGCGGAGTGAACCGCCGGCGCGCCACCGACGACAACCATCATCATTGCTGCAGGGCCGGTTACGTGCTGAGAGGCAATTTGCAAACGCGCACTGGCGCTGCTGCAAATCTTCATGAAAGCCTACAGATGCCGGCATCTGCTGCGCGTAGTGTCGATGGGCATCGCAGCAACGTTTTTCCGAGGAACCCCCCATGAAGAAAACCCGCCTCTGGCTGCTTGCCGGCCTGTTCTGCACGGTGGCCGGCAGTGCCTGGGCCGACGGGCTCGAGAGCCTCGAAGCCTTCGTGAAGACGGTCAAGTCCGGCCGCGCCGAATTCACCCAGACCGTGACGGCCCCGCCGCGCGAGGGCCAGCCGGGTCGCGTGAAGACCTCGACCGGTACCTTCGAATTCCATCGCCCCGGCAAATTCAAGTTCGACTATCGCAAGCCCTTTGCCCAGAGCATCGTGGCCGACGGCAAGACGCTCTGGCTCTACGACGCCGACCTGAACCAGGTCACGCAGCGTACCCAGGCGCAGGCGCTGGGCTCGACGCCCGCCGCGTTGATTGCCTCCGCTACCGACCTGCGTGCCCTGCAGGCTGATTTCGCGCTGGAAGCCGCGCCCGAGCGCGACGGCTTGCAGTGGGTCAAGGCCACGCCGAAGAACAAGGACGGCCAGTTGCAGAACGTGCTGGTCGGTTTCCAGGGGGACGCGCTGGCGGCCCTCGAAATCCTGGACAGCTTCGGCCAGCGCTCGGTGCTCAAGTTCAGCAAGGTCGAGGTGAACCCGGCGCTGCCCGCCAGCACCTTCGAGTTCAAGGCGCCCGCAGGCGCCGACGTGCTCAAGCAGTAATTTCAAGCAAGACAGCTTCCGGTTTGGCCACGCGCACTCACCAGCCCCTTGCCGAGCGCCTGCGTCCCAAGACGCTCGGCGAAGTGATCGGCCAGCAGCACCTGCTCGGTCCGGGCATGTCGCTGCGCATCGCCTTCGAGTCGGGCCAGCCGCACTCCTGCATCCTCTGGGGCCCGCCGGGCACCGGCAAGACCACCATCGCGCGGCTCATGGCCGATGCGTTCGATGCGCAGTTCCTGAGCATCAGTGCGGTGCTGGGCGGCGTGAAGGACATCCGCGAGGCGGTCGAGCAGGCCACGCTGGCGCGCGACGGGCTCACGCAGCAGCGCACGATCGTCTTCGTGGACGAGGTGCACCGCTTCAACAAGAGCCAGCAGGACGCGTTCCTGCCGCACGTCGAGTCGGGCCTTTTCACCTTCATCGGCGCGACCACCGAGAACCCGTCGTTCGAGGTCAATTCGGCCTTGCTGTCGCGGGCGGCGGTGTACGTGCTGCAGTCGCTCAACGAGGGCGATCTCAAGCAGATCGTCGCCAAGGCGCAGTCGATCCAGGCGGTTCCGGCCATCGACGAGGCGGCCATCGACCGCCTGGTGGCCTACGCGGACGGCGATGCGCGCCGCCTGCTCAACACCCTCGAGACCCTGGCCGTCGCGGCCGGCGCCGAAAAGCTCACGAACATCAGCGACGAGTGGCTGCTGCGCGTGCTCGGCGAGCGCATGCGGCGCTACGACAAGGGCGGCGAGCAGTTCTACGACACCATCAGCGCGCTGCACAAATCGGTGCGCGGCAGCGATCCCGATGCCGCGCTGTATTGGTTCGTGCGCATGCTCGACGGCGGCGCCGACCCGCGCTACATGGCGCGGCGCCTCGTGCGCATGGCCAGCGAAGACATCGGGCTGGCCGATCCGCGCGCGCTGCGCCTGGCGCTCGACGCGGCTGAGGTCTACGAGCGGCTGGGCACGCCCGAAGGCGAGCTGGCGTTGGCCGAGTGCGTGGTCTACCTGGCCATCGCACCCAAGTCGAACGCGGTCTACAAGGCCTACAACGCGGTGCGCGCCCTGGTGAAGAAGGACACCACGCGCCCGGTGCCGATGCACCTGCGCAATGCGCCCACCAAGCTCATGAAAGAGCTCGACTACGGCAAGGGTTACCGCTACGCGCACGACGAGGAGGGCGGTTTCGCCGCCGGCGAGCGCTACCTGCCCGAGGGCCTGGAAGGCCAGGTTTTCTATGAGCCGGTCGAGCGCGGACTCGAAATCCGCATCGGCGAAAAGCTGCGCGAATTGCGCCGCCGAAACGCTGAAAAAGACGATTGATACTGTGTTGCAACATGCGCCCACGCGACGCATGACCTCAAGCGCATACAGCATGAGGTGAGCGGGTAAACCCCGGTCATCCCGCCCCAAAACCGCACCGGGGCGTGACTAAAATCCCGCCCACCAAATCTGCCGGCGACACATGTTGGCTGGTTTTTTGCTTGTCAAGCCAGTGGCGCCAAACCGGTGCCTCGGTAGGTGAATGGCACCCGCAAGGTGCAACACATAGGGAATCGCGTTATGGAAATATTGCTGCAGCAGATCATCAACGGTCTGGTTCTCGGCAGCATGTATGCCTTGATAGCCTTGGGCTACACCATGGTGTACGGCATCATCAATCTGATCAATTTTGCGCACGGTGAAGTGCTGATGGTGGGGGCGCTCACGAGCTGGACCATCATCGGGCTCATGAAGGACGGAATGCCCAACACACCGGGCTGGCTGATCCTCCTCATCGCCTTGATCATTGCCTGCATCGTTGCGGCAACCCTCAACTTCGTGATCGAGAAAGTGGCCTACCGGCCGCTGCGCAACAGCCCCAAGCTCGCACCGCTCATCACCGCCATCGGCGTGTCGATCCTGCTGCAGACGCTGGCCATGATCATCTGGAAGCCGACCAACAAGGCTTATCCCAACCTGCTGCCGACCGACCCCATCCACGTGGGCGGCGCCGTGATCTCGCCCACGCAGGTGATGATCCTCAGCGTCACGGCGTTCTCGCTCGTGGTGCTGATGTGGCTGGTCAACTACACCAAGCTCGGCCGCGCGATGCGCGCCACCGCCGAGAACCCGCGCGTCGCGGCGCTCATGGGCATCCGGCCCGACATGGTCATCTCGGCCACCTTCATCATCGGCGCCGTGCTCGCGGCCATCGCCGGTGTGATGTACGCCTCCAACTACGGCATCGCGCAACACGCGATGGGCTTCCTGCCCGGCCTCAAGGCCTTCACCGCGGCCGTGTTCGGCGGCATCGGCAACCTGGCCGGCGCAGTGGTCGGCGGCATCCTGCTGGGCCTCATCGAGGCCATCGGCTCCGGCTACATCGGCACCCTCACGGGTGGCGTGCTGGGCAGCAACTACAGCGACATCTTCGCTTTCATCGTGCTGATCGTGATGCTCACGCTGCGGCCTTCGGGTCTGCTCGGCGAGCGCGTGGCGGACCGGGCCTGAGGAGCAGCACACCATGAAGAACAGCAAGAACCTCGCGCTCTACACCCTCGGCGTGATCGCCGTGCTGGCGCTGCCGATCCTGTTGCAGAGCCAGGGCAATGCCTGGGTGCGCATCGCCGACATCGCATTGCTCTACGTGATGCTCGCGCTCGGCCTGAACATCGTGGTCGGTTATGCCGGCCTGCTCGACCTGGGCTATGTGGCCTTCTTTGCAGTCGGCGCGTACCTGTTCGCGCTGATGGGCTCCTCGCACCTGTCGGACACCTTTCCGTGGTTCAAGGCGATGTTCCCGAACGGGCTGCACACCTCGCTGCTGATCGTGATTCCGCTTGCGCTGGTGGTGGCCGGGTTGCTCGGCGCGCTGCTGGGTGCGCCCACGCTGAAGCTGCGCGGCGACTACCTCGCCATCGTGACGCTCGGCTTCGGTGAAATCATCCGGGTGTTCCTGAACAACCTCGACCAGCCGATCAACATCACCAACGGGCCGAAGGGCATCACGGCCATCGACTCCATCAAGTTCTGGGGACTCGACCTGGGCAAGTCCTGGAAGTTCGACGGCTTCACGATCTCCTCGGTCACGCTGTACTACTACCTGTTCCTGGCGCTCGTGGTGGCCACCATCATCATTTCGCACCGGCTGCAGATCTCGCGCATCGGCCGTGCCTGGATGGCCATCCGCGAAGATGAAATCGCTGCCAAGGCGATGGGCATCAACACCCGCAACATGAAGCTGCTGGCCTTCGGCATGGGCGCGAGCTTCGGCGGCGTGTCGGGTGCGATGTTCGCGGCCTTCCAAGGCTTCGTGTCGCCCGAGTCCTTCAGCCTGATGGAGTCGGTGATGATCGTTGCCATGGTGGTGCTCGGCGGCATCGGGCACCTGCCCGGCGTCATCCTGGGCGCGGTGCTGCTGGCCGCGCTGCCCGAAGTGCTGCGCTACGTGGCCGGTCCGCTGCAGGCGATGACCGATGGCCGGCTCGACGCGTCCATCCTGCGCCAGCTGTTCATCGCGCTGGCCATGATCGTCATCATGCTGATGCGTCCGCGCGGCCTGTGGCCCTCGCCGGAGCATGGCAAGACGCTGACCAAGAAGAACGGCGCGCCCGTCGACCCGACCCATGCGGCCGTGGCGCCCGGAACGCTGCAGACCCACGCACCGGGCGTCGACTCGCCCGCTGACGAAGTGCCGGGTGCGGCATCGCGTCCCATGTCCATCAATCCGTGAGCCGAGGAAATACAGACATGACGACAGACACCATCCTCGACGTTCGCGGCATCTCCAAACGCTTCGGCGGGCTGCAGGCCCTCTCGGACGTGGGCATCACCATCAAGCGCGGCCAGGTCTACGGACTCATCGGCCCCAACGGCGCCGGCAAGACGACCTTCTTCAACGTGATCACCGGGCTGTACACGCCCGACAGCGGCACCTTCGAGCTGGCCGGCAAGCCCTACCAGCCGACGGCCGTGCACGAAGTGGCCAAGGCCGGCATCGCGCGCACCTTCCAGAACATCCGCCTCTTCGCCGAAATGACGGCACTGGAGAACGTGATGGTCGGGCGCCACATCCGCACGCACTCCGGCGTGTTCGGCGCCATGCTGCGCACCAAGGGCTTCAAGGCCGAAGAGGCCGCCATCGCCAAGCGCGCGCAGGAGCTGCTCGACTACGTGGGCATCGGCAAGTTCGCCGACTACAAGGCGCGCACGCTGAGCTACGGCGACCAGCGTCGCCTCGAGATCGCCCGCGCACTGGCCACCGACCCCCAGCTCATCGCGCTGGACGAGCCGGCCGCCGGCATGAACTCGACCGAGAAGGTCCTGCTGCGCGAACTGATCGACCGCATCCGCAAGGACAACCGCACGATCCTGATCATCGAACACGACGTCAAGCTCATCATGGGCCTGTGCGACCGCGTCACCGTGCTCGACTACGGCAAGCAGATTGCCGAGGGCAGCCCGGTCGAGGTACAGAAGAATGAAAAGGTGATCGAGGCTTACCTCGGCACCGGAGGACACTGAGATGAGCACCGCAGAAGCAACGATGGCAACCGCGACGGCACCGGCCGCCGCCAAGGCAGCGGGCAAGAACCTGCTCAAGGTCCGCGGCCTCAAGGTGGGCTACGGCGGCATCCAGGCCGTGAAGGGCGTCGATTTCGACGTGTTCGAGGGCGAGCTGGTCTCGCTCATCGGCTCCAACGGCGCCGGCAAGACCACCACCATGAAGGCCATCACCGGCACGCTGCCGGCGGGCGCGGGCGATATCGAGTTCCTGGGCCGCAGCATCAAGGGCCGCGGCGCCTGGGACCTGGTGGGCGAGGGCCTCGTGATGGTGCCCGAAGGCCGCGGCGTGTTTACGCGCATGACGATCACCGAGAACCTGCAGATCGGCGCCTACATCCGCAGCGACAAGGCCGAGATCGCGAGCGACATGGAGCGCGTGTTCGTGACCTTCCCGCGCCTGCGCGAGCGCAAGGACCAGCTGGCCGGCACGATGTCGGGCGGCGAACAGCAGATGCTGGCCATGGGCCGCGCTCTCATGGCGCGCCCGAAGGTGCTGCTGCTGGACGAACCCACCATGGGCCTGTCGCCGATCATGTGCGACAAGATCTTCGAAGTGGTGCAGACCGTGGCCGAACAAGGCGTGACCATCCTGCTGGTGGAGCAGAACGCCAACCGCGCGCTGCAGCTGGCCGACCGTGGCTACGTCATGGAGTCGGGCCTCATCACGATGAACGGCGACGCCAAGGAACTGCTGCGCGATCCGCGCGTGCGCGCCGCCTACCTCGGCGAGTAAGCACCGGCAAGCACTGAACGGCCAGCACCGCAGCGCGCGGTGGCTGGCCGTTTTTCCTTTTCCCCTCTGCTTATCCCATCATCGCGGCGGCGGCCTTGATCGCCTCGCGGATGCGGCCGTAGGTGCCGCAGCGGCACACGTTCTCGATGGCGTCGATGTCGGCATCCGTCGGGGTGCGCGTGCGGCGCAGCAGGTCTACCGCCGCCATGATCTGGCCCGGTTGGCAGAAGCCGCACTGCGGCACATCGAGGTTCATCCAGGCCTGCTGCACCGGGTGCAGCGTGTTGCCGTTGGCCAGGCCTTCGATGGTCGTCACCTGACGGCCGCGCACGTCGGACACGCGCACCGAGCAGGTCGTCACGGCCTTGCCGTCCACGTGGCAGGTGCAGGCCTTGCACACGTTGATGCCGCAGCCGTACTTCGGGCCGGTGATGCCGAGCTTGTCACGCAGCACCCACAGCAGCGCCAGGTCGTCGGGCGCCTCGACATCGACGTGCTGGCCGTTCACCTTGAAAGATTGCACTGGCATGGTGGTTCTCCTCAGGCGGGGATCGGAACGTTGACGGGCGTGGGCAGCTTGCCCGGCGGGATCGGCGTGAAGTCGACCGGGAAGTTCAGCGGGAAGCTGCGCGGCTTGATGCCGGTGGCGCGCCCGTAGGCGTTGGCGATCGCGCCTGAACTGGCCGACAGCCCGACCTCGCCGAGACCGCCGATGGCCTCGCCGCTGGCCGGCATGATGATGATCTTCACGTCCTTCGGGTAGTTCTTCATGCGCGAGAAGTGGTACTGAGAATAGCTGCCCTCCAGCGGCAGGCCGTTCTGGATGTGCAGGCCCGCGGTGAGCACCAGCGCGATCGACTCGCACAGGCCGCCCTGCAGCTGCGCCTCGATGCCTGATGGATTGATCGGCGTGCCGACGTCGATGGCGATGGTCGCGCGCACCACCTTCGCGGCCGAAGGCACGCGTGCGTCGATTTCGACGATGCAGGCGGTGAACGACTTCGACTCCTGGTGCACGCCCACGCCCTGCGCGAAGCCCGCCGGCATCGCCTTGCCCCACTGCGCGGCTTCCGCCACGGCCTTCAGCACTGCGCGGGCGCGCGGCAGGCGCAGGTACTCGAGCCGGAAGGCGACCGGGTCCTTGCGCGCCGCCTTGGCCATCTCGTCGACCAGGATCTCTTCCACCAGCCGCGCGGGCTGGATGTGCACCGAGCGGTACGAGCAGGTGTTCATGTCCATCGGCACCGGCGTCAGCAGCTTGGTCGTGACGCCGAAGTTGTACGGCGAGGTGACCATGGTCTTGAACATGATCTGCTCGATCGCGAAGTTGCCCACCGTCTGCGGAAAGGCGTTGGGCAGCGCGATGACGGCGGCTTCGAGCATGTTGCCGAAGCCGTGGCGCGTGTCCAGGCGCACGCTGGCGATGCGCTGTTCAAAAGAGATCACCTGGCCCAGCAGCATCGTGGCGCGCGCCTTCTGGTAGATCGGCGGACGGATGCGCGTGTGGCGCATGTCGTCGGTGCGGTGGTACATCAGGCGGCAGGGGCGTCCGAGCGCCTTCGACACCTGGATCGCCTGCAGCACCGGGTCCCAGAACAGGCGGCGCCCGAAGGAGCCACCCGAAGGTACGGCATGCACCACGACCTTGCTGAGCGGCAGGCCCAGCTCCGCGGCCACGGCCTGCTGCGTGACGATGGGGCTCTGCAGGCCGGCCCAGATTTCGGCGCGATCGGCTCGCACGTCGGCAATCGCACATTCGACTTCCATCGGGCAGTGCGCGGCCGGCGCGAACTCGAACTCGGCCTCGACCGTCAGCGCACCCAGCGGCGGCAGCGCAAAGGGCAGCAGCGACGACTTCAGCTTGCGCATGATGGTGGTGTTCGACTCGCCGTCGAGCGGGCCGGCGGCCCACGTCACGTCGAGTGCGTTCACCGCGGCCCAGGCCTGTCCGAAGGTCTCGGCCATCACGGCCACGCCCGGCGGCGTCGGCGTGATGCCGTTGGTGGCGGGGATCGGCACCACGCCGATCACGCCCGGCATGCCCATCACCGTGTTCATGTTGTTGATGCTGACGAACTTGCCGTTGATGGTCGGCGGGCGCCGCACCATCGTCGGCTTGGCGCCGGGCACCGCTTGGTCGAGCGTGAACTTCTTGCGGCCAGTGACGATGTCCAGTGCGTCGAGCCGGGTCACGCGCTGGCCGACCACCGAGGGCGTGGAGCCCGAGAGCAGACCGCCCAGGCCTCCCAGCGTCGGCATGCCGGCATGCATCGATCGCACGCTCGACGAGCCGCCGGTGAGCTGGTTCCAGATCAGTTCGGGGCTGGCGTCGGCCGACGTGACCTCGATCGCGCTCAGCGGCAGGCGCATCTTGTCCGCCAGCATCATCGCGGTCGCCGTGGCGATGCCCTGGCCTACTTCGAGGCGCGGCAGTGCAAGCCGCACGCGGCCGTTGCCGGTGTTCGTCACCTTCACCAGCGCCATGGTCGGCAGCGACGTCAGCGTGACTGCGTCGCCGATATCGATCAGGTCGGTGGTGTCGGGTGGTGTCATCGGCAGCAGCGCGGCGACCGCCGAGGCGGGCGCGGTGAGGGCGCCCAGTCCTACTAATCCGGCTGCGGCCGACGCCAGCGGCGCGGCGGTTGCATAGCCGAGCACGTCGCGGCGGCGCAGGCCGTGCGCATCCCCGTCGTCCGGTCCGCGCACGGGGCGCGGGTCCTTGTTCGAACGCTTCATCGTTGTCTCCTTGTTGTTTGGCGAACGCGGATGACTGTGGCACCATCGCCGCGCCGAGGATGTCGTTGGAAAGACATTTCTTACGGACCCCCGCCGACCGGCGCCTGCGACGGATCGGCTGATGCGATGTCACGAGGGAAGACAGCAGGAGGCGCGATGTCGAACGCGTTGGAGAACATGCTCCGAGAGAGCTTGTGGGCGCGTGCGCTCACGGACGACGAACTCGATCGCGTCGTGCAGGAGTCGCACGAGCGCGTGGTCCCGGCCGGCGGCTTCGTGGTGCGGCGTGGCGAGCCCGCCGATCACTGGATTGGCGTGATGGACGGCCTGCTCAAGATGTCGGTGTCGCTGCCCGATGGACGCATCTCCACATTCACCGGTGTGACCGCCGGCGGCTGGAGCGGCGAAGGTTCGCTGATCACGCCCGGATGCTGGCGCTACGACGGCGTGGCGGTGCGGCCGACGCGCGTGGCCTGCATCCCTCGGCAGACGTTCGAGCGCCTCCTGGCCTCGAACATCGAGTTCAATCGGTTTCTGTTGTTACACATCAATGCGCGACTGAGCCTCTTCATCGGCCTGATGGAATTCGACCGGCTGCTGGGGCCGGACGCGCGCGTGGCGCGCTGCCTGGCCAGCCTGTTCGATCCGATCCTCTATCCGAGCGCCAACCGTTTCGTGCGCTTGAGCCAGGACGAGATCGGGTTGCTGTCGGCGGTATCGCGCCAGCGTGCCAACCGTGCGCTGCATGCCTTGCAGCGCGACGGGCTGTTGCGCGTGGAGCACGGCGGTGTCGAAGTGCTCGACCTCGCGGGGTTGCGCTCGTACCAGGGCGAGGCGGCTGTGGCGTCCACGGGCGAAAAGGAAGCGCCGCCCCTGGACGACCTCGTCAGTCCACCTTCGCCCCTGTGGCCTTGACCACCTTCTCGTACTTGCCCAGTTCGCTCTTCATGAAGGCGCCGAACTGTTCCGGCGAATTGCCGACGGGCTCGGCCAGCATCGCGGCGAAACGCGTCTTCGTTTCCGGCGTGTTCAGCGCGTCGACGAAGGCCCGATTCAGCTTCACGACCACGTCGTGCGGCGTGCCGGCCGGCGCGACGAGGCCCCACCAGGTGTCGATCGAGAAGCCCTTGAGCGTGTCGGCCACGGGCGGCACGTCGGGCAGGGCGCTGCTGCGCTGCAGCGTCGTGACCGCGATCGCCTTCAGCTTGCCCGAGCGGATGTTCGGCGCGGCCGTGGCGAGGTTGTCGAAGTTGAAGTCGACCTGTCCCGACAGCAGCGCCAGCTGCGCCGGGTTGCCGCCGTTGTACGGAATGTGCAGCGCGAAGATGCCCGCTTCCTTCTTGAACAGTTCGCCCGCGAGGTGGCCGGCGCTGCCGTTGCCGCCGCTGCCGTAGTTGAGCTTGGCGGGGTTGGCCTTGGCGTAGCGGATGAGGTCGGGCAGCGTCTGGATGTTCAGTCGCCTGGCCGTGTCGGCGTTCATCACCAGCACGTTGGGCACGCGCACCATCTGCGTGATCGGCGCGAAGTCGGTCGCGGCGTTGAACGGGATCTTGCTGTAGAGCCACGGATTCACGGCGTTCGTGGCGGTGGCCGCGATGCCGATGGTGAGGCCGTCCGGCGCTGCCTTGGCGACGAAGTCGGCGCCGATGTTGCCGCCCGCACCGGGCTTGTTGTCGATGATGACCGGGCCGCCCAGCGTGTCCTTCACGCGCTCGGCCAGGATGCGCGCGGTGTTGTCGATCGGGCCGCCGGCCGCGTAGGGCACGACGAGGCGGATCGGGCGTTGCTGCTGCTGCGCGGATGCGAGGCCGGTGCCGAGCGCGGCGGCTGCGGCGATCACGGTCAGGAGGAAGTGTCTCGTCTTCATGTTGTTCTGCGGAAAGGAAAGAGGGTGCGAAGGCTCAGGGAATTGCCTTGTCGGCTTCGGTGGTGAAGGCGTCGGCGAAGAATTCTTCTTCGGGCAGGCCCGCCAGTGCCACGTAGTCGCGCTTGGCCGAATCGACCACGATCGGCGCGCCGCAGGCGTACACCTGATGGCCCGACAGATCGGTGAAGTCTTCCAGCACGGCCTGGTGCACGAAGCCGGTGCGGCCGGTCCAGTTGTCTTCCGGCGTGGCGTTCGACACCACGGGCACGTAGCGCAGGTTCGGCATCTCGGCCAGCTGCTCGCGCAGCCAGCCGTCCATGTAGAGGTCTTCGGGGCGGCGCCCGCCCCAGTAGACCGCCGCGGGGCGCTCGATGCCCTTGAACTTCATGTGCTCGATCAGCGCCTTGATCGGCGCGAAGCCCGTGCCCGAGGCCAGCAGGATCATCGGCTTGTCGGAGTCCTCGCGCAGGAAGAAGCTGCCGAACGGGCCTTCGATGCGCAGGATTTCCTTTTCCTTCATCGTGCCGAAGACGTGGTCGGTGAACTTGCCGCCCGGCAGGTGGCGCAGGTGCAGCTCGAGGCCCGTGCCGGGCACGGCCACCGTGTGCGGCGCGTTCGCCATCGAGTAGCTGCGGCGCGCGCCGTCGCGCAGGATGAACTCGACGTACTGGCCTGCGTAGAACTGCAGCGGCTCGCCGGCCGGCAGTTGCAGGCGCAGCTGGATCACGTCGTGCGACTGGCGCGTGAGCGCCATCACGCGCACCGGCATCTTGCGGATCGGCAACGCGCCGGCCTCGGTGACCTGGCGCGATTCGAGCACCACGTCGCTGGTCGGGTGGGCGCAGCAGGTCAGCACATAGCCGGCGATCTGTTCTTCCGCGCTCAGGGCCTTGCTCTGGTGCGGGCCGAGCGTGACCTCGCCCGACAGCTTCTTGCACTTGCAGGAACCGCAGGCGCCGTCCTTGCAGCCGTAGGGCAGGCCGATGCCCTGGCGGATGCCGGCGGCGAGGATGGTCTCGTCGCCCTGGACCACGAAGTGGCGCCCGCTGGGTTCGACGGTGATGGAAAAGCCCGCTTCGTGCGGCGCTGTGGAAGTCATCGGTATTCTTCGGGGGTGAACTTCCCGGCTGCTTGCGGCCGGGATCAACTGAATTGAGACAGGAAACCGGATTTTGCCTTCAATCAATAGTCCCTCCGGCGCACTGCCGGCCCGGTTCCGGCGCGAGCGCCTGCTGATCGTCGGCTGCGGCGACGTCGGCCAGCGCGTGGCGCGCGACCTGCGTGGGCGCGTGCAGCTGGTGGCGCTCACGTCTTCGGCCGAGCGCGTGGCGGCGCTGCGCGCGGCCGGTATCCGGCCTTTGGTGGGCAACCTGGACGACGCCGCCACCCTGCGCCGGCTGGCGGGCATCGCCACCCGCGTGCTGCACCTGGCACCGCCCGCGCGCGACGGTGGGGCCGCCTGGTGGCGCGACCAGCGCACCGCCGCGCTGGCGCACGCACTGCGGCTGCGCTCGCTGCCGTCGACGCTGGTCTACGGCTCGACCAGCGGTGTCTACGGCGACTGTGGCGGCGCGCGCGTGAGCGAAACACGCAGCGTGCGGCCCGACACCCCACGTTCGCACCGGCGTGTCGATGCCGAGCGCGCCGTGCGCTGGTTCGGCCGCAGCACGGGCGTGCGCGCCAGCATCCTGCGCATCCCGGGCATCTACGCGCCCGACCGCGAGAACGGCACGCCGCGCGCCCGCCTGCAGCGCGGCACGCCCGTGCTGCGGCGCGAGGATGACGTCTACACCAGCCATATCCACGCCGACGACCTCGCGCGCGCCTGCGAAGCGGCGCTGTTCCGTGGCCGGCCGCAGCGCGTGGTGCACGCGTCGGACGACACCGAGCTGCGCATGGGCGACTACTTCGACCTGGCCGCCGATCTCTACGGCATGGCCCGCCCGCCGCGCGTGGCGCGCGACGAGGCCGAGCGGCAACTGCCGCTGCAACTGCTGAGCTTCATGGGCGAATCGCGCCGGCTGGACAACACGCGGCTCAAGCGCGAGCTGCGCGTGCGGCTGGCGCATCCGACCGTGCATACCGGCCTGCAGCCCGCGGAAGCTTGAAAGGCGCAACCCCGTGAGCAAGCAAAGCGTTCGCATCCCCGACGGCCACCCGACCTTCGGCTCGACGGCCGTCTTCGACACCTTCAAGTACGCGCCGGGCGTCAAGGCCGGCGGCCTGCTGTTCGTGGCGGGGCAGGTGGGCCTGCGCGCCGACGGCAGCGTGCCGGACACGGCTCTGGAGCAAGCCGACTGGGCCTTCCGCAGGCTCGGTGTCGTGCTGGAAAGCGCGGGCCTCGGTTTCGCCGACCTGGTGGAGATCGTGAGCTACCACGTGGACGTCGACAGCGAACTGGCCGGCTTTCGCGAGGTGAAGGACCGCTACATCACCGAGGACTTCCCGGCCTGGACGATCCTCGGCGTGGCAGCCCTGGCGCGGCCGGCGCTGCGGGTGGAGATTCGCGCAGTGGCGGCCTTCAAGACGCCCTGAGCGACCAGCACCCTCCGCGTTCCTACCGGCCGTCGAGGCGCGCCTTGTTGAGGCACGCATTCAGCAAGGCGTTCTCATGGTGGGGATCGTGCCGGCTCCTGTCGTTGACATAGCCGTTGGCGCGCGACGCCGCCTCGTCCATCAGGCCCTTGTAGTTCCGGCGCAGATCGTCCGGCGGGAGTTTCAGTACGCCGTGCGCCTGCTGCGTGGCCTTCTCCATCATTTCCTTCTGCCAGGCCGCCGCGGACAAGCCACCGCCCGTGCGTCGGAACACCCGGTCGGCTTCCACCTGGGCCGAATAGAAGGCGTCGCCGGCGGCCCTGATTTCCCGCGAGCAAGCCGCGATGAGGGACTCGACGGAAGAATTGCCGCGAACCGGTCCTGCACCTGACGCGACGCCGGGCGTCGGCGTTGGCGGTGTCACCGGGCGCTGCACCGTCGTGCTGTCGCTCTGGCCGGAGGCCGAATCGCAATTCTTCGCGCCCGAAGACCTGCACTCCGCGACAAGCCTCACGTATTCCTGCTGATAGACCTTGCGCGTGGCCGCGCGATCTTCCGCTGTCAGGTTGCCGCAGTTGCGGTCGAGGTACTCGATCATCGTGTAGTTGTGGACCCTGTCCGCGCTGGGACCGGAGGCCTGCAAGGCGCGTTGCTGGAGTGCCTTGCATTCTTCGGCGGAGGCGCGGGTTCGCGTGGACGACGCCGCGTTGCCGGCCTTCGCGTCCTTCTCGGAGAAGCAGTAGCCCCTGTAGCCCGCGCCTTCCACATACCGCCATCTGCCCGTGCCCCGGTGCTTGGTCGAGCAGGCCCACCAGTGCACGGTGCCGTGAAGGATGTTGCCTTCCTTCTTGCCGGGGCCCAGCGTACTGAGGCCGCCGTTGGGGCAACGGAAGGCGTCGGAGCCGTCGAAGAAGTTCTTGGTCTGCTGCGGGTTCTCGACGCAGAAGCCCACGTCGACGCTGTAGCTGCACTTGTTGAACAGCGTGTTGTCCTTGCCCGTGACGCAATGGCTGTCGGTGCCGTCACCGCCCGCAGCCTGTGCGTGCGCGGCGTTGCCGAACAAAAGGCTCGCCGTGATCAGTGCGCGAATGATCCACATGTTCTTTCTCCTCTCCTGCGGTTGTCTGTGTCCGGCTGCGTGTTCATGAAAGGGCATCACAACAGCCAGACCTCGGTGCCGTCGGAGGCCACCATGACGCCCGGCGAGCCGTCGGAAATCTCGATGGGCACGCCCATGTGCGTGGCGGGATCGAGGTCTTTTTCAAGGGTGTGGCTGAGCAGGGCCACGTCGCGCAGATAGTCCTCGTGCAGCAGGGGACTGAGGACGAATTTCTCGGGGTAGGCGCGCGTTGCGCGCAGATGGTCCGACAGCTTCTCGCTCATGTCGTAGTAGAGGATCAAGGGGGTGGCGGTCATGTGGGATCACCCTCTCTTCCGCATGCGGTCACCGGTGGGCTTGGGGTACGCACCGGCGCCCTCCCGACTGCACCGCGTTGCAGGCGCTCTCCGCGGCCGCGTACTGCTGTTGGCGCAGCTTCCGTTCGGCCTCGATCTGTGCGGGTGTCACGCCGGACTCGGTGGGGCAACCGGCGGCGATCATGTCCAGCACCGTCTTCGTCATGAACATCACCGTCTCCTGGCTGGCGGTGATGGATGCATTGGGCGGAACCCGGGCCGTGATGACCGACTGCTTCATGGCCTCGCAGGCCTGGGCGGAAAGGCGCCCGCCCGCGGGCCGGGCGGGTGCGGCGGTGCCCCCTGTCGAGGCCGAACTGCCGCCCGTTGAGGCGCCGCCACCGGATTCGCCCGACATCTGGCGTGCGGCCGTGGTGGCCAGCGGGTGATCGGGGAAGCGGCTCATCAGGGCGCGTTGCACTTCGCGGGCGCGTGCGCGGTCGCCCTGGGCGGTCAGTTCGTCGGCACGCGCGAAGAGCTGGCCGGGGTTCATCGTCTGCAGGCTGGCGCGGAACTGCTGTTCGGCCTGGGCGGCCAGCTCCTGCTTGCGCTGCCTTTCGGCCTCGGCCGCCAACCGGGTCTTCTCGGCTTCGGCCCGCGCGGCGGTTTCGCGGTCGCGCGGCAGGTTGATCTCGGTCCGGTTGCCTTCGGCGTCGATGCGGGCGCCGACCGACAGCACCCCGTTCTCGTAACGGCCTTCCTCGGCCAGTGTCCCGTCGGCGCGGTATTCACGCCCCTGGGCGTGCTTGCTGTCCAGGCGAAGCCCTTCGAACCGCACGCCGTCGCCGCGGATGTAGGTCCCCTGGAACGAGCGGTCCTTGCCCCAGGTGCCGGACTGCGTGGCACCGTTGCTGAAGGTGTACAGGCCCTGTCCGTCACGCTTGCCCTCGGCCAGCTCGCCAACGTAGCGACTCCCGTTCGGTGCGTACAGGATGTCGCCGGGGCCATTCATCCGGCCGCCGCTGAAGCGGCCGCGTTGTATCTCGCCATCGGAAAAGATGCGTGTGCCGTTGCCGTCGAGCTGGCCGTCCTTGGTTTGCCCGTAGTAGACCCAGGTCGTGTTGGACGTGCCCTTGCCCGACAGCGTGTCGCCGGTGCCCACATCGCGCACCCGGGCCCCGATTTCCTTCGACAGCCGTTGCGGCGCCTCCAGGCCGCCGAGCTTGCGCTCGTTCTCGCGGTCTTCGCCCTCCAGCGTCGCGGTGAACACCGCATCGGGCGTGATTTCCTTGCGATAGCCGAACAGCAAGGTGCGCGTGCCCTCGCCGATGGCGGCCTGCAAGCGCTCCAGGTAGCCCTTGGCGCGCGCGCAGGTCTTCTGCACGTTCAGTACGAAGCGACACCCCACGTGCGCGGCGCACAGGTCGGCCTGGGTGATGGTGGCTTTGTCCTTCAGCTCGCTGCAATTCGCGATCTCGGGATTGACCTGGGCCAGCGCCACGGAGGGGAGGGCCAGCACACAGACCGACAGGGCCATGGCCGACAAGAGGTTGCGCGCGGTGATTCCCTTTGTCATGACGGCTCCTGGATACGGGGACCCGCCAAATTTAGATGCGCCATCTGCAAACCAAATACCGCATTCATGGGAGTCCACCGGAATCGGTGGGTTGCCACAGTGGTGAAAGGGAATTGATCGTGCTACGGTGAATCCACTTTCTGCTCGCGCCAATCATCAATCCGGGTGCCACGCTTGTACCTAGTACTGCGAGGTGCCACATGGATGGCGAGGCGTTCACATACGCCGGCAGGTCGGGCCCGTGGGTCTGTACCATCTCCCGAACCTATCTGGACGGTGGCGTGCTCTACGCCGTTGCGGACATCGCCTGCCGAGGCGAGCAGCGCTGCAAGATCGCGCTGAGTCTGGGTCGCACGCCAGATCCCGACAGCATTGAAATCGTCAAGGCAAAGTGCCTGGAGTGGATCGAGCAGGCAGAAGCACGCCTGGATGCAGAAGAGCCCATGACGCGGCGCTGACAAGAAGCAGCACGCAGACAGCGCGCCTCAGAAGGCCGTCGGATGCCCGGCGCTGTCGGTCTCCGACACCTTGAAGCGCGCCAGCTCGGCGCGCAGCCAGCTGCCCGCCTTGCCGAGCGGGCGCGCCTTGTTCCACAGCAGGTCGACGCCCAGCAGCCAGTCGGTGTGCGGGTAGGCGCCCAGCTGCAGTTCCACCAGGTCGCCGTCGGCCAGTTCGCGCCGCACCAGCATGCGCGGCAGCGTGGCCCAGCCGAGGCCGGCGCGTGTCATCTCGAGCAGTGCGAGGTAGCTCTCGGCGCGCCAGCAGTGCGTGGCGTCGAGGTATTCGGTAGTGGGCAGCCGCTCGCTATGGGCGCTGAAGGCGAGCCGGCGGTGTTGGCGCAGGTCGCTGAAGTTGACCGTGGACAGCGCCGCCAGCGGGTGCCCGCGCGCGGCCACGTGCGCCATCACCAGCTTGCCCATCTGCACGAAGTCCAGCTCGCGCGCATAGCCCGGTTGCGCGAAGCCGATGCCCAGTTGCGCCTCGCCCTCGCGCACCAGCGCGCTCACGTCGCCGTGCAGCGGATGCCGCACTTCGAGGTCGACATGCGGAAAGCGCTCGGCGAAGGCGGCAAATGCGGGCATCAGCACGTTGTAGGGAATCTCGATGGCCAGCGTCAGGCCGGGTTCGACCGATTCCGACAGGCTCTGCGCATGCCCCTCCAGTGCCAGGCAGCGGTCCAGCACGCCGTGGGCCTCGCGCAGCAGGCGGCGGCCGGCCTCGGTCAGCGTGGGGATCTTGGTCGCACGGTCGAACAGTGCCACGCCCAGGTCGACCTCGAGGTTGCCGATGGCCGCGCTCACCGTCGACTGGGTCTTGCCGAGCTGACGCGCCGCCGCCGAGAAAGAGCCGGCACGCGCCACGGCGACAAAGGTCTCGAGCTGCTCCAGTGAATAGCGCACGGCGTTCGTCTTCCATCGAAAAAAACGATGAATACTAACTTTGGCTCCCGATGCAGGCCATCGATCATCCGTCCCGTCCGACGCCAGGCGACAGGCAGCGAGACAGACACACAGACCTACAACGCGGAGACTTGCGATGAACCCCTCTTCCGGCGTCCACCCCGTGGACGAAGTGCTGCCCCCGCAGCAGATGGCAACCTACGGCCTGCAGCATGTGCTGGTGCTCTATGCGGGTGCGGTGGCGGTGCCGTTGATCCTGGGCAGCGCGCTCGGGCTTACGCAGGCGCAGATCGTGACGCTCATCAACGCCAACCTGCTGACCTCCGGCATCGCCACGCTGATCCAGACCCTGGGCTTCTGGAAATTCGGCGCCCGGCTGCCGCTGGTGCAGGCCTGCTCGTTCATCGCGCTGGCGCCGATGATCATGATCGGCAAGGAATACGGCCTGCCTCACGTGTTCGGCGCCGTCATCGCGGGCGGCGCGATCACGGTGCTGCTGGCGCCGGCCATCAGTCGGCTGCTGCGCTTCTTTCCGCCGGTGGTGATCGGCAGCCTGATCACCGTGATCGGCATCTCGCTGATGCCGGCGGCCGCCATCTGGCTGGGCGGGGGCAACCCGGATGCGGCCGACTTCGGCAGCGTGCCGAATTTGCTGCTCGGCCTGGTGACCATCGCCATCACGCTGTTCGTCTACGCCCGCTTCAGCGGCTTCGTCGGCAATCTCGCGGTGCTGCTGGGGCTGGTGGCGGGCACGGCCATTGCGGCGGCGTTCGGGCTCACCGACTTCGTGCAGGTGGGCCATGCGGCGTGGTTCGAGGTGAGTGCGCCCTTCGCCTTCGGTCTGCCCGCGTTCGGGCTGACGCCGATCCTCATCATGACGCTCGCGATGATGGTCATCATGGCCGAGACCACCGGCAACTGCCTGGCCATCGGGCAGATCGTCGGACGCCCCTCGACCCAGGCGACGCTGGGCAACGCCTTCCGCGCCGACGGGCTCTCGACCATGATCGGTGGCGTCTTCAACAGCTTTCCCTACAACGCCTTCACGCAGAACACCGGGCTCATCGCACTGTCGGGCATCAAGAGCCGCTACGTGGTGGCCTCGGCCGGCGCGATCATGGTGCTGATGGGCATGTTCCCCAAGCTGGGCGCACTGATCGCTTCGGTGCCGCGGCCCGTGCTCGGCGGCTGCGCGATCGTGATGTTCGGCATGACGACCGTGGCGGGCATCCAGGAGCTTTCGCGCGTGCGCTTCGAGGGCACGCGCAACGCCATCATCGTGGCGGTGTCGGTGAGCGTGGGCGTGCTGCCGATGTCGTTCCCGGCGCTGTTCGCGCACGCCAGCGGCCCGTTGCGGCTGGTGCTCGAAAGCGGCATCTTCCTGGCTGCGATCACGGCGGTGCTGCTCAACCTGCTGTTGAACCGGGGCACGGCGCTGGCCGATGAAGAGGCGCATGCCGCCGTGGCGCGCTGACCCGTCTCGCTTTTTTCCTTTTTCTTTTCCTTCTGAAGAGCTTTCACTGCAATGAACACCACCCCCACGCCAGCTTCCCTCTCGCCGCGCGACCTCGAACTGCTGCGCATGACGATCGCGCTGTCTGACGAATCGAAGGCGCGCGGCCGGCATCCTTTCGCTGCGCTGGTGGCCGATGAGCACGGCGAGGTCGTCGTCACCGCCGGCAACAACTCGATGCCGCCCGAAGGCGACCCCACGCAGCACGCCGAACTGGTCGCGGCCGCGCAGGCGGCGCGGCGCCTGACGCCGGAACAGCTGGCGCGCTGCACGCTGTTCACCAGCGCCGAGCCCTGCTGCATGTGCGCCGGCGCGATCTACTGGACGAACATCGGCCGCGTGGTCTATGCGCTGTCGGAACACGCATTGCTCGGCCTGACCGGCGACCACCCGGAAAACCCGACCTTCTCGCTGCCCTGCCGCGAGGTGTTCGTGCGCGGACAGCGGCATGTGGAGGTGGTCGGGCCGTTGCTCGAGGACGAGGCGGCGGCTCCGCACCGGGGGTTCTGGAACGCCGGGCACTGAGAGCGGCGCTGGCATCAGAGAGGAGAGGGTGGCATGGGGTTCTGCGCCAAGGTGTGAGCCTACGATGCGCCTATTGCTATCGTTGCGATAGCTGGAAGCCAATGGTGCCCGGGGCCGGAATCGAACCGGCACACCTTTCGGTGGGGGATTTTGAGTCCCCTGCGTCTACCAATTTCGCCACCCGGGCAGGGTTCTGAACGAAGCCCAAAATTATGGCACAGTGGCTGGCATGAATTATCCGACGATCGAAGATGCCATCGGCAAGACCCCTCTGGTTGCCCTGCAACGCATTCATGCGGCCGAAAACGCCAAGCGCGGCAACGTGATTCTCGGGAAGCTCGAAGGCAACAACCCAGCGGGTTCGGTCAAGGATCGGCCGGCGCTGTCGATGATCAAGCGGGCCGAGGAGCGTGGCGAGATCAAGCCCGGCGACACGCTGATCGAAGCCACCTCGGGCAACACCGGCATCGCGCTGGCGATGGCCGCGGCCATCAAGGGCTACCGCATGGTGCTGATCATGCCGGAGGACCTGTCCATCGAGCGGGCCCAGACCATGAAGGCCTTCGGCGCCGAGCTCGTGCTCACGCCCAAGAGCGGCGGCATGGAATACGCGCGCGACCTGGCCGAGCAGATGGTGGCGCAGGGCAAGGGCCGCGTGCTCGACCAGTTCGCCAACCCCGACAACCCGCGCATCCATTACGAGACCACCGGCCCCGAGATCTGGACCGACACGCACGGCAAGATCACGCACTTCGTGAGCGCCATGGGCACCACGGGCACCATCACCGGTGTCTCGCGCTACCTCAAGGAAAAGAACCCGGCGGTCCGCATCGTCGGTGCGCAGCCGGCCGAAGGCTCGCGCATTCCCGGCATCCGCAAGTGGCCGACCGAGTACCTGCCGAAGATCTACGACCCGAGCCGCGTCGACGAAGAAATCAGCGTGAGCCAGGACGACGCCGAGGACATGTGCCGGCGCCTCGCGCGCGAAGAAGGCATCTTCGGCGGCATCTCGGCGGCCGGCGCGCTGTGGGCGGCCATCGAGGTGTCGAAGAAGGTCGAGAACGCGACCATCGTCTTCGTGGTGTGCGACCGCGGCGATCGCTACCTCTCCACCGGCGTTTTCCCCGCCTGATCCCGCCATCCTGCTGCGGCGCCCATCGGGCGCCGCAAGCCCGAGAACAAGAACACAAGAACCGAGACCCTCATGCCCCACCCCAAGTTTTGCCAGGCCTGCGCCACCCCGCTCGAATGGATCGCGTTGATGGAAGACGGCGGCCCCAAGGAGCGCCTGCGCTGCCCGAACTGCGGCCACACGCACTGGAACAACCCCACGCCCGTGCTCGCGGCCATCGTCGAGTACCGGGGGCAGGTGCTGCTCGCGCGCAATGCGGCCTGGCCGGCCAAGATGTATGCGCTCATCACCGGCTTCATGGAGGCCGGCGAAACGCCTGAAGGTGGCATCGCGCGCGAGGTGAAGGAAGAAACCAACCTGGACGTCAGCGCCACCAAGCTGGTCGGCGTGTATGACTTCCAGCGCATGAACCAGATCATCATCGCGTACCACGTGGTGGCCGATGGCGAGGTGCAGCTCTCGCCCGAACTGG
This sequence comes from Acidovorax cavernicola, assembly GCF_003581445.1. NCBI lineage: Bacteria > Pseudomonadati > Pseudomonadota > Betaproteobacteria > Burkholderiales > Comamonadaceae > Acidovorax > Acidovorax cavernicola. Next base: position 4,580 of record NZ_QXMN01000022.1, on the reverse strand, counting down.
TGGACTACCGCCTCTACGACCTGCCCGACCTGAAGTGCTGGCCCGCCGGCACCGGCTATGCGCTGGCCGACTGGCTGCGCACGCGCGGGCACGAGCCGGTGTTCTTCACGACGGCCGAGAACGAGGCTCGCCGCCGCGGGCTCGACCTGCCGCCCGAGGAGCCGAAGCATGGAAGTTGACCGCGAAATCGACACGCGAGGCCTCAACTGCCCGCTGCCGATCCTGAAGGCGAAGAAGTCGCTCAACGACATGGCGAGTGGCCAGCTGTTGAAGGTGGTCTCGACCGATCCGGGCTCGGTGCGCGACTTCCAGGCCTTTGCGCGCCAGACGGGCAATGAGCTGATGGCGCAGGAGACCGTGGGCAGCGACTTCATTCACGTGCTGAAGCGGCGATAGCGCCAACAGCGACCGCCAAAAAAAGGGGCCCCGCGGCCCCTTTTTTCTTGTGCGTCCCGATGCGCCTCAGAGCTTCAGGCTCTTGAGGTAGTCGCGGAACTGCTCGCCCACTTCGGGGTGCGCCAGCGCCAGTTCCACCGAGGCCTGCAGGAAGCCTTCCTTGCTGCCGCAGTCGTAGCGGATGCCCTTGTACGAGTAGGCGTAGACCGATTCCTTCTTCATCAGCGCCGCGATGCCGTCGGTCAGCTGGATCTCGCCGCCCGCGCCCTTGGGCTGGTTGCGGATCTCGTCGAACACGCCGGGCGTGAGGATGTAGCGGCCGGCCACGCCCAGGCGCGAGGGCGCTTCTTCGGGCTTGGGCTTCTCGACCATGCGGCTGACCTTCACGAGGCCGTCTTCCACGGTCTCGCCGGCCACGATGCCGTAGCGCTTGACGTGCTCCAGCGGCACTTCCTGCACGGCCAGCACCGAGGCGTGCAGGCGCGCGAAGGCTTCGGTCATCTGCGCGAGCACCGGCTGGCCATCGACGGGGCCGACCATCAGGTCGTCGGCCAGCAGCACGGCGAAGGGCTCGTTGCCCACCAGGTGTTCGGCGCACAGCACGGCGTGGCCCAGGCCCAGCATGCGCGGCTGACGCACATACGAGCAGGTCATGTCGTCGGGCGACACCGAACGGGCGATCTCGAGCAGCGCGTTCTTGCCGCTGGCTTCGAGCTGGCTTTCGAGTTCGTAAGCGGTGTCGTAGTGATCTTCGATCGCGCGCTTGTTGCGCCCGGTCACAAAAATCATGTCGCGGATGCCCGCGGCATAGGCTTCTTCGACGGCGTACTGGATCAGCGGCTTGTCGACCACCGGCAGCATCTCCTTGGGCTGCGCCTTGGTGGCTGGCAGAAAGCGGGTGCCGAAGCCTGCAACAGGGAATACGGCCTTGCGAATGCGCGTCGGGGAAGAAGTGGACATGGGCGGTTCAGTGTCGTTTCGATCGGGGAGAAAAGGGGAGGAGGAAGGGGCTTGGCGGCGCGAAGCCGAAAGCCCATCCTAAACCCCGCCCCCCGGGGGTGTCTGTCAGCCGAGGCGCACAAGCTGGTCGCGCAGGCGCTCCAGTGTGGCGGTGAAATCGACCAGGCGCGTGCGCTCCTGTTCGATCACGGCGGGCGGGGCCTTGGCCACGAAGGCCTCGTTACCCAGCTTGCCGTGCACCTTGGCAATTTCGCCCTCGATGCGCGCGATTTCCTTGCCGATGCGCAGCTTCTCCGCCGCCTTGTCGATCTCCATGTGCAGGCACAGGCGCGCTGCGCCCACCACCGCGACGGGCGCCGCTTCGGCCGCGGCTTGCCACGAGGCCTCGTCGTCGAACACCTTCACTTCCTTGAGCTTGGCCAGCGCCTGCAGCACCGGGGCCGCCTCGCGCAGGAAGGCCGCGCCTTCGGCGTCGTCGGCCACCGCGTACAGCGGCAGACGCGTGGCGGGCGACACGTTCATCTCGCCGCGCAGCGTGCGGCAGGCGTCGACCAGCGCCTTCAGCCGCGCCACGTAGGCCTCGGCCGCCTCGTCGATCTTCTCGGGCTGGCTCTGCGGATAGGCCGCGATCATGATCGACGCGCCTTCGCGGCCCGCGACCTTCGAGACCTTCTGCCACAGCTCTTCGGTGATGAAGGGAATGATCGGGTGCGCCAGGCGCAGCAGCGCTTCGAGCACGCGGATCAACGTGCGGCGCGTGGCGCGCTTCTGCGCATCGTCGCCGGTCTGGATCTGCACCTTGGCAATTTCAAGGTACCAGTCGCAGAACTCGTCCCAGGCGAACTGGTAGATCGCGTTGGCGACGTTGTCCAGGCGGTATTCCTCGAAGCCCTTGGCCACCTCGGCCTCGACGCGCTGCAGCTGCGAGACGATCCAGAAGTCGGCGCGGCTGAACTTCAGGTAGCCGTGCGCCTTGCCGCCGACCTTGCAGTCTTCCTTGGTGTGCTCCAGCAGGCCGCAGTCCTGGCCTTCGCAGTTCATCAGCACGAAGCGCGTGGCGTTCCACAGCTTGTTGCAGAAGTTGCGATAGCCCTCGCAGCGCTTCGAGTCGAAGTTGATGCTGCGGCCGAGCGAGGCCAGCGAGGCAAAAGTGAAGCGCAGTGCATCGGCGCCGAAGGCCGGGATGCCGTCGGGGAATTCCTTCTGCGTGTTCTTGCGCACGGCCGGCGCCGTCTCGGGCTTGCGCAGGCCCTGCGTGCGCTTCTCGAGCAGCTCTGGCAGCTGGATGCCGTCGATCAGGTCGACCGGGTCGAGCACGTTGCCTTCGGACTTGCTCATCTTCTTGCCGTGGGCGTCGCGCACCAGGCCGTGCATGTACACGTCCTTGAACGGCACGGTGCCCAGGAAGTGCTTGGTCATCATGATCATCCGGGCGACCCAGAAGAAGATGATGTCGTAGCCCGTGACCAGCACGGTCGAGGGCAGGTACAGCGCGAGGTCCTGCGTCTTCTCGGGCCAGCCCAGCGAAGAGAAGGGCACCAGTGCCGACGAGTACCAGGTGTCGAGCACGTCTTCGTCGCGCGTGAGCGTCTTGCCCGGCGCCTTGGCCTGTGCCTCGGCTTCGGACTCGGCCACGTACACGTTGCCGTCTTCGTCGTACCAGGCCGGGATCTGGTGGCCCCACCAGAGCTGGCGCGAGATCGTCCAGTCCTGGATGTTCTCCATCCAGTGGTTGTAGGTGTTGACCCAGTTCTCGGGCACGAAGCGCACCTCGCCGGACTTGACCACGTCGATGGCCTTCTGCGCGATCGTCTGGCCGTCGGCGCCGGGGCGCGTCATGGCCACGTACCACTGGTCGGTGAGCATCGGCTCGACCACGGCGCCCGACCGTGCGCAGCGCGGCACCATGAGGCGGTGCTTCTTCACCTCGACCAGCAGGCCCAGCGCATCCAGGTCGGCCACGATCGCCTTGCGAACCACGAAGCGGTCCATGCCGCGGTACTTCTCGGGCGCGTTGTCGTTGATGGTCGCCTCGAGCGTGAGGATGCCGATCACCTCGAGCTTGTGGCGCTGGCCGACTGCGTAGTCGTTGTAGTCGTGCGCGGGCGTGACCTTGACCACGCCGGTGCCGAATTCCTTGTCGACGTAGTCGTCGGCAATGATGGGGATCAGGCGGTCCACCAGCGGCAGCTTCACGCGCTGGCCGATGAGGTGCTTGTAGCGCTCGTCTTCGGGGTGGACCATCACGGCCGTGTCGCCGAGCATGGTCTCGGGGCGCGTGGTGGCCACAGTGAGTGTGCCGCTGCCGTCTTCGAGCGGGTAGGCGATGTGCCAGAGCGAGCCGTCTTCTTCCTCGCTCTCGACTTCGAGGTCGCTCACCGAGGTCTTGAGCACCGGGTCCCAGTTGCCCAGGCGCTTGCCGCGGTAGATCAGGCCTTCTTCATACAGCTTCACGAAGGTGTGCGTCACGACCTTGGAGAGGTCGTCGTCCATCGTGAAGTATTCGCGGCTCCAGTCGACCGTGTCGCCCATGCGGCGCATCTGCTGGGTGATGGTGCTGCCCGACTTTTCCTTCCACTCCCACACGCGCGCGACGAAGTTCTTGCGGCCCAGGTCATGGCGGCCGATCTTCTGTTCCTGCAGCTGGCGCTCCACCACGATCTGGGTCGCGATGCCCGCGTGGTCGGTGCCCGGCACCCACAGCGTGTTGGCGCCCTTCATGCGGTGGTAGCGCGTGAGGCTGTCCATGATCGTCTGGTTGAACGCATGGCCCATGTGCAGCGTGCCCGTCACGTTGGGCGGCGGCAGCTGGATCGCGAACGACTCGGCGCCTTCCTTGGGCTTCTGCGTGCCGCGGAAACCCGCCTTGGCGTAGCCGCGCTGCTCCCATTCCGGGCCCCAGTGCGCCTCGATGGCGGCGGGTTCGAACGATTTGGACAGGCTCTCGAGGCCGGGCTGGGAGGTAGGTTCGCTCATGGGGAATGCAAAACGGCACCCTCGGGTGCCGTTGGTGACAGGGTGGGACGACCCGGGATTTTACCGGGGCCGCTTTCTGTTCGCGGAACACCGCGGAACCGGCTTCGCCGGGCCGCTGGCGTTGCCCCCTGTGGGGGGTGGAGAAGCGACACGAAGTGCGCGTAGCCTGGGGGTGGGCCTATCCCATAATCGACCGATGCTGTTCCTGCTTTCCCCCGCGAAGTCGCTCGACTACGACACCCCCGTCC
>NZ_QXMN01000102.1:0-3728 GCF_003581445.1 Acidovorax cavernicola | reverse complement strand
ATGCCGGCTTCGCGGCCGGTAAGCGTGAGCTTCTGCGCCCAGGTGCGCACGTCGTTGACCGCGAGACTGGCGATATCGGTGATGCCCACGCCGTGGAAGCGCACGGCGCGCGCCGTAGCGTTGAGCCGCGTGCCCGCGCAGCAGGGGCAGGTGACTTCGGCCAGGTCTTCGACTTCCTGGCCTTCGAACTTCACTTCGCGGCCGCGGTTGTCTTCGGCCATCAGCGTGTCGTCATAGACCTGGCGCTGGTCCTTGGTCAGCTTGACGCCCGTGCCCACGCAGTCGGGGCACCAGCCATGCTTGCTGTTGTACGAGAACAGCCGTGGATCGAGTTCGGCGTAGCTGGTCGCGCAGACCGGGCAGGCGCGCTGCGTCGAATACGCCTGCAGCTTGCCGACACCGGCCGTGCTCTTGCCGCCGGCCATGGCCGCGCCCAGGTCGTCGATGCCGCTGAGCACATGCAGCACGCCCTTGCCCAGTTCGAGCGCCTGGGCCAGATGGCGGCGCAGCTCGGCTTCGTTGGCCGGCGAGACTTCGATGCTCGCCACGGGCAGGTCGATGCTGTGTTCCTTGAAGCGGTCCAGCCGCGGAAAGCCCGTGGTCGGCAGGAATTCGCCGTCGACGCGCAGATGCGTGTAGCCGCGCGGCCGCGCCCAGTCGGCGAGTTCGGTATAGACGCCCTTGCGGTTGACGACCAGCGGCGCGAGCAGGCCGATGTGCTGGCCGCGGAACTGCGTCATCAGCTGCGCGGCGATGCTGTCGGGCGTCTGCGGCTCGACGGCCGCACCGTCGTGGATGCAGTGCTGGGTGCCGAGCTTCACATACAGCAGGCGCAGGAAATGCCAGACTTCGGTGGTCGTGCCCACCGTGGACTTGCGCCCGCCGCGCGACAGCCGCTGCTCGATCGCGACCGTGGGCGGAATGCCGTAGACCGCGTCGACTTCGGGCCGGCCCGCGGGCTGGACGATGGAGCGCGCATAGGCGTTGAGCGACTCGAGGTAGCGGCGCTGGCCTTCGTTGAACAGGATGTCGAACGCCAGCGTGGACTTGCCCGAGCCGCTGACGCCCGTGACGACGTTGAACTTGCCGCGCGGAATCTCGACCGACAGCTGCTTGAGGTTGTGCTCGCGCGCGTTGACGATCTCGATCACGTTCTTCGCGGCCGGCGCGGTCACGGCCTTGGCCGCGCGCGGGTAGAGCATGGGCGCGACTTCGGTGACCAGCTGGCCGCCCACGCCCATCGCCAGGTCGTATTCGCGCAGCGCCTGCGCAGTGTGCGAGCTGGGGTGCTGGCGCACGTCTTCGGGCGTGCCCTGGGCGACGATGAAGCCGCCGCCCTCGCCGCCTTCGGGGCCCAGGTCGATCAGCCAGTCGCTGGCGCGGATCACGTCGAGGTTGTGCTCGATGACGATCAGCGAGTGGCCGGCTTCGAGCAGCTTGCGCAGCGCGCGCATCAGCTTGGCGATGTCGTCGAAATGCAGGCCCGTGGTCGGCTCGTCGAACAGGAACAGCGTGCCCTTGCGCGCGATCGCCTGGCGCGACTTGGACGCGGTCTTCGCGGCCTCGGCCAGAAAGCCCGCGAGCTTGAGGCGCTGGGCCTCGCCGCCGCTGAGCGTGGGCACGGGCTGGCCGAGCTTGACGTATTCGAGCCCGACTTCGACGATGGGCTGCAGCGCGCGCACCACGTCGCGGTCCTGGGCGAACAGCGCCGCGGCCTCGCTCACCGTGAGTTCGAGCACATCGGCGACGCTCAGGCGGCGCGGCTGCAGTTCGCCGGCCGCATGGCGCTCGATATGCACTTCGAGGATTTCGGGGCGGTAGCGCTGGCCGTCGCAGTCTGGGCAGCGCAGGTAGACGTCCGACAGGAACTGCATCTCGACATGCTCGAAGCCCGAGCCGCCGCAGGTGGGGCAGCGGCCGTCGCCGCTGTTGAAGCTGAACTTGGACGCCGTATAGCCGCGCTGGCGCGCCAGCGGCGCGACCGCGAACAGCTCGCGGATGCTGTCCCAGGCGCCGACATAGCTCGCGGGATTGGAACGCGCGGTCTTGCCGATCGGCGACTGGTCGACGAACACCACGTCGCTCAGGTGGTCCGCGCCCATCAGGCGGTCGAACGCGCCCGCGGAATCGGTGGGCTTGCCGAAGTGGCGCAGCAGCGCGGGCGCGAGCACGTCCTGGATCAGCGTGGACTTGCCCGAGCCGCTGACGCCGGTCACGGTGACCAGGCGCTGCAGCGGGAAGTCGAGATCGAGGTGCTGCAGGTTGTGCTCGCGCGCGCCTTCGAGCACCAGCCGCGGCGTCGAATCCGTGACCATGCGCTTGAAGCCGAAGCCGACCTGCTTGCGGCCGCCCATATAGGCGCCGGTCAGCGTGTCCGCATGGCGCAGGGTTTCGGGCGTGCCGTCGAACACGATCTGTCCGCCGCGCGCGCCCGGGCCCGGGCCCATGTCGATCACGCGGTCGGCGGCGAACATCACGGCCGGGTCATGCTCGACCACCACCAGCGTATTGCCCGCGTCGCGCAGGCGCTGCATGGCTTCGGTGATGCGCAGCATGTCGCGCGGGTGCAGGCCGATGCTGGGCTCGTCGAGCTCGAACAGCGTGTTGACCAGCGAAGTGCCGAGCGCCGTCGTCAGGTTGATGCGCTGCACTTCGCCGCCGCTGAGCGTGCGGCTTTGCCGGTCCAGCGTCAGGTAGCCGATGCCGACATCGGCCAGGTACTTGAGCCGCGTATGGATTTCGGCGTGCAGCATCTTCAGCGCCTGGGCTTCGCCGTCCGAGGCCTGGGCCTGTTCGGTGGGCGCCAGCGTGGCGAAGAACTGCTGCAGCCGGTTGATCGACAGCCGCATCAGGTCGTGCAGGCACAGGCCGGGCAGCGCTTCGAGCTGGGCGCGGCTCCAGGAGACACCCGCGGGCATGAAGCGCTGCGCGGGCGGCAGCACGGCGTCGGCGCCGGCCTTGCTGCCCAGGCGCCACAGCAGGCTTTCGGTCTTGAGGCGCGCGCCCAGGCAGGTCGGGCATTCGGTATAGCTGCGGTACTTGGACAAGAGCACGCGGATGTGCATCTTGTAGGCCTTGCTTTCGAGGTATTCGAAAAAGCGCTTGATGCCGTACCAGGTCTGGTTCCACTTGCCGTTCCAGTTGGGCGAGCCGTCGAGCACCCAGGCTTTCTGCTCGGCCGTCATCTTCGCCCAGGCGGTGTCGCGCGGAATGCCTTCGGCTTCGGCGTGGCGCAGCAGATCGTCCTGGATTTCCTTCCATGCGGGAGTCTGGATGGCCTTCACGGCGCCGGTGCGCAGCGTGAGCTTCTCATTCGGAATCACCAGTCCCCAGTCGACGCCGATCACGCGGCCGAAGCCGCGGCAGGCTTCGCAGGCGCCGACGGCGGAGTTGAACGAGAACAGCGACGGCATGGGCGTGGTGTAGCCCAGGCCGCTTTCGGGGCAGTGCAGGCCCAGCGAGTAGCGCCACAGGTCGGGCTCGCCGTCCTCGGGCAGGCAGTAGACGGTCATGTGGCCGCTGCCGCGCTTGAGCGCGACTTCGATGGCCTCCATCACGCGCGCGCGTTCGGCGCGGCCCAGGCGGAAGCGGTCGGCGATCACGTCGAGCATCTTGACGCGCGTCGGCGCGGCCGCAGTCTTCTTCGCCTTGCCCTTCGCGCCTTCGGGCGGCGCGGCGGGCGCGAGTTCGACTTCGCGCTCGGCCTGGACCTTGGTGAAGCCGCTGGC
>NZ_QXMN01000351.1:0-564 GCF_003581445.1 Acidovorax cavernicola | reverse complement strand
GGGCAGTTCGTGCCCGCGGGGCTGGGCCCCGCGTTGTACGCGTCCCGGCCGAAGCTGTAGCCCGCGCCGACGCTGAGGCCGGCGAATGAGCGCCGGTAGACCAGGGCGTTGTCGGTGCGCGCATTGGGCAGGTAGGCGTCGAGCGAGCCCAGGGCATAGATGGCCGGGCCTATGGGGGAGGCGTCCTGCATCGACCAGGTCAGCATGGAGTATTGCCGGCCCAGCGACACCGTGCCCCAGGGCGTCTCCAGGCCAACGAATGACTGCCTGCCGAATGGACGGCCGCCCTGGCCGAAGCTGCCGGTGTCAGGTGCCAGGCCCATCTCGAGCGTGAACATGCTGCGCCAGCCACCGCCCAGATTCTCCGTGCCCTGGAAGCCCAGGCGCGAGGGCATCATGCCCGTATTGCTCGGCACGCGGGCCAGGGTGCCCTTGCCGTTGACATTGCCGAGCACTTCCACGCCGACATCCACGATGCCGTAAATCTTCACGCTCGACGGGGCCGGGGCGCTCTGGGCTTGTGCGGGCAGGGCCGCGGCGCAGAGTATGGCGGCTGCCAGGCAG
>NZ_QXMN01000350.1:0-566 GCF_003581445.1 Acidovorax cavernicola | reverse complement strand
GCGGCCCCGGCGCGCCCTCTTGCGCCATCCGGTACAGCCGGGCCAACGCATCGCACAGCGATTGCGGCGCCGCCGCGCCCTGCACCAGCGCCGGCACCAGCACCACGGGAATGTGCGGCACGCGCCGGCGCAGCGCCGTCACCACGTCGTGCAGCGCGGCCGCGCCCAGAGAGGTCACGAGGCCGATGCCGCGCGGCATCGCGGGCAGGCGCCGCTTGCGCTCGGCATCGAACAGGCCTTCGGCCTGCAGTTGCGCCTTGAGGCGCAGGAACTGCTCGAACCAGGCGCCCTGGCCCGCGCGCTGCAGGCTGTCGACGATCAGTTGCAGATCGCCGCGCTGCTCGTAGACGCCGAGCTTGCCGCGCAGCTCGACGAGTTCGCCGTCGCGCGGCGAAAAATCCAGCTGCATGGCCGCGCGGCGGAACATCGCGCAGCGGATCTGGCCCTGCGCATCCTTGATGCTGAAATAGCAATGGCCGCTGGCGGCGCGCGAAAAGCCCGTGATTTCACCGCGCACCGTGACCGGGTTGAAGCGCGCCTGCAGCGCATCGGCCACGGCCCGGCAC
>NZ_QXMN01000349.1:0-570 GCF_003581445.1 Acidovorax cavernicola | reverse complement strand
CCGTTTCTTGCGGCCTTGCTGGCCGAGCTGCAGGCCGATGCGTCCGCATGGCACATGGCGCCCGCGGTGCTGGTCGAGCAGGGGCGCGTGGCGATAGGCGACGACATCGGCGAACGGCTGGGCGCGCGCATGGTGATGGTGCTGATCGGCGAACGCCCGGGCCTGAGTTCGCCCGACAGCATGGGCATCTACCTGACCTGGGCGCCGCGGCGCGGCCGTAACGACGCCGAGCGCAACTGCATCTCGAATGTGCGGCCCGAAGGCCTGGATTACCCCGAGGCCGCGCGCCGCACGGCCTGGCTGCTGCGCGCGGCGCGGTCGCGCGAACGCACGGGCGTGGTACTCAAGGACGAGAGCGCGCCGGTATTGCGGCTCGGGCATGACGATGCGCCGGATTTCACGCTGACGCGGCGCGAATAGCCCGCGGCGGCGCAGCCGTTCGTTTGGGCCGGGAGGCGCGCCAGATGCGCCATAATTTTCCCATGACAATCCCTCTCCCGGCGCAATCCGCCCAGGCGCCTTCCGGCCTGCCTGCTTCCGCCCCTGAACGCAGCGCACGCTATCTGCGCG
>NZ_QXMN01000348.1:0-571 GCF_003581445.1 Acidovorax cavernicola | reverse complement strand
TTCCCTGAATGATGATGGTCAGGCGGGCGTCGGCCGTGGCGCCGGCGGTATCGCGCATGCGATAGCTGAAGGTTTCGCGCAGGGTTTCGCCGGCGGTGCGCAGCGCCTGCACGGCCGCATTGGCGTTGTCGATGGTATAGGTGTAGCTGCCGTCGGCGTTGAGCACCAGTTGCCCATAGCGGCCGACCAGCACTTGGCCGGCCGCGCCTGACTGGCCGGTTTCGTTGCTGACGCTGAGGACCTGCCTGGTTTCGCCGTTGGCGATGCTGTCCACGTCGCTGTCGTTGTTCAGCACATTGCCGGCCGCATCGCTGCCCGGGGTGGCGTTGTTGACGCCGCCTGCCTCGATCGCGACTGCGCTGTCATCGCGGGCGACCGGAGTGTCGTTGCGACCGTCCACGGTGATATGGATCTCGGCGCTGTCCGTGGCGCCCCAGATATCGACCATCGTGTAGCTGAACACATCGCTCAGGGTCTGGCCGCTTTGGCGCAGCGCCTGAACTTCGGCCAGGCTGTTGTCGATGGTGTAGACATAACTGCCATCGGCGTTGATGACCAGATCTCCATAGCG
>NZ_QXMN01000347.1:0-577 GCF_003581445.1 Acidovorax cavernicola | reverse complement strand
GTGTCAGCGCCTGCGTGATCGACCGCGCGCCACGCAAGAACCCGCAGCCCAGCGACCACGCACCGGTCATGGTCACGCTCGACTGAAATGCCGGGCATCGCGCCCGGCATTCAAAGCGGCAAGCAGGAGCGCAGCCAGTGCAGCGCTTCAATGCCGCGCTGCACGGCCATCGCCTGGCGCAGCAAAATCGCGCGCGCCGCTTCGGGCAGCCCCTCGCGCAGCGCCGCGCGATAGGCCATCAGCAGCATTTTTTCGGCTTCCTCGCTGGCGTCGAGCATGCTCTGGTGGCTTTGCGGGCCCATCGCCGCCTTGATCGACTCCCAGCCGCGCAGCAACGACCCGGCAAACAGCCGGCCGGTCTTGTCGTTCGCCGGCGCCGGCAAGGCAAACTCATGCGCGAGCTCGGCCGCGGCCGATTCGAAGCCCTGCTGATGGCGCCGCAGCATCTGCTGCACCAGCCCCGACGGCGCCTGGCTGATGGCCATCTTCAGGCTTTTCGCCGTCTGCAGGTTCAGGCGCTGCAATCCCTGCAGCAAGGCGAGCACTTCCATCTGCGACAGGCAGATTGCGGGATCGG
>NZ_QXMN01000346.1:0-578 GCF_003581445.1 Acidovorax cavernicola | reverse complement strand
CCCGTCGTTGAACCCGGCCCAGGCGCCGACCACCAGTTCGGGGCGCATCATGATGAACCAGCCGTCGGCGTTGCCCTGCGTGGTGCCGGTCTTGCCCGCGACATCGGCGCGGATGCCGTATTGCTGGCGAATCGCGCGCGCCGTGCCCTTGTCGATCACGCCGCGCAGCATGTCGACCAGCGTGAAGCTGAGCTGGCTGTCGAATGTCTGCTCGGGCGCCGTCGGCGCGAATTCGGCGAGCAGTTCGCCATCGCGGTTCTCGATGCGTGTGACCCACATCGGTTCCTGGTAGTTGCCGCCGTTGGCCAGCGTGCCGTAGGCGCTGACCATTTCCTTGAGCGTGACCGGACTGCTGCCCAGCGCCAGCGCGGGCACGGGCTCGAGCGGGCTCTGGCGTACGCCCAGCGCGCGCGCGAGTTGCACCACCTTGTTGACGCCGACTTCCTGCATCAGCGCGGCGGTGATGGTGTTCTTGGAATAGGCCAGGGCGTCGGCCAGCGTCAGGTCCTTGCCGCTGGGCGCGGCCGCGTCGGTGGGGCGCCAGACTTCACCGCCGGCGAGCGCGATTTCCAGCGCCT
>NZ_QXMN01000345.1:0-578 GCF_003581445.1 Acidovorax cavernicola | reverse complement strand
TCCTCGCTGCCCCCATGCTGGGGCATGCCAGTATCAAAGGCTGTGAACTGTGCCTGAAGCCGTTAGCGCTTGGCTTAGAAACAAAAATGCCCATTGATCCAACAAGTGGCTCAATGGGCTTGATGGCGCGACCGGCATTACGCCGGCCGGCAGAGCGATTAGTCAACCAGGCCGACAAACATGTTCTGCACATCGTCGTTGTCGTCGATGCCTGCCAGGAAAGCCTGGACTTCTTCCAGCTGTTCGGCGCTCAGGCTGGCGGCGCTGATCGGCGTCTTGGCCTTGTAGCCGAGCTTGGCCGACAGCACCGTGAAGCCCTGCGCGGGCAGCGCCTTGCTGACCAGGTCCAGGTCGGTCGGATCGGTCAGGAACAGTGTGCTGCCTTCGGCGTCGCCGGCTTCGAAGTCCTGCGCACCGGCTTCGATCGCCGCCACTTCGGCATCGGCGCCGGCCTGGGCCGGCTCGGCCTCGATCATGCCCACATAGTCGAAGTCCCAGGCCACGGCGCTCATCTGGCCCTTGCGGAAGGCCACGCGCATTTCGGGCGCGGTGCGGTTGACGTTGTCGGTCAGGCACTC
>NZ_QXMN01000344.1:0-578 GCF_003581445.1 Acidovorax cavernicola | reverse complement strand
GGCAACAGCGCCGTGATCCGCTCGGCCGCCTTGCTGCAGCGCCACGACCAGCGCATGATAGGCAACCGCACCGAAGCCACCTGGAACGGCCAGATCGCGGGCCGGCGCAGCGACTGGGCGTTCGGGCTGGAGCTGAGCCTCAACCGCCAGACGCGCTTTCCCAACAGCCTGTCGGCCACGGTGAGCAGCGTGAATCCCTATGCATTCAGCACCGAACAGTTCTTCGACATTCCGGGCATGGCACCAGGCTTCAGAGCCGACCGCGACAACCGCATCGAGACGGCGGCGCTCTACGCCGAGAACCGCACCGCGCTCACGCCCGCGCTGCACCTGGTCACGGCGCTGCGCCACGAACGCATTGCGCTCGAATTGACCAACCGCCGCGAAGTCACGGCTGCGAGCCCCGCGGCGTTCGCGCGCAGCTACCACCCGACCACGGGCCGCATCGGTGCGGTCTGGGATGTCGCGCCCGGCGCCAACCTCTACGCGCAGTACGCGACCGCCGCCGATCCGCCGTCGGGCGTGCTGTCCACGGCCTCGTTCGCCGATGTGCGCAACAACAGCGCGCTGACCACGGG
>NZ_QXMN01000101.1:0-3764 GCF_003581445.1 Acidovorax cavernicola | reverse complement strand
CGCGAACTGCACCTGGCCGCCCAGCAGATCGGAGATCACGGTACCGCCGCCCTTGTAGGGAATGTGGATGACCTTGAGCCCGGCCTGCTGCGCGAGCTGCTCGCCCGCGAGGTGCGGCCCGCTGCCCACGCCCGCCGAGCCATAGGCCAGCGTGCCGGGCTCGGCCTTGGCTTTCGCGAGGAAGCCGGCCAGATCCTTGACCTGCACCGAGGGATGCGTGACCAGCACGAACTGCGCACTCGCGATCAGGCTGATCGGCGTGAAGTCCTTTTGCGTGTCGTAGGCCAGCCGGGCGCCCAGCAGCCCGGGGTTGATGGTGAACGCGCTGTCTATCATTCCCAGCGTATAGCCATCGGGCTCCGACTGCGCGAGCGCGCGCGTGCCTATCGTCGTGCCGCCGCCGCCCTTGTTGTCGACGATGAAGGATTGGCCCAGCGCCTGCTGCAGCGCCTGGCCCGCGAGCCGGCCGAGGTTGTCGGTCGCGCCGCCCGCGGGATAGGGAACGATGATGCGCACGGTCTTGTCCGGGTAGGCGCCAGTGCTGGCGAAGGCCCACGGGGCGGCGCTGCCCAGCACAAGGGCCCGGCCGATGAAAGTGCGGCGGTGGTGTTGCATGCTTGTCTCCTTTTGAATTCTTGAAAGCTCAGTGCGCGTATTCACCGCGGGCCAGTTCGGCCTCGGGATCGGCGCCCAGGCCGGGAGCGTCGGGCACCTGCAGCCAGCCGCGCTCGATGGGAACGCTGCGGCCATAGGGCACATGCGCAAGCTCGACATACAGGCGCTCCAGCGACACTTCGGTCGGCTGCGCGGCGATCAGGTGCAGGCTCGCCAGGAAGCCCGGCCCGAAGAACGCGACCTGGGGCGCGCAGGTCACGCCGCGGCCTTCGCAGGCGCGCGAGATGTCCCAGGCCGCCGTGAGGCCGAGCTTGATCACGCTGGGCTGGACGTACTGCACGGTGGCGTTCTCCACCATGCGCTGCAGCGCCAGCGCACAGCTCGCGTTCTCGCCCACGGCCAGCGGCACGGCGACGCGCGCGCGCAGCGCCGCCAGCGCCTGGTCATTTTCCGGCGTCCAGATCGGCTCCTCGATCCAGAACGGCTTGTACGGCAGCATCTCCGAGATCGCGGCTTCGGCTTCGTCCGGCAACCAGGCGCAGTTGGTGTCGACCATCACCGGCACATCGGGCCCGACCGACCTGCGCACCGCGGCCAGCGCGGGCGCGGTGCGCTCGTGCAGCTTGATCTCGGCATAGCCCTCGGCGAGCGCACGCTGGCTCACCTGCTCGAGCAAGCTGGCATCGGCGTAGTACTGCAGCAGCGACGCATAGACACGCACGCGGTCGCGGCGCTTGCCGCCCAGCAGTTCGTACAGCGGCACGCCGGCGCGTTTGGCGCGCAGATCCCACAGCGCGATGTCCAGCCCGGCGAGCGCATGCACCACGGGTCCCGAACGGCCCAGGTTGTGCAGCATGCGCTGCATGGACGGCAGCAGGGACGCGTCATCGGCCTGCTTGCCGCAGGCCAGCGGCGCGATCAGCGTCTCGAAGATCGCCTGCAGCGCGCGCGGCTCGACGCAGTACGACTCGCCCCAGGCGACCGTGCCGTCGTTCGTCTCGACGCGCACCAGCGCGCTGTCGAGCTTGTCGCGCGGCCGGCCCGCGAACAGCGGCGGCTCGCGCCAATGGTGGAAAGGCAGCCGCAGGGGAATGCAGGTGATCGATGCGATGGCGTTGGCGCTCATGAAGGGAACCGGAGATGACAGATCGCCTATTCTTGGCGCGCGCCAGACTATGGTCAAATAGCTAGAAACACTGTTTCCATACGAATTTCATATGCTCAGTCGCCGAGAACTCCTGTTGCTGCGCGCGATGTACCAACACGGCACGGTGACCGCCGCGGCCCACTCCATCCACATGACCCAGCCGGCCGCGAGCGCGCTGCTCAAGGACATGGAGACCCGGCTGGGCTTCGCGCTGTTCAGCCGCGAGAACCGGCGACTGCATCTGACCAGCCAGGGCCGCTCGCTGATTCCCGAAGTGCTCAATGCGCTGTCGGGCATGGAGTCGGTCGACCGTCTCGCCAGCGATATCCGCCAAGGCGCTTCGGACCGGCTCAGCATCGGCGCCGTGGCCGTGGCCTCGTCGATGCTGCTGCCGCCGGCGCTGGTCACGGTGCGCCGCGCCTACCCGGGCATCACGTTCACCGTGCGCGCGGGCTCGGGGCTGGAGATCGTCGAAATGGCCGTCGATCACCGCATCGACCTGGGCATCGTGATCGGCTCTTCCGCGCCCACGGACAGGGTGCTCAAGGAGCCGCTGGCCGCAGTGAGCCTGTTCGCCATCCTTCACCCCGACCACCCGCAGGCCCATGCCAAGGCGCTGACGCTGGCCGAAGTCGCGGCGCTCGGCCTGATCGCGCTGTCGCCCGCGCTGCCTGCGGGCCTGGCCACGCAGCAGGCGTTCCAGGACTGCGGCCTCGACTACCGGCCGTTGATGGAAGTCGCGCAGTCGTTCACCGCCTGCGAACTCGCGGGCGAGCAACTGGGCGTGGCCGTGGTGGAATCGCTGGGCGCGCGCTACGCGCAGCGCATGGGACTCGTGGCCAGGCACCTGCTGACCATGAACGATTCCGCGCTGTCGCTGGTCAGCCCCAAGGACCGGCCGCTGGGCGGGCCCGGCCAGTGCCTGCGGGAAGCGCTGCGCGCGGCGGTGCAGGGGCTGGGAGTGATGCCTGGAAGTTGAGTATGTTCCTGCGGCCGAACGCGTGGCAGGTTTTGCCGCCGGGCCGTCCCAAGGCAAAACACGGTGGGGGGCTTCGCCCCCCCAGGCGACCCACACGCAGTGGGGGAGCGCGAGGGCTAACGTTTCAATCCCATGGCCTCGAGCATCTGCTCGGTCTGCTTTTGCATCTGTTCCTGCATCTGCGTGAACATCGTCTGCGACTGGCCCAGGTAATTGCCGACCATGCCCTGCATCAGCGAAGGCTGCATGCGCACGAACTGGTTCCACATTTCGGGCGTCGCGCCCTGCTCCACCATGCGCGCCTGGAAGTCGCTGAACATCTGCACGTTCTTTTCAAGGCTCGCGCCCATGCTGCCCTGCATCGCGTGCCCATAGAAACGGATGATGTTGGCCAGCACCGCCTCGGTGAACATCGGCGCGCCGCCGGCTTCTTCCTCGAGAATGATCTGCAGCAGGATGCTGCGCGTGAGGTCGTCGCCGGTCTTGGCATCGCGCACCACGAGCTGCTCGCTGGCCATGACCAGCGCCTTGACTTCGGACAGGGTGATGTAGGTGGAGGTGTCCGTGTCGTAGAGCCTGCGATTCGGATACTTCTTGATGACGCGTGGCCGGGACTTGGCTTGCGCGTCCGATGTCTGATTCTCTTGCACGGCTGACTCCTCTGGGCATAGGCGCCCCTGCTTTGCACTGCAGCAGGGATTTTAGACACAGGCCGCACCAAGCTTGCGCAGAACTTACCCTGAGCGCGGGCCGGCCGGGCAAAACAAAAGGCCCGTTCCTCCTCGCGGAAGAACGGGCCGTCGGAACAGGCCGGGCGCGCGCCCGGCCAGCGCTCAGCGCTTACTTCTTGGGCAAGGCATAAGCCACCACGTAATCACCCTTGTCGGCGGTCATGCGCGCACCGCCGGCGGAGACCACGACGAACTGGCGGCCCGACTCGGGCGACAGGTAGGTCATGGGCGTGGCTTGCGCGCCCACGGGCAGGCGGCCCTTCCACAGCACCTTGCCCGTCTGGTTGTCGAA
>NZ_QXMN01000343.1:0-579 GCF_003581445.1 Acidovorax cavernicola | reverse complement strand
CGAGCGGGCATGAGCCCCGCTCCCGCCAATGCGATGAATCCCTGCCTTGCCGCTTCATCCAAACCGGGCAAGTCCACTCCGTCGAGAGCGCTGAGGGTCTTGGCAGTCACATAGGAGGGCAGTAGCTCAAGATACGGCTCCTGGAATAACACGCCAGGAGTATTGAGAAGCGCTTCGCGTTCGGCCTCAAAAGATGGCGAATCGGTGCCGAATGCGGATTGGATATACCGCTTCAGATGGCCCTTAAGTTGTTCCCACGAACCGATCGGATCTTCGCCTATGGTCTCTTGCACTCTTACCTCCTCCTATGCATTCAAAGTTTCTGAGCCACGGGCCGCCTCTACGCACGCGAATAGCTCCAAGGCGCACCCCAGCCGCGCAGCGACTTGGCGTGCTATTTCTGCGGGAACCCAGCTGTAGCGAAGCCAATGCCCCGGAACAAACTTCCCGTACACATGGCTGATCACCCCTACAACACATCCAGAGTGGCTGTCGACAACAGGCGACCTGCCATCGGCATCGCTGCCAGAAGAAAGGAAGTGGATCGCGGGTCCCGTCCCCGAACAAAGCGCGAGGGCC
>NZ_QXMN01000342.1:0-581 GCF_003581445.1 Acidovorax cavernicola | reverse complement strand
GTGCTGTTCCCGGCTTCGGGCGAACCGTCGATCGTTCCTTCGCAGGACGTTGTGCTGGGCCTGTACCACGCAACCCGCGAGCGCATCAACGGCAAGGGCGAAGGCATGGTCTTCGCCGACATCGGTGAAGTGCAGCGCGCGCTCGACGCCGGCCAGGTCGAACTGGCGGCGAAGATCAACGTGCGCATGACGGAGTGGACCAAGAACAAGGCCACGGGCGAATTCGAGCCCGAGACCAAGATCGTGGAAACCACCGTCGGCCGCGCGCTGCTGTCGGAAATTCTTCCCAAGGGCCTGCCGTTCAGCAACATGAACAAGGCGCTGAAGAAGAAGGAAATTTCCAAGCTCATCAACACCTCGTTCCGCAAGTGCGGTCTGAAGGCGACGGTGGTGTTTGCCGACAAGCTGCTGCAAAACGGTTTCCGTCTGTCGACGCACGCCGGTATCTCGATCGCCATCGGCGACATGCTGGTGCCGCCGCAAAAGCCCGAGATCATCGGTCGCGCCGAAGCCGAAGTGAAGGAAATCCAGCAGCAGTACGTCTCCGGTCTGGTGACGTCCGGCGAGCGCTACAACAAGGT
>NZ_QXMN01000341.1:0-587 GCF_003581445.1 Acidovorax cavernicola | reverse complement strand
CCAGCAAGTTCGGCAACAAGGGCGTGCGCGCCCTGATCCTGACGCCGACGCGCGAACTCGCGGCCCAGGTGGAAGAATCGGTGCGCGGCTATGCCAAGTACCTCGACAACATCAGCTCCACCGTGATTTTCGGCGGCGTGGGCATGAACCCGCAGATCGACCGCATCAAGCGCGGCGTCGACATCCTGGTGGCCACGCCCGGCCGCCTGCTGGACCTGCAGCAGCAAGGCTTCCTGGACCTGTCCACCGTGCAAATCCTGGTCCTGGACGAAGCCGACCGCATGCTCGACATGGGCTTTATCCATGACGTGAAGAAGGTCTTGGCCCTGGTGCCCAAGAACAAGCAGAGCCTGCTGTTCTCGGCCACGTTCAGCGATGAAATCCGCGAACTCGCGAACACGCTGCTGAAGAACCCGCAAAGCATCCAGGTCACGCCCAGCAACACCACGGTGCAGCGCATCACCCAGGTGATCCACCCCGTGGGCCGCGGCAAGAAGAAGCAGGCCCTGCTGCACATCATCCAGGAACACGACTGGAGCCAGGTGCTGGTGGTCACGCGCACCAAGTTCGGCGCCAACAACGTCGCC
>NZ_QXMN01000340.1:0-588 GCF_003581445.1 Acidovorax cavernicola | reverse complement strand
GCCTTCATACAGCGCCGCGTACAGCACTTCGGCGACGGCGAACAGGCCCACCGCCACCAGCACGATGTCGATGCCGTCGAGCAGTTCCATCTTGCCGCCGGTGTAACGTGCGGCACCCGAAATCTGGTCCATGCCGATGCAGCCCGCGGCCAGGCCGACGAACAGCGCGGTCATGCCGCGCACCCGGCTCTGTCCCAGCACGGCGCTGACGGTGGTGAACGCCAGCACCATCAGCATGAAGTATTCCGGCGGGCCGAGGCGGACCGCGAAGTCCGCCACCGTCGGCGCGAACAGCGTGACCACCACGGTGGCGATCGTGCCGGCGACAAACGAGCCGATGGCGGCCGTGGCCAGCGCCGCGCCCGCGCGCCCGCTCTTGGCCATCTTGTTGCCTTCCATGGCCGTGACCATGCTCGCCGTCTCCCCCGGCGTATTCAGCAGGATCGAAGTCGTCGAGCCGCCATACATGGCGCCGTAGTAGATACCGGCAAAGAAGATCATCGAGGCCGTGACCTCGACCTTGGCCGTGATCGGCAGCAGCATGGCCACGGCCACGGCCGGGCCGATCCCGGGCAGCACGCCCACGGC
>NZ_QXMN01000339.1:0-591 GCF_003581445.1 Acidovorax cavernicola | reverse complement strand
GCAGGAAATCCGCGCGTGGTTCGTCGGCCCGCTGGCGCTGTCGGGCTCGATCTCCAGCGGCCGCGCCATCCTCACGGCGCAGGTCATGGGCGCGGATCTGGCCTATATGGGCTCGGCCTTCATCGCCACGCAGGAAGCCAACGCCGTCGATGGCCACAAGCAGATGATCGTCGACAGCGCGGCCAATGACGTGGTCTACACCAACCTGATCACCGGCGTGCATGGCAACTACCTCAAGCCGTCGATGGCGCGCGCGGGCCTCGATCCCGACAACCTGCCGGTCGGCGATGCGAGCCAGATGAACTGGGCCGCGGGCAAGCCCAAGGCCTGGAAGGACATCTGGGGTTGCGGCCATGGCATCGGCGTGCTCAACGCCATCCAGCCCGCGGGCCTGTTCATCGACGGGCTCGCGCAGCAATACCGCGAGGCCTGTGCCGCGACCCGGCAGCTCATTGCCGCCACTGCCTGAACTCAGCACTTACCGACAACCACCAGGAGACAAGACATGAATTCCAAGCGTGACGTTCTGAAGTTGATGGCCAAAGCGACGGCGGCCGCCAGCATGGCGGCGCTGTCCGGCCTGTCCCTGGC
>NZ_QXMN01000338.1:0-591 GCF_003581445.1 Acidovorax cavernicola | reverse complement strand
GGGCCATGCCTATCATGTTGATGGGCAGCACGTTGAGCACCGAGCTTTCCACGGTGATCACCGCGTTGTCGGGCGCGGCGCGCAGGAAGTTGGCCAGGTTGTAGATGTTGGCCTGGTCCATGCCGCCGCTGATGGCCACCCAGTTCATCACCAGCGGGCCCTTGTAGACGCCGCGGCGGATCATGCGTTCGATGGTCTCGAAGCTGTTGATGTTGTAGCACTGGAACGCGCTCTGGATGCCGGCGGCGGACAGGCGGCGCACATGCTCCTCGGCCCAGCTGGGGTTCGAGGGGACGATCATGTCCTTGTAGGTGTTGTAGAGGTGGGGGAAGCCGCGCGACACGCCGCGGAAGTCGTCTTCGCCCGCGTGCTCGGTCACGTTCATCTGTGTGGTGTTGACGGTCACCGTCACCTGGTCGGGCTTGGGGCTGAGTTCGGCCAGCATGTGGCGCGTGTCGTCCGACAGCCACTTCGCGGCCGAGCCGTCGTCTTCGGGCGCGAAGCTGATCGAGCCGCCGACCTGGATGACCATTTCCGGCACGCGCGCGCGCACGCCGGCGATCAGTTCGTTGAACATGGACAGGCGCTTGC
>NZ_QXMN01000337.1:0-592 GCF_003581445.1 Acidovorax cavernicola | reverse complement strand
CCCGACACCTACCGCGAGATCGCGCGGCTGCTCGACGAGAAGCGCACCGAGCGCGAAGTCTTCATGGAGCAGCTGCGCGCCCGGCTCGAAAGCGATCTGCGCGCCTACAGCATCAGCGCCACGGTGCAGGGCCGGCCCAAGCATATCTACAGCATCGTCAAGAAGATGCGCGGCAAGTCGCTGGACTTCGACCAGGTGTTCGACATCCGCGCGCTGCGCGTGGTCGTGCCGACGATCAAGGACTGCTATACCGCGCTGTCGTGGGTGCATGAGCGCTTCACACCGATAGAAGCCGAGTTCGACGACTACATCGCGCGCCCCAAGGCCAACGGCTACCAGTCGCTGCACACCGTGGTGCGCGACGAGAACGGCCGGGCCATCGAAATCCAGATCCGCACCCAGGCGATGCACGACCATGCCGAGCACGGCGTGGCCGCGCACTGGGCCTACAAGGAGGCCGGCTCCAAAGGCTATGCGGGCGTCAGCGCGACCAGCGAATACGACGCCAAGATCGCGGTGCTGCGCCAGCTGCTGGCCTGGGGTAACGACCTCGCGGGCACGCCCACGCACCGCGGCCTTTTCGAAGACCGTA
>NZ_QXMN01000336.1:0-595 GCF_003581445.1 Acidovorax cavernicola | reverse complement strand
GGCGCGTTTCACGCCGCATGTGGTGCTCGAAGTCGATTCGCTGGCCATGGTGATGGCGGCCGTCGACGCGGGCCTGGGCTCGTCGCTGCAGCCCTGGGCGGCCATGGGCCGTTTCGAGGACGCGGCGCAGCGCTTCGAAGCGGCGCTGATCACCGACAAGGACGCGCAGCGCACCAACCTGCTGTGCAGCCTGTCCGAAGACGAACTGTCGCCGGCCGCGCTGGCCGCGCGCGTGGTGCTGGTCGACTGCGTGCGCGAACTGGTGCAGTCGGGCGCCTGGAGCGGCACCTCGCCGATCCATCACGATAACTGATACCCCCATGCACTAAGCCCCCTGCACCGGGGCCGGGTTGATTCCTACAGTTGAGCTCCCCACGAGAGAGACTGCAAGGAGAATTCCCATGGACACCGATGTTCTGGTCATCGGTGGTGGCAACGCCGCCCTTTGCGCCGCCCTGATGGCGCGCGAAGCAGGTGCGCGCGTGCTGCTGCTGGAGTCCGCACCCCGCGAATGGCGCGGCGGCAACTCCGCCCACACGCGCAACCTGCGCTGCATGCACGACGCGCCGCAGGACGTGCTGGTCGAAGCCTACCC
>NZ_QXMN01000335.1:0-597 GCF_003581445.1 Acidovorax cavernicola | reverse complement strand
GTCGTGCAGCCCATGGCCAGCGCCGCGCCAATCTTGGTCAGCCCGATCAGCAGCGGATAGTTGAACGCCGTCACGGCCGCGACCACGCCCACGGGCCGGTAGGCGACGCTGCTCACGCCCGTATGCGCAGCGTTGAAGCCCAGGTGGCGCGTGCGGTCCTGCGTCGCCTGTTCGGCGAACCAGCGCAGGAAGGCCACGGGCGTGTCGATATGGTTGGACTGGAGGTTGACCGGGCTGCCGATTTCCTCGATCAGCGCGTCCATCAGCGCATCGCGGTGGGCTTCGATCAGATCGGCGAACGCCAGCAGCACGGACCTGCGCAGCGCCGGGTCCTGCCAGGCCGGGCGCTGGAATGCGCGCTTGGCCGCGAGCACCGCGGCTTCGACCTGGGCGGGCGAGGCGCCGCGAAACTCCGCAACCAGTTCTTCGGTCGCGGGATTCACCACGCGCAGCCACTCGCCGCTGCCGTCGACGTCCTGGTTGTTGATCAGCAGCCGGGTGCTGAGGTGGGTGGAAAGGGCGGAATCTGCTTTTTTGTCCATGGGACGGGTCCTTTGGCCGAAGATGAAGAGGGAAGGGGGCGGTTCAGGTCATTTC
>NZ_QXMN01000021.1:0-111681 GCF_003581445.1 Acidovorax cavernicola | reverse complement strand
GCGCTGCGCCGTCTGGCGCGAGAGGGCCGTGCCCGACGGCGCCTTGCCGTCGATCGTGCCCATCTCCCAGCGCTCCCAGGCCGAGAGCGCGGGCGTGCCGGCGCCGGCCTGGCGCGCGGCGGCGTGGATGGCGGCGAGGCGCTCGCGCGAGCTGCCGAAGGCGCCGAAGGTGTCGGGGTCAGACGAAGTCATCGGTGCCAGGCGCCGCGATCACGATCTCGCCGGCGTCCGAGAGCCGGCGTGCCACCTGCAGGATGGCCTTCTGCTCGGCCTCGACCTGCGACACGCGCACGGGGCCGCGCAGTTCCATGTCCTCGCGCAGCGTTTCGGCGGCGCGCTGCGACATGTTGCTGAGGAACTTGTCGCGCAGCTCCAGCGGCGCGCCCTTGAGCGCGATGATGAGCGAGTCGGACTCGATGTCCTTGAGCAGGCGCTGGATGCTGCGGTCTTCCAGGCCCAGCAGGTTCTCGAACACGAACATCTCGTCGACGATGCGCTGGGCCAGCGCCTCGTCCTGCTCGCGCACATGGGCGATGGCTTCTTCTTCCACCGTGGTGCTCATCAGGTTGACGATCTCGGCCGCCGTGCGCACGCCGCCCAGGCGGCTGCGGCGCAGGCCCTGGCCCGCGAGCATTTCGGTCAGCACCTCCGTCAGCTCGTTGAGTGCCGAAGGCTGCACGCCGCCGAAGGTGGCCACGCGCATGATCACGTCGTGGCGCAGGCGGGCGGGCAGCTTCTCGAGCACCTCGGAGGCCTTCATGCGGTCCAGGTGCACCAGCAGCGTCGCGAGGATCTGCGGATGCTCGTCGCGGATCAGCTCGGCCACCTCGCCGGCCTCGAGTTCGTTCAGGCGCTCGATGCCGCCGTGCGGCTCGTCGGGCTGCAGGATGTCCTCGAGCAGGTTGCTGGCGCGGTCGTCGCCCAGCGCCTTCTTGAGCACGGCGCGGATGTAGTTGCCCGAGCCCAGGTGCAGGGCCGACAGCTGCTCGGTCTCCTGCCGGAACTCGGCCAGCACCGAGGCCAGCTCGTCGCGCGACACCGCGCTGAGCTTGGACATCGCCAGGCCCAGCGCCTGCACTTCGGAAGTGGGCAGCAAGTGCAGCGCGGCGGCGGCGCGGTCTTCGCCCAGCGCCATCAGCAGGATGGCGCTCTTGCGGGTTCCCGTCTCGCTAGTCATTGGTGTGCATCCAGTGCTGGATCAGGGCGGCCACGAGCTTGGGGTCCTTGTCGGCGGTCTGCTGGGCGTAGTCCATGTCGGCCTTCTGGCGTGTGGACTCGCGCTGCTGCAATGTTTCTTCGGGCTCCGCCGGGGGCGTGTCCGGGGTGGCGGTGGCGACGGCGGCCACGGGTGGCGTGGGCGGCGGCACGGCCAGGTGGCGGCGCATCAGCGGACGCAGCACGGCCAGCCAGGCGAACAGCGCGAGCAGGCCGAGGAGCACGTACTGGCCCAGCGTCTTGCCCAGCGCCAGGTTGTCGCGGTCGCGCCAGAACGGCAGTTCGGGCGTGGGGGTCGTGTCTCCGTCGCGGGCGAAGGCGCTGTTGACCACGTTGAGCGAATCGCCGCGTTCGGGGCTGAAGCCCATCGCTTCCTTCGTGAGGTTGCGGATCTGCTCCAGCTCGGCCGGTGTGAGGGCCTGCGCGCTGGCCTTGCCCGCGGCATCGACCATGTCGCGGTGGTTCACCACCACGGCGACCGAGAGGCGCTTCACACCGCCGGCGGCCTGCTGCACGTGGCGGATGGTGCGGTCGAGTTCGTAGTTCGTCGTGACGTCCTTGCGCGTGTTGCTCGGGCCGGCCGGTGCGGCAGCGGGTGCGCTTGCCGTGCCCGGTGGTGCGTTCGGTGCGTTGGGTGGCTTGGGTGCCGTGATCGGCGCTGTCGGATTCACCGGCGGCTGGTTCGACAGCGCGCCCGGCACGCCGCCCGGCGGCGCGCCGTGCTGCTGCGCCGATTCGCTGGACTGCTGGCTGCGGATCGCGGCCTGCGACGGGTCCTGGTTGGGCTTGTACTTCTCGTCGGTGTGTTCCACCACCGAGAAGTCGATCTCGGCCGCGACCTGCGCGCGCACGTTGCTCGCTCCCACCAGCGGCTGGAGGATCGCCTCGATGCGGCGCACGTAGCCCTGCTCGATCTCCTGCGCGTACTTGAGCTGGCTCACGTCCAGCCCTTGGGTCGTGCCGCGCGCCGACGACAGCAGGTTGCCGCGCTGGTCGACCACCGTGACGCTCTTGGCGTCCAGGTCGGGCACGCTGCTGGACACCATGTGCACGATGGCGCTCACCTGGCCCTCGTCGATGCTGCGCCCGCGCATGAGCGTGAGCACCACCGAGGCCGAAGGCTTCTTCTGGTCGCGCACGAACAGCGACGGCTTGGGCAGCGCCAGGTGCACGCGCGCTGCCTCGATGGTGCCGATCGATTCGATGGAGCGCGCCAGCTCGCCTTCGAGCCCGCGCTGGTAGTTGATCTGCTCGGCAAACTGGCTGGTGCCGAACTTCTGGTTGTCCATCAGCTCGAAGCCCACGCCGCCGGCCTTGGGCAGCCCCTGGGCCGCGAGCTTCAGGCGCGTTTCCGCCACCTTGTCGCCCGCGATCAGGATCGCGCCGCCGCCCTCGGCGAACTTGTAGGGCACGTTCATCTGCTGCAGCGACGCGATGATCGCGCCGCCGTCGCGGTCCGACACGTTGGTGTAGAGCACCTTGTAGTCGGTTACGCGGCTCCACAGCGCGAAGGCGGCCACCGCCGTCACCAGCAATGCGGCGCCGATGATGAGTGGCAGGCGGGGCTGTGCGCGCAGGCGCTCCAGCATCGGGGGCAGGCCGTTGCCGCCCGCCGGCAGGCTGCCCGTGGGCGCCGCCGTGCTCATCGGCGCGCCTTCGCCGCGGCCGTCGCGCCGCGCAGGGCCGGCGCCGGAAGAAAAGAGGGGATTCGGTGTTGCGATGTCATTCCGGTGGCCGGCGACGTCGTGCGCAGCCCGTGGTTTCGCGAACGATTGTCAGCAGGCCCCCTGGAATTCGATCGGTCGAACAGCCGGGGTTTTTGCCCTCAGTTGCGCGTTTGGATCAGGGTCTTCCCTTGGTACGCTGCCTGCCAGTCGGAGTGCTTTTTGCACTCCGTGTCAAGTCACCTGGAAGTGAACTAATCCTCATGTCGATCCACGCCATCGAATCCGTCCTGCAGCAGATGCGTGCCACGTCGCTCGCCTCCGGGCTGGGGGCAGCGCCGGCCGGCGCAGCCGGGTCGGGCAGCTTTGCGGCCGAACTGCAGCGCTCGCTCGCCAACATCAGCGGCGCGCAGCAGCAGGCCTATGCGCAGGCCGAATCCTTCGAGCTGGGCAAGCCCGGCGTGGCGCTCAACGACGTGATGGTCGATCTGCAGAAAGCCAACGTGGCGTTCCAGACCGGGCTGCAGGTGCGCAACCGGTTGGTGACGGCTTATCAGGAAATCATGAATCTGCAGGCATGACGAGTTGGAGTGGTGACGCAGAACTTTTTTCGTCGCCGCCCTAAAGGTTTGCGGAGGCCGGCCGATATCCCTTCCAACGATGGCTTGAGTCTCACCGTGGAAGCGGGTCCAGCGTTACGGCCGATGGCCGGAGTCCCCAACCTTTCGTCAATCAGGAGTCGAACATGGCGCAAGTCATCAATACGAACAGCCTTTCCCTGCTCACGCAGAACAACCTCAACAAGTCGCAATCGGCCCTGAACACGGCCATCGAGCGCCTGTCCTCCAGCATGCGCATCAACAGCGCCAAGGACGACGCCGCCGGCCAGGCCATCGCCAACCGCTTCACCGCCAACATCAAGGGCTTGACGCAGGCATCGCGCAATGCCAACGACGGCATCTCGATCGCCCAGACGACCGAAGGCGCGCTGACCGAAGTCAACAACAACCTGCAGCGCATCCGCGACCTGTCGGTGCAGGCCGGCACGGGCACCAACTCGCCCACCGACCTCGACTCGATCCAGGCCGAAATCAAGCAGCGCCTGGACGAAATCAATCGCGTGTCGGAGCAGACCCAGTTCAACGGCGTGAAGGTCCTGTCGGCCAACGCCGGCAAGCTGACGATCCAGGTCGGCGCCAACGACGGCGAGACCATCGACATCGACCTGCAGGAAATCAGCGCCAAGACGCTGGGCCTGGACGGCTTCAACGTGAACGGCGCGGGCACGAGCCAGAACAAGTCGGCCACGGTCACGAACCTGATCGGCGCCGGCGGCACCGAAACCGCACCGGGCTCGGGCATCTACACGGTCACGACCAACCACACGGCCGTGACGGCCGAGCAGGCCATCAACGCGATGAAGGACGGCAACGTCGTCACCGCGGGCGGCGCCACCTACAAGTACGACGCGGCCGCCGGCAACTTCAAGACCCAGAAGACGGTCGCCACCGGCGACGTCGCCGCCTTCGCCGCCGGCCTGGTTCCGGCAGCGGGCAAGACCGTGTCCGGCACGTACACGAACGCTTCGGGCGCCGCGACCAACTTCGAACTCGCCAGCGACGGCACGATCACGGTCGGCGGCGCCAAGGCGTACCTGTCGGGCGGCAACCTGACCACCAACAGCGCGGGCGCTCCGCCGGCCGCCACGGCGGCCAACCTGTTCGCCGCGGGCGATGCATCGACCTCCGCGGCGAGCATCTCGATGGGCGGCAAGACCTACAACTTCTCGGGCACGGCCGCTTCCGGCTTCAGCTACACCGACACCGCCACGAAGGACCAGGTCCTGACGGCCGTGGCCGCCGCCGCCGGTGTGACCGTGGGCCTGGGCTCGGGCATCTACGCCTCGACGGTCACCTTCGGTGCCGCGGGCAGCGCGTCCACCGACACGTGGATGGACGCCGACGGCGAGATGACCAAGACGGGCGCCAGCTACACGACGTCGTACGCCGTGAACGCCGTCAACGGCGAAGTCACTGTGGCCTCGACGACCGGCACCGGCAAGTACGCCGCCGCCACCGGCGCCGTGGCCTATGTGAACTCGGCCGGCAAGCTGACGACGGAAACCACCAGCAAGGGCACCAAGACGGAAAGCCCGCTGGCGGCCATCGACAAGGCCCTGGCCAAGGTCGACACGCTGCGCGGTTCGCTGGGTGCGGTGCAGAACCGCTTCGACTCGATCATCGCCAACCTCGGCACCACCATCACCAACCTGTCGTCCTCGCGCTCGCGCATCCAGGACGCGGACTACGCCGTCGAAGTGTCGAACATGACGCGCGCGCAGATCCTGCAGCAGGCCGGTACCTCGGTGCTGGCGCAGGCGAACCAGACGACGCAAGGCGTGCTCTCTCTGCTGCGTTGATGCCGCCAGGCGGCCGGGCGCCCTCGCGAGGGCGGCGCCCGCCGTCTTTTTCCTTCGCAGGCCTTGCGCCTGCGTTGTCCTGTGCGGCCTTGTACGCCAAGGCCGCACAGGACAACAACGACCAGACCGGGCGGCGCGGCAGCCACTGCTGTCGCCGTCGCTTTCTCTCTTCTTCATTCGCTTTCCAGGACACCACTCGACATGGCAATCAGCAGCCTCGGCGTCGGCTCCAATCTCGAACTGGGCACCTTGCTGGCCCAGCTGCAGACCGCGGAAAACCAGCCGCTGGTGGCCTTGAAGGCGCGCCAGACCAGCTACAACAGCAAGCTGTCGGCCTACGGCACGCTGCAAAGCGCGCTCACCAGCATCCAGGCGGCCACCAAGAAGCTGGGCGATCCGGCGCTGTTCCAGGCCATCACCGGCACGCCCAGCGTGAGCGGCATCCTGGCCGCCACCGGCACCGACCCCCGCGCAGTGGGCAGCTATGCCATCGACATCTCGCAGCTCGCGCAGGCGCAGTCGGTGATCGCGAAGGGACAGGCCAACACCACGACCGCCATCGGCAGCGGCAAGATCACGATCGACTTCGGCAAGGTGTCCGGCGGCACGCTGGACCCCGTGACCGGCCAGTACACCGGCGCCACCTTCGACAAGGACACCACGCGCACGGCCAAGCCGATCACCATCGACGCCAGCAACAACACGCTGGGCGGCATCCGCGATGCCATCAACGCGGCCAACGCGGGCGTCTCGGCCACCATCGTGAACGACGGCAGCGGCGCGCCCAACCGCCTGGTGCTGACCTCCACGCAGACCGGCGAGACCTCGACCATGCGCATCTCGGTGGACGGCGACGCCGCGCTGCAGAACCTGCTGAACAACGACCCCGCGGGCACGCAGAACCTGCAGCAGACCGCGGTGGCGCAGAACGCGAAGCTCACCATCAACAACATCGCCATCACCAGCGCGAGCAACTCGGTGACCGACGCCATCCAGGGCACCACGCTCACGCTGGTGCAGACCGGCAAGCTCAACCTGGTGATGAAGGCCAACTCCGGCTCGGTCAAGACGGCCATCACCGATTTCGTGAAGGCCTACAACGCGCTGCAGAGCACCGCCAAGACGCTCACGGCCTACGACGCCGACTCGGCCACCGCCGCGCCGCTGGTGGGCGATTCCACGCTGCGCAACCTGCAGGTGCGCATTCGCCAGACGCTCACCACGCCGCAGCCCGGCGGCGCGAACGACCTGAAGGTGCTCACGTCCATCGGCGTGTCGTTCCAGAAGGACGGCACGCTCGCGGTGGACAACGACAAGCTCGACAAGGCGCTGGACACCAACCTCGAAGGCGTGGCGAAGCTCTTCTCCAGCGGCACCGGCAGCACCCTGGGCTACGGCAAGCAGCTGACGGCGCTGGTCGACGACCTCGTCGGCGCGCGCGGCGCGCTCAAGACCGCCACCGACGGCGTGACCAGTTCGCTCAAGAAGCTCGACACCCAGTACGCCGACATGAAGGTGCGCGTGGACGCGACCGTGGAGCGCTACCGCAAGCAGTTCGTGCAGCTGGACGTGATGATGAGCAGCATGAACGGCACGCTGAAGTACCTCGCGCAGCAGTTCGATGCGATGAACGCCAGCAAGGGTTGAGGACGCAGCGCCGCATGTACAGCCCTCACCACTCCCGCACCGGAGCCGGCGCCTACGCGCGTGTCGGCGTGGAGACGCGCGCCATGAGCGCGTCGCCGCTGCAGCTCATCCACATGCTGTTCGACGGTGCCCGCACCGCCATCGGCGCCGCGCGCCTGCACCTGGCGGCGGGCGACATCGCCGCCAAGGGGCTGGCGATCTCGAAGGCCATCAACATCGTCGACAACGGCCTGAAGGCCAGCCTCGACGCCGAGGCGGCCGGCGAGGCGGGCACCGAACTCATCGGCAACCTCTCGTCGCTGTACGACTACGTCGTGCAACGCCTGCTGCTGGCCAACCTGCGCAACGACGCGCAGGCGCTGGATGAGGCCGATCGCCTGCTCGACCACCTCGCTTCCGCCTGGCGCGAGATCGACGCTCGGCCTTCCAACGGATGACGCAGAGCACGACCTGGGGGCAGGAACAGATGGCGGTACGCAGCGAAATCGTTCATTGCTACGAGCAGTTGGCCGCGTGCATCTCGACGATGCTGGCGCTGGCCCGCGCGAAGGAGTGGGGGCAGCTGCCCGAGCTGGAGGCGCGGTGCGCGGCGTGGGTCGAGCGCCTGAAGACCATCCAGCCGCTGACGGCGCTGGAGCCCGCGCAGCGCGACTTCGTGCTGCACCTGCTCGAGCGCATCTGCCGCGAGCAGGCCGAGCTGTCGGGGCTCATCAAGCCGCAGCTGGACGACCTGGTCCGCCGCATGGATTCGCTGAACCACCAGAAGAACCTGGGCAAGGCCTACGGGCTCTCGCACTGACGCGGACCGACAGGACAACCACCGTGGCCATGCTGGGACTCACCGGACTGATCGACGCACTGATGGCCGCGCGCCTGACGCCGCGGCTCGACCTGCTCGGCCTCAAGCCGGAAACCACGGTCGGCGCGCCCGGTGCGGCGGTGGCCGTGCCCCGGACGGCGAACGACGTGCGCCTGCCATCGCGCGCGGCGCTGGACCGGCTGGTGCCGTCGGGCGCTTCCGGCGGCGATGCGGCGGCGCCTTCCGCCAGCGGCGCGCCGCCGTCCATCGACACCCGGCTGTCGGTGGCCGCGCGGGTGATCGGCGCGGTGCTGGCCGACCTGCAGGCCGAGCCCGGTCCGGTGCGCGGCCATGCGCCCTTGCTGCTGCCCGTGGCGCGGCAGGGCACGAACGCCGCGGCGCTCGCGGGCACGCTGGCGCAGACGGTGTCGGACAGCGGGTTGTTCTACGAATCGCACCTCGCCGAATTCGCAGCGGGCACGCGCACGCTTGCGCAGATGGCGCGGGAGCCGCAGGCGCGCTGGGCGAGTCCGGTGATGGCGGGGCAGAGCGCTGTGGCCGCAGCCACGGTGCCGATGCCTGCGATGGCGGCGGATGTCGCAACGTCGCCCGCGCCGAATCCATCGACGCAGGCCCCGGCGGCCGATGCGCCGGAAAACCCGACAGCACAACCTGCTCGTGCGGTCGCACGCGGCGAGACCGTCGCCGCGCCCGCACCGGATGCGGCGCGCGTGCAGGCGGCCTACGCGCTGCCCGATGCCGGATCGGAAATGCCCACGCCTCGCACCGCAGACCCTGCACGCGCTTCGGTCGATGTCACGAACACGCCTGCCCCGCGCGGTGCCGAGGTGATCCATCCGCAGGCCGTCACCGTCGTGCACCAGCAGCTCGACCTGCTGGCCAGTGCCGTCTTCCGCTGGAGCGGTCAGGCCTGGCCCGAAGTGCCGATGGCGTGGTCGATCGAGGAGGAGCCTGCGAAGCCCGGTGCGCGCGAAGGCGAACCCGCCGAGGACGAAGAGGGCGCACGCCGCTGGTCGACCACCGTGTCGCTGGTGCTGCCGCGTCTGGGCGAAGTCGACCTGCGGCTCAGCCTCAGCGGCCCGACCGTGCAGGCGCATCTGCATGCGCACGAGGACGCTACCGTGGCCCGCCTGCGCGGCGACGCCGGCCGGCTCGCGCAACGCTTCGAGGCCGTGGGGCTGCAGCTGCAGCAGTTGCAGGTCACGGCGAAGGCGATGGGATGAGCGATGCACTTCGCAACCGCCACAGCGCCGTCGTGCTCTCGCATGCGGACACGCGCAAGGCGCCTGTCGTGGTCGCCAAGGGCTACGGCGTGGTCGCCGAATCGATCATGCGCGAGGCGCGCGCGCACGGGCTCTACGTCCATGCGTCGGCCGACCTCGTGAAGCTGCTGATGCAGGTGGACCTGGATCGCCAG
This sequence comes from Acidovorax cavernicola, assembly GCF_003581445.1. Classification (NCBI taxonomy): domain Bacteria; kingdom Pseudomonadati; phylum Pseudomonadota; class Betaproteobacteria; order Burkholderiales; family Comamonadaceae; genus Acidovorax; species Acidovorax cavernicola. Next base: position 102,499 of record NZ_QXMN01000021.1, on the reverse strand, counting down.
ATCCCGCCACAGCTGTACCAGGCGGTCGCGGAAGTGATGGCCTGGATTCACCGGCTGGAAGGCGGCGTCGAGGCCGAGGGAGCCCGATGAGGTGTTGTTCTATGGAAAGTCATTGATCTATTGAGGAATTTGAAAATAAAGCCGCCGATTAACACTCTCCGGTGATCGATAGTTTTTGTGAATTCAATTGAAGAGGCAGTTTTTCAATTGCCGGAATACGCGCGCCGGTAACAATTACTTGCGCTCCGTGACAACGCGCCGGCGCCGGACGTGAAACCGCTTTTCCAGAGGGAAGTGAAGGGCTTTCTGTTGCCGGGCTCCGTCAAATCCATTTGACTTTTCGGACTACTTTGTCTTTGAAGTGTAAATAAGTGTGTATATAATGTATACATGTTGGAACATGCGGAGTCGACATGAAATCGGATATGGAAGTGGACGTGGAAAATTGCAATGTCAGCGCAGGTGGCGTGATCTCGAAGGAAATCGGCGAGATCAATCTGGCCTACATGCTGCTCGCGCAGAAGCTGGTGAAGCGGGACCGCGCCGAAGCCATGTTCCGGCTCGGCGTGGGGCGCGAGCTGGCCGACCTGCTCATGAACATGTCGCTCAGCCAGATCGTGAAGCTGGCCGCGTCCAACTTCCTGCTGTGCAGCTTCCGCCTGGACGACCGGCCCATGTTCGCGGTCGTCGGCGAGGGCAAGGAGCCCGCGCTGCAGCAGGCCCACATGTCGATCCTGATGAGCGCGCGCCAGGCGCAGGCCCAGTCCCAGCCGCACCTGCGCAAAGCGGGTTCGGCCAGCGCATGAGCGCCGCGCGGGCCGCCCCCAAGCAAGCTCGCACCGCAGTGCGAAGCTCGAAGGTATTTCCATGACCGCGAAGAGCATCCTGGGTGAGGTGCGGCAGGTGCAGCTCGCGGTCGAGCTGATCGGCCTGGGCGCCCGCCTGCAGTTCCTGGAGGCCGTCGTCGCGCTGAGCCGCGAGCGGCTGATCCGCCTGTACAAGGAACTCAAGGGCGTCTCGCCACCCAAGGGGCTGCTGCCGTTCTCCACCGACTGGTACATGACCTGGCTGGCGAACATCCACTCGTCGATGTTCTACAACATCTACCGCTTCATGCTCGACGAAGCCGGCGAGGACGAACTGCCGGCGCTCATCAAGGCCTACCGCCTCTACGCGGAACAGGTGCAGGCGCAAGGCAGCGAGGTCGTGCTCGACTTCACGCGCGCCGAGACCATGGTGCGCTTCTTCGACAGCGACATGCTGCAGCTGAGCCCGTGCAGCCGCTGCGGCGGTCACTTCGTGGCGCATGCCCACGACAACAAGAACGGCTACGTGTGCGTGCTGTGCCGTCCGCCCTCGCGCGCGGGCAAGGCGCGCAAGCCCAAGCTGGCGCCCGTGCGCCGCAACGGCCTCATCGCCGCCGGCCCGGTGCTGGACATCGGCGGCGCCGTCTCGTGAAAGTGCCCCGGCGCCCGGCGCGGGTTTTTTGGTTTGGACGCCTCAGGGCATAGGGGAAGCGCGTGCTGGTTCTGGTGGGATATCTGGTGGTGATCGGCGCCGTCTTCGGCGGCTACGGCCTCATGGGCGGGCACTTCGGCGTGCTGTTCCAGCCGGTGGAGCTGCTCATGATCGGCGGCTCCGCGCTCGGCGCGTTCATTGCGGGCAACAACGGCAAGACCATCAAGGCGACCATCCGCGAGCTGCCGCTGCTGCTGCGTTCCTCCAAGCACAACCGCCAGCTCTACATGGACCTGCTGGCCCTCTTGTACGAGCTGCTCGCCAAGGCCCGCAAGGAAGGCATGATGAAGCTCGAGTCCGACGTGGAGGCGCCCGGGCAGAGCGAGATCTTCAGCCGCTACCCGACCATCCTGGCGCACGAGGGCATCACCGTGTTCCTGTGCGACTACCTGCGCCTGGTCATCAGCGGCAACACCGACGCGCACGAGATCGAGGCCCTCATGGACCACGAGATCGACACCATCCGCCACGAGGCCGCGGTGCCCGGCCATAGCCTCTCGCGCGTGGGCGACGCGCTGCCCGCGCTGGGCATCGTCGCGGCCGTGATGGGCGTGGTGCATGCGCTGGGCTCGGCCCACCTGCCGCCTTCCGAGATGGGCGCGCTCATCGCGCACGCCATGGTCGGCACCTTCCTCGGTGTGCTGCTGGCCTACGGCTTCGTGTCGCCGCTGGCCTCGCTGATCGAGCAGAAAGTCGAAGAGGGCATGAAGATCTACCAGTGCGCCAAGGTCACGCTGCTGGCCAGCCTGAACGGCTATGCGCCGCAGCTGGCCGTGGAGTTCGGCCGCAAGGTGCTGTTCTCGACCGAGCGCCCGTCCTTCACCGAGCTGGACGACCACGTCCGCGAAGTCAAGGCGCGCTAGTTCACTGCCTTCCATGAGCGAAGCGAAGCCCCGCATCATCATCAAGCGCGCGCACGGCGGCGGGCATGGCGGCGGCCATGCGGGCGGCGGCTGGAAGATCGCCTACGCCGACTTCATGACCGCCATGATGGCGTTCTTTCTCGTCATGTGGCTGCTGTCGATCTCCAGCCCGAAGCAGCGCGAAGGCATTGCCGAGCACTTTCGCATGCCGCTGCGCGTGGCGCTGGCCGGCGGCGACAAGAGCAGCCTGAGCACCAGCATGATTCCCGGCGGCGGCGCCGACGTGACGCACGTCGAGGGCGAGGTGCGCCACACCGAGGCTGACAGCGAAGACGCCGCCGATGCCAGCCGCCTGGCCGAGATGAAGAAGAAGCTCGACGAGCTGATCGAGAAGAGCCCGGTGTTCCAGCAGTTCCGCTCGCAGATCCTCATCGACATCACCACCGAGGGCCTGCGCCTGCAGATCGTGGACAGCGAGAACCGCCCCATGTTCGAGCTGGCCAGCGCGCGCGTGGTGCCGCACATGCGCGCCATTCTTCGCGAGCTGGCGCCGGTGCTCAACGGCCTGCCCAACAAGCTCACGCTGTCGGGCCACACCGACGCCATCGTCTACACCAACGACCGCGCGTACGGCAACTGGGAGCTCTCGGCCGACCGGGCCAACGCCTCGCGCCGCGAACTGGTGACCGGCGGCATGACCGAGGACAAGGTGCTGCGCGTGATCGGCCTGGCCGACAGCATGCACCTGGACCGCGCCGACCCGCGCAACCCCATCAACCGCCGCATCAGCATCATCCTGCTGAACCACCGCACGCAGGAGCGCATCGAGCGCGAGAACAGCAACGACGCCGGCGCCACGCGCATCGGCCTGCCGTCACCGGCCGCCCCGGCACACGATGCAGCGGCACCGACGACGCCCCCCACGGCGGGATAACAAGAACAAGGAAGCGGCCACGCGCGTGAGCGCAGGCCCCGGAGCACCCACAGATGGACCTCAGTCAATTCACCCAGGCCTTCTTCGTCGAAGCCATCGAGCTGCTGGCGGAGATGGAGCAACTGCTGCTCGACCTCGACGTCGAGGCGCCCGACGGCGAGCAGCTCAATGCCATCTTCCGCGCGGCGCACTCCATCAAGGGCGGCGCGGCGACGTTCGGCTTCACCGCCTTGACCAACACCACGCACGTGCTCGAGACGCTGCTGGACAGGGCCCGCCACGGGCAACTGCACCTGAGCGCTCCGATGATCGATGCCTTTCTGGAAACGAAGGACGCCTTGCAAGAACAACTCACCGCCTACCAGGCCGGCAAGGAGCCGGACGCCGAGAGAGTCGCCCATATCTGCGGCGTGCTGCAGCAGCTCGCGATGGAGGGCCACAACGCCGTTGCCCCAGTGCCCGCACCAGCGCCCGCACCGGCGCCGGTGGTCGAAGCCGCGGCTTCGGCCGATGAAGGCCACAGCGACGGCGTGCTCGTCGTCCGCTTCGCGCGCCTGTCCGACAGCGAGTGCGAGCTGCTCGCCGGCGAGCTGGCCAACCTCGGCACCGTGCTGACACGCACGCGCAGCAACGACCAGCTGACCGTGCGGCTCGCCACCACCTGCGACCCCGGCGACATCGTGGCCGTGTGCTGCTTCGTCATCGACGAATCGCAGATCGACATCACGCGCGAAGTGAATGAAGAGGCCGCGCCTGTGGCGGAAGTTGCCGCGCCGGTCGTACCGCCACCCGCCGCGCCTGTCGCCGCATCGCTCGCCGCCGCGCCCGTGCCTGCCCCCGCCGGCGCCAAGGAGTCCAGCTCCATCCGTGTCGATGTCGAGAAGGTCGACCAGCTCATCAACCTCGTGGGCGAACTCGTCATCACCCAGTCGATGCTCACGCAGGCCGCCACCGCGCTCGACCCCGTGGCCTACGAGCGCTTCCTGAGCGGGTTGGGCCACCTGGAGCGCAACGCGCGCGACCTGCAGGAATCGGTGATGTCCATCCGCATGATGCCGATGGACTACGTGTTCAGCCGCTTCCCGCGCGTGATCCGCGACGTGAGCGCCAAGCTCGGAAAGCAGGTGCGCCTGGACACCTACGGCAAGGAGACCGAACTCGACAAAGGCCTCATCGAACGCATCGTCGATCCGCTCACGCACCTGGTGCGCAACAGCCTGGACCACGGCATCGAGTCGCCGGAGGTGCGACTGGCCAAGGGCAAGGACGCCACCGGCCAGCTGCTGCTGTCGGCACAGCACCACGGCGGCAACATCGTGATCGAGGTGAGCGACGACGGCGCGGGGCTGAACCGCGAACGCATCCTCGACAAGGCGCGCCAGCAGGGCCTGCCGGTGAACGACGCCATGCCCGACGAAGAGGTGTGGCAGCTGATCTTCGCGCCCGGTTTCTCCACGGCCGAGCAGGTCACCGACATCTCGGGACGCGGCGTGGGCATGGATGTGGTCAAGCGCAACATCCAGGAGATGGGCGGCCACGTCGAGATCCATTCGCGTGGCGGCCAGGGCACGGCCACGCGCATCGTGCTGCCGCTTACGCTCGCGATCCTCAACGGCATGTCGGTGCGCGTGGGCAGCGAGGCCTACATCCTGCCGCTGAGCTACGTCATCGAGTCGCTGCAGCCGCTGCCGGAGCACCTGCATTCCATCACCGCCGACGGCCACGTGATCCGCGTGCGCGGCGAGTACCTGCCGCTCATCGAGCTGCACCGCGTGTTCGACGTGGCCGGCGCGCAGACGCAACCCACGCAGGGCATCCTGGTGATCGTGCAGGCCGACGACAGCCGCTTCGCGCTGCTGGTCGACGAACTGCTGGGCCAGCACCAAGTGGTGGTGAAAAACCTGGAGACCAACTACCGCAAGGTGCCCGGCATCTCGGCCGCCACCATCCTGGGCGACGGCAGCGTGGCGTTCATCGTCGACGTGGGCGCGATGCCGCGCATCCAGCGCGCGCAGGCCGCGAGCGCGGTGGCACTCGCAGGCGCGGCGCGCCGCACCGACGTGCTGGTTCCCTGACACCCCTTCGACGGACGGCCGCATGAGGTTCGATTTCTTCCGGCGCCCCGGCGTCGATGGCAACGGCGCGCATGCCGAAACGCAGGCTGCACCGGCACACGCTGCCGTCGGCGCGGATGGTCATGTGGCCTACGCCATGCTGCTCGACGGCAAGCGCCGCGTCGTCGGCTACCGCATGGCATGGCGTGCGGCCGGGCAGGGCACCGACGCCGGTGCGGCGGCCGGCGTCAAGGCGCTCATGGACACGCTGGGCCTGCACCTGAACCCCGGCGGCCACGGCTGGCTGTTGGGCGAACAGCGGGTGTTCGTCGATGTCACGGTCGATGCGCTGTTCCAGAGCGAGCTGCAGTCGCTGCCGCCGCGCAACGTCGTGCTGTGCATGAAGGCCGACGAGCTGATGGACGCCGACATGCGCTCCATCCTGCTGTTCCTGCGCGAGCAGGGCTTCGGGTTCATGCTGTGCGGCGGCGTGGCGCTGCCGGACGACGACGAACTGCGCGCCATCGTCACGCACCGCGAGGTGGCGCCCTCCCACCTTGCAGACCTGTCGACCGTCGGCCCGGTGCCCATCGCCGCGCGCGTGGCGAACTGGTCCGAGTTCGAGGCCTGCGCCGCGCGCGGCGTGCAGGTCTTCGTCGACGGCGCCGTGCGCCTGCCGCCGGCGCGCGACAACGCCGATGCGCTGCAGCCCGAGTCGCAGCTCATCGTGCACCTGATGCAGATGATCCTGCGCAACGAGGACGTGCGCGCCATCGAGGGCGCGCTCAAGCACGACGCGGCGCTCACCTACCGGCTGCTGCGCTACATCAACTCGCCCTCGGTCGGCCTGGCGGTGGAGATCCACTCGCTGCGCCATGCCGTCGCCATGCTCGGCTACTCGCCGCTGTACCGCTGGTTGTCGCTGCTGCTGGCCACGAGCAACAAGGTCAGCTCGCCCTTCATGATGAAGAAGGCCATCCTGCGCGGGCGCTTTGTCGAGCTGATCGGGCAGGGCATGCTGCCGCCCGGCGAGGCCGACAACCTGTTCGTTGCCGGCATGTTCTCGCTGCTCGACCAGCTGCTGGGCGTGCCGATGGAAGGTGTGCTGCGCAAGGTACAGCTCACCGAGGCGGTGCAGCAGGCCATTCTTTCGCGCAGCGGCGTGTACGGCCCCTTCGTGGCGCTGGCCGAAAGCTGCGAGACCGACGACGGCCGCGCGGCGCGCCTGTCGGAGGCGCTCTTCCTGAGCGCGGCGCAGGTCAACGCCGCGCAACTGTCGGCACTGGTGTGGGCGCTCGATGCCGGCCCTGCGGTGACGGCACCGCCCGCGTGATCGGCGTGTCCCCCGGAAATGCAGGGCTTTTGCGCGTCTGATCGGCCGATTGGAAACGGCGGTCTCTGTGACCATTGAAGGTCACGCTTCCAGGCTGGCTGTGACGACCGAGTTCCTCTTTACCGACCACGACTTCTCCAGAATCCGGACCCTCATCCATCGCCGCGCCGGCATCGCCCTGGGCGAGCAGAAGCGGCAGATGGTGTACAGCCGGCTGTCGCGGCGCCTGCGCGAGCTGGCGCTGCCGGCGTTCGCGTCGTACCTGGACCAGCTCGAGGCGCGCCACGACGGCGACGAGTGGCAGCTGTTCATCAACGCGCTCACCACCAACCTCACCTCGTTCTTTCGCGAGGCGCATCACTTTCCCACGCTGGCCGGGCATGTGCGCAAGAGGCAGGCGCCGGTCACCGTCTGGTGCGCCGCCGCATCGACGGGCGAGGAGCCGTACTCCATCGCCATCACGCTGATGGAAGCCCTGGGCGACCGTGCAGGCTCGGCGCGCGTGATCGCCAGCGACATCGACACCGCGGTGCTGGCCAAGGCCGCCACCGGCGTGTTCACCACCGAGCAGGTGCGGCGCCTGTCGCCCGAGCGGCTGCGGCGCTTCTTCAACAAGGGCACCGGCACCAACGCCGGCAAGGTGCGCGTGCGGCCCGAGGTGGCGGCGCTGGTGAAGTTCTCGCGCGTCAACCTGCTGGACACCGCCTGGTCGGTGAAGGAGCCGGTGGACGCGATCTTCTGTCGCAACGTGATGATCTATTTCGACAAGCCGACGCAAAAGCGCGTGCTCGACCGCTTCGCGCCGCTGCTCAAGCCGGGCGGCCTGCTGTTCGCGGGGCACTCCGAGAACGCGTCGCTCGTGAACCCGGCCTTCCGGCCGCTGGGGCAGACGGTGTACGAGCTGTCGCGCACACCGGTCATTGCATGAGCCTGGCGAGCCACCATTACTTCGACCGCGATGTCGGCCGCATGGCCGTCAAGCTGCTGCCCTCGGAGTACTACGTGACCACCGACCACACCGTGCTGAGCACCGTGCTCGGCTCCTGCGTGGCCGCCTGCCTGCACGACGCGCAGGCGGGCGTGGCCGGCATGAACCACTTCATGCTGCCCGACGACAGCGAGCCCGGCGCGGCGTCGATGCGCTACGGCGCCTACGCCATGGACGTGCTGGTGCGCGAGCTGGTGCGCGCGGGCGCGCGGCGCGAGCGGTTGCAGGCCAAGGTGTTCGGCGGCGGCGCGGTGCTGGCCGGTATGACCACGCTCAACATCGGCGACCGCAATGCCGACTTCGTGCTGCGCTACCTGGAGGCGGAACGCATCGAGGTGGCGGCGCAGGACCTGCGCGGCCCGCACGCGCGCCGCGTGTGCTTCCTGCCCGAAAGCGGCAAGGCCGTGGTGCGTCGCCTGCGCGCGCAGACCGAGGTGCTGCGGGTGCGCCACGACGAAGGCGAGCTGCTGCGCCGGCTGTCGGCGTCCGGCCTGCCGCACGAGATCGACAGAACCAAAGGAAGCCGGTGAGCCTCGCGAAAAAGAAGATCAAGGTGCTCTGCGTCGACGATTCGGCGCTGATCCGCAGCGTGATGACCGAGATCATCAACAGCCAGAGCGACATGACCGTGGTCGGTACGGCCGCCGATCCGCTGGTGGCGCGCGACCTCATCAAGGTCACGAACCCCGACGTGCTCACGCTCGACGTGGAAATGCCGCGCATGGACGGCCTGGAGTTTCTTGAAAAGCTCATGCGCCTGCGGCCGATGCCGGTGGTCATGGTGTCGTCGCTCACCGAGCGCGGATCGGAGATCGCGCTGCGCGCGTTGGAGCTGGGCGCCATCGACTTCGTGACCAAGCCGCGCCTGGGCGTGCGCGACGGCCTGCTCAACTACACCGAACTCATCGCCGGCAAGATCCGCACGGCAGCCGGTGCACGGCTGCTGCCGGCCCGGCCTGCTGCAACTGCACGCCCGGCCCACGAGGCTGTGCCCGAGGCACCGCTGCGCAGCCCGCTGCTGAGCACCGAGAAGCTGCTCATCATCGGCGCCTCCACCGGCGGCACGGAAGCCATCCGTGAAGTGCTGCAGCCGCTGCCGCCCGATGCGCCCGCGGTGCTCATTGCGCAGCACATGCCGGCCGGCTTCACGCGCTCTTTCGCCCAGCGGCTGGACGGCCTGTGCCGCATCCGCGTGACGGAAGCGCAGCAGGGCGAGCGCGTGCTGCCGGGCCATGCCTACATCGCGCCGGGCGGTTTTCACCTGTCGCTGGCGCGCAGCGGCGCCAACTACGTGGCGCACCTGGACCAGGAGCCGCCCGTGAACCGCCACCGGCCGTCGATCGACGTGCTGTTCGATTCGGCGGCGAAGCACGCGGGCAAGAACGCCATCGGAATCATCCTCACCGGCATGGGCAAGGACGGTGCCGAGGGCCTGCTGCGCATGCGACGCGCCGGCGCGCACACGCTGGCGCAGGACGAGGCCAGTTGCGTGGTCTTCGGCATGCCGCGCGAGGCGGTGGCGCTGGGCGCGGTGGACGAGGTGTCGCCGCTGAACGAGATCAGTCGCCGGGTGATGGCGCACCTTCGCACGTTCGGCGAACGCGCGAACCGGGTGTGACGAGTTTGAAAAACGAGCTGTGGAGTTGGAAACATCGTGATCGATAAGAGCATCAAGATTCTGGTTGTGGATGACTTCCCGACCATGCGGCGCATCGTGCGCAACCTGCTGAAGGAGCTGGAGTTCCTCAACGTCGACGAGGCCGAGGACGGCGTGGCCGGCCTGGAGAAGCTGCGCGGCGGCAACTTCGGCTTCGTGGTGTCCGACTGGAACATGCCGAACATGGACGGCCTGACCATGTTGCAGACCATCCGCGCCGACCCGGAGCTGAAGAAGCTGCCGGTGCTGATGGTCACGGCCGAGGCCAAGAAGGAGAACATCGTCGCGGCCGCACAGGCCGGCGCCAACGGCTACGTGGTGAAGCCCTTCACCGCGGCGACGCTGGAAGAGAAGATCACCAAGATCTTCGAGAAGCTGGCCAAGGGATGAGCGAGCACGCCCCCGGCGCCGTGGACGCCAATCCGAACACCAATACCACCGAAGAACTGCTCGGCCGCATCGGCCACCTCACGCGCCAGCTGCGCGAAGGCTTGCGCGAGCTGGGCCTGGACAAGCAGGTGGCCAAGGCCGCGCAGGCCATTCCCGATGCGCGCGACCGCCTGAACTACGTGGCGGCCACCACCGAGCGCGCGGCGCACCGCGCGCTCAATGCCATCGACGTCGCGCAGCCCCTGCAGGAGGCGCTGGCCGCCGATGCCAAGGGCCTGAGCCAGCGCTGGAATGCGTGGTTCGAAAACCCGATCGAACTCGACCATGCGCGCGAACTCGTGCTCGACACGCGCAGCTACCTCGACGGCGTGCCGCAGCGTGCCAGCGCCATCAACACGCAGCTCATGGAGATCCTGATGGCGCAGGATTTCCAGGACCTCACCGGCCAGGTCATCAAGAAGATGATGGAAGTCGTCAACGACGTCGAGACGCAGCTGCTGCAGGTGCTCATCGACAACTCGCCGCCCGAGAAGCGCCACGAAGCGGCGCAGAGCCTGCAGAACGGCCCGCAAGTGAAGCCCGGCAACCCCGATGCCGTGACCGACCAGTCGCAGGTCGACGACCTGCTGGAGAGCCTCGGGTTCTGAGCCTTCCGCAGGCTGCTCGATTGCCTGAATTGCAGGGCGATACCCGCCCTGATCGACAGATTGTTTCGAACGACCGAATCCAATAATTTGGTCAAGGGCAGGGCGTGCGTCGTCCCTGCTGGTTCGGAGCATGAATGTCTGAGGAAAGCGATCTCGAGAAAACGGAACCCGCCTCCGAGCGGCGCCTGGAGAAGGCGCGCGAGGAAGGCAACGTGGCCCGTTCGCGCGAGCTCACCACCTTCGTCATGCTCGCGACCGCGAGCGCCGGGCTGTGGTTTGCCGCGGAGTCGCTCGGCACGCGCATGACCGGCGCGCTGCGCCACGGCCTGCACTTCGAACGCGCCAGCGCCTTCGACCCCGCGCACATGCTCTCGCAGAGCGGGCTCATGGTGCTGCACGCGCTCATTGCCATCGGGCCGCTGTTCGCCATGATGGTCGTGGCGGCGGTGGCGGCGCCGCTGATGCTCGGCGGCTGGATGTTCTCCACCAAGGCCGTCGCGCCGAACTTCGGAAAACTCAACCCCCTGGCCGGCATCGGCCGCATGTTCTCGGCGCAGGCGCTGGCCGAACTGGTCAAGGCGCTGGCCAAGTCGGCGCTGATCGGCGGCGTGGCGTGGTGGGTCATCGTGGACGACATCGAGGCCGTGATGGCGCTCATGTCGCAGCCCGCGCACGAGGCGCTGCCGCATGCGCTGGTGCTGGTGGCCAAGCACTGCGCGCTGATCGCCGCCACGCTGTTCACCGTCGCGCTGGTCGACGTGCCGTTCCAGCTGTGGAGCTACTACCGAAAGCTGCGCATGTCGCGCGAAGACGTGCGCCAGGAGCACAAGGAAAGCGAAGGCGACCCGCACATCAAGGCGCAGATCCGCCGGCAACAGCAGCAGATGGCGCGCCGCCGCATGATGGCCGAGGTGCCCAAGGCCGACATCGTGCTGACCAACCCGTCGCACTTCGCCGTCGCGTTGCAATACCTGGACAGCGACATGCGCGCACCGCGCGTGATCGCCAAGGGCACCGAGCTGGTGGCCGCGCGCATCCGCGAACTGGCGAAAGAACACAAGGTCGCGATCCTCGAGGCGCCGCCGCTCACGCGCGCGCTCTACCGGCATACGAAGCTGGGCGAGGAAATTCCGGCGGGGCTGTACACCGCCGTGGCCGAGGTGCTGGCCTGGGTGTACCAGCTCAAGCGCTGGAACAGCGAGGGCGGTGAGGCGCCGCGCACGCCGACCGACCTGCCCGTGCCGGCCGACCTGCAGTATTCGCCAGCGGCCAGCGCATGAACGCACTGACCGACCTGATGCGCCTGCCGGCGCGGATGTTCTCCGGCTCGCAGTTCAAGGGGCTCGCGGGCCCGATCCTCATCATTCTCATCCTGAGCATGATGGTGCTGCCGCTGCCGCCCTTCCTGCTCGACCTGCTGTTCACTTTCAACATCGCGCTGTCGGTGATGGTGCTGCTGGTGAGCATGTACACCATGAAGGCGCTCGACTTCGCGGCCTTCCCGGCGGTGCTGCTGTTCTCGACGCTGCTGCGCCTGTCGCTCAACGTGGCGTCCACGCGCGTGGTGCTGATGCACGGCCACACCGGGCCCGACGCGGCCGGCAAGGTGATCGAGGCCTTCGGCCACTTCCTGGTGGGCGGCAACTTCGCGGTGGGCGTGATGGTGTTCATCATCCTCGTGCTCATCAACTTCATGGTGATCACCAAGGGCGCGGGCCGCATCGCCGAGGTGGGCGCGCGCTTCATGCTCGACGCGATGCCGGGCAAGCAGATGGCGATCGACGCCGACCTCAATGCCGGCCTGATCGGCGAAGAGGTCGCCCGCAAGCGCCGCGCCGAGGTCGCGCAGGAGGCCGACTTCTACGGCTCGATGGACGGCGCCAGCAAGTTCGTGCGCGGCGACGCGATCGCGGGCCTGCTCATCATGGTCATCAACATCATCGGCGGGCTGGTGGTCGGCATGGTGCAGCACGGGCTGGACTTCTCGACCGCCGGCAAGACCTACACGCTGCTGGCCATCGGCGACGGCCTGGTGGCGCAGATTCCGGCGCTGGTGATCTCCACCGCGGCCGGCGTGATCGTGTCGCGCGTGACCACCGATGAAGACGTGGGCAGCCAGCTCACGGGCCAGCTCTTTTCCAACCCGCAGGTGCTGTTCCTCACGGCCGGCATCGTCGGCCTGCTGGGCATGATCCCCGGCATGCCGAACCTGGCCTTCCTGCTGATCGCGGGCGGCCTGGTGTGGCTTGGAAGGCGGCTGCTGCAACGCAAGCCGCTGCAGGCCGCGCAGCAGGCGGCCGCTGCCGCCGCCGCCCAAGGTGCTGCGGGCATTCCCGCGGCAGCCGAGCAGGCGGAAGCCACCTGGGACGACGTGGCGATGGTCGACCCGCTGGGCATGCAGGTCGGCTACCGCCTGATTCCGCTGGTGGACCAGTCGCAGCAGGGCGAGCTGCTGGGCCGCATCAAGAGCATCCGCAAGAAGATCGCGCAGGAGCTGGGCTTCCTGGTGCCGGTGGTCCACATCCGCGACAACCTGGAGATCAAGCCCAACGCCTACGTCATCAGCCTGAAGGATGTGGAGATCGGCCGCGGCGAAGCCTTCCCCAACCAGTGGATGGCGATCAACCCCGGGCAGGTGACGGGCACGCTGCCCGGCACGCCCACGCGCGACCCGGCCTTCGGCCTGGAGGCGACCTGGATCGACGCCAGCCTGCGTCAGCAGGCGCAGGTGTACGGCTACACGGTGGTCGATGCCTGCACCGTGATGGCCACGCACCTGAACCACCTGATCCACACCCACGCGGCCGAGCTGCTGGGCCGCCAGGAAGTGCAGCAGCTGCTCGACCAGATCGCCAAGACCGCGCCCAAGCTCACGGAAGACCTGGTGCCCAAGCTGCTGTCGCTGAGCACGCTGCACAAGGTGCTGCAGAACCTGCTCGACGAAGAGGTGCCGATCCGCGACATGCGCACCATCCTCGACGTGATGGCCGAGCACGCGCCCACGGTGAAGGACCCGACCGAGCTCACCACGCTCACGCGCCTGGCGCTGGGCCGCGCCATCACGCAGCAGCTGTTCCCGGGCGACGAGGAGATGCAGGTGATCGGCCTGGACGGCTCGCTCGACAGCGTGCTGCAACAGGCCCTGAACAGCAGCAGCGGCATCGAGCCGGGCATTGCCGACAACCTGCTCAAGCAGGCGCAGGCCGCCATCGTGCGGCAGGAGCAGATGGGGCTGGCGCCGGTGTTGGTCGTGCAGCACGCGCTGCGCGTGCTGCTGTCGCGCTTCCTGCGGCGCAGCCTGCCGCAGCTCAAGGTGCTCTCGCACGCCGAGATTCCTGACGCCCGGACCATCAAGATCACCGCCGCCATTGGAGGACGAGCCGTTTGAATTCCCAGACAGACGTGCGCGATGTGCGCACCACCGCGCGCAAGTTCGTCGCGGCCACCGGCCGCGAGGCCCTGCGCCTGGTGCGCGAGACGCTCGGCGCCGAAGCCATCGTGCTCACCCACCGCGCCACCGCGCAAGGCGTCGAGATCGTCGCCATGGCCGAAGGCGATGTGCAGCAGACGGTGGAGGCCGCGGCGCCTGCAGCGCTCACGGCCCCCACTTCGCCGATCGTGACCACAGCCGCCGACCCCACCGTGCTCAGCGAGCTTCACTCGATGCGCGGAATGATCGAGGAACAGCTCGCCAGCGTGGTCTGGAGCGACAGCCAGCGCCGCGATCCGGTGCGCGGTCGCCTGCTGCGCACGCTGCTGGGGGCAGGATTCAGCGCGCGCCTGTCGAAGGCCATGCTCGAAAAGCTGCCCACCGGCCAGAGCTACGCCGACGGCATGGCCTTCGTGCGTTCCGAACTCGTGCGCGCCGTGCCGGTGCATGAAGACGAGGACGCGCTGTTCGCCCAGGGCGGCGTCTACGCGCTCATGGGGCCGACCGGTGTCGGCAAGACCACCACCACCGCCAAGCTGGCAGCGCGCTGCGTGATGCGCTTCGGCGCCGACAAGCTCGCGCTCGTCACCACCGACAGCTACCGCATCGGCGCCTACGAGCAGCTGCGCATCTACGGCGAGATCCTCAACGTGCCGGTGCACGCGGTGAAGGACGCGGCCGACCTGCAGCTGGTGCTGCACGACCTGCGCGATCGTCACATGGTGCTCATCGACACCGTCGGCATGAGCCAGCGCGACCGCGCCGTGCCCGAGCAGATCGCCATGCTTGGCAGCAGCCAGCGGCCGGTGAAGCGGCTGCTGCTGCTCAACGCCACCAGCCACGGCGACACACTCAACGAGGTGGTGCACGCCTACCGCCAGGGCCACGCGCTGGCCGGCTGCATCTTCACCAAGGTCGACGAGGCCACGCACCCGGGTGCGCTGATCGACACCGTGATCCGCCACCGCCTGCCGGTGCACTACATCTCCGGCGGCCAGAAGGTGCCCGAGAACCTGCTGCGCGCCGACCGTGTGCAACTGGTGGACAGCGTGTTCCAGCCGCGCCAGCACAGCCCGCTGTTCGTGCCGGCTGAAGCAGATCTCTCCGAGGAGGGCACATCCTCTGCAGCTTCGGCGCAGGCGCAGGGCGAAACCGATCGCCTGCGCTTGCGCTACCAGAGCCTGATCCGCGCGATGGCGCATGACGCGCAGGAACTGGCGACCACCGCGGGCGCACTGTCCGGCGCGCACATCGGCTTCGACGGTGCGCGCACGCTGTGGCGACAGGCGGGCGACGAAGCCGTCGATGCCAAGGCCGTGCTGCAAGACCTGTCGACGTTCGCGCGCGACGAGGTGGCTGCTGGCTGCGACACCCACGTGCTCGCGCTGGCCGGACAGGTGGGCCTGCGTGCAACCGACAGCGGCGACGCCTATGTGTGCCACGGCAGCCTGCTGCTGTCGGACCGCAGCGGTCAGCTGCTGGCCGCGCCGAACCAGTGGCTCTCGACCGCCGCGGCGCGCCAGCCGGCTGCACCGGGGCTGCGTCAGGCGCAGTGGCTAGGGCAGCAGGACTTCGGAAGGAAGTTGGTGCATGTGCTGGGCAAGCCGCCCGCCGTCGAGCAGATGCTGGCATGGCAGGCCGAAGGCACGCAGTGGCTGGCGCGCGCGCCGGGCACCACGGCCGTGATCGAGCCGAGTACCGGCGCCGCCACCACGCTTGCGCGTCTGGCCTTCGCGTTCGACGAAGCGACCGAACGGCCTGTGCGATTTCGCGGCAAGGCTGCGTTGCAATGCGAAGCGCAGATGGAGGTGCTGCCACGGGGCAGTGACGCCATGCCTGCGCTGCGCTGCGTGGCCGTGCGCGTGGTCGATGCGCGCAGCCGCAAGTTGCTGTCGCAGGCCTGCGTGCTGACGAACCTCGGTGCCGAGGTCGGCGCGTCGCAGCTTGCGCAATGGCAAGGCTGGGCGGCCGATGCAGAACCCTGCTTCCGCCTGCTGCGCGATGGCGTACAGCTCGCGGGCGGCATGGGCGAACCCGGCGATCCGGACATGATGAAACGGCTGCTCGTCGCCGGCCAGGTCACGACCACCGTGTGGCGCCTGTTGCAGGCGGAAGGCGAGTGGGCCGATCGCACGCGCCTGCTGCTGGGCCAGCTCACGGGCCGCACCACGCGCGCCGGCCGTGCCATGACCGGCGGCGCGCTGTACGCGGGCGTGGGCAAGCTGTTCCTGCTGCTGGATGCGTTGGGCACCGAGTCGGCCGTGCCCGCGCAGGCGCCGCGCGCACTGGAGCGGGGCTGAGTCGCATGGGTGCACGGGTCACGGACCAGGCCGACGGGCTGCGGCGGCTGCTGGGGCAGGCGCCGGTGCGCGTCGTCGCCGTGGCGGGCATGGGCCCTGGCGCGGGTGCGACCACGGCCGCGATGAGTCTGGGCGCGGCCCTGGCGCAGCAAGGCAGGGAGGTGCTGCTGCTCGATGAGCATCACCCGAAGCTCCGCTCGGCCTGCGATGTGTGGGCGCTGGGTCCGCGCGGAACGCTGCGCGATGTGGCGGACCGGCGCCTGCGCATCGACCAGGTCGCAGCCGGCGCGCTGTGCGGCGTGCAGGTGCTGCCCGCGCCGTCCGGTGTGGCCGTGGACCCGCGCACGCTGTGGCCACGCGGCATCGTCCTCGTCGATGCGGCCTTCGACGACGAAGGCCATCTGTCGCCGCTGGCGCAGGGCGCCGACGAACTGCTGCTCGTGTTGCAGCCGCATCCCTCGGCGATCACCTCGGCCTATGCGGGCATCAAGCGCCTGCACCGCGCACATGCGCTGAAGCAGCTGCGCTTCCTGCTGAACGGCGTGGCCGACGTGGCGACGGCGCAGCAGGTCATGCACAACCTCGCGCAGGCGGCCAGCCGCTACCTCGCGCTGTCGCTGCTGCCGGTGGGCTGGGTGCGTGCCGATCCCTGGCTGGCCGATGCAGCGCGGCTGCGCCAGACCGTGGTCGAGGCCTTTCCGGCCAGCGCGGCGGCGGTCGATTTCCGCGCCATCGCTGACGACATGGGGCGCTGGTCGTGGCGCACGCCGGCGCGACCCGCCGTCTTTCCGCAGGCGCTCGCGGCCTGAGACACGACCACGGGAACGAACGGCCGTGTACACCGCGCAAGGCACCATCGAGAAATCGCATCTGCTGGAGCAGCACCAGCCGCTGGTGCGTCGCATCGCGCTGCAGATGATGGCGCGGCTGCCGGCCAGCGTGGAGCTGGACGACCTGATCCAGGCCGGCATGCTCGGCCTGCTCGATGCGTCCAGCCGCTACCAGGACCACCGGGGTGCGCAGTTCGAGACCTTCGTCAGCCAGCGCATCCGCGGCGCCATGCTCGACGAGCTGCGCGCCAGCGACTGGGGTTCGCGCGGGTTGCGCCAGTCGGCGCGCGGCATCGAGAAGGCGATCCAGGCGCTGGGCCACCGGCTGGGCCGCGCGCCCACCGAAAGCGAGATTGCCCGCGAGTTGAAGATCGACCTGGAGACCTACCAGTCGATGCTGCAGGACATCCAGGGCTGTCAGCTGCTGTACGTGGAAGACTTCGCCAAGGGCGACCCCGACAACCCCTTTCTCGACCTGCACGCGCAAGATGCGCGCAAGGGGCGCGGCGAACTCGACGACCCGCTGGCGCGCCTGCTCGAAAGCGGCTTTCGCCACCAGCTCGTGGATGCCATCGCGGCGCTGCCCGAGCGCGACCAGCTGCTGCTCAAGCTCTACTACGAAGAAGAGCTGAACCTGCGCGAGATCGGCGCGGTGCTCGAGGTGAGCCAGTCGCGCGTGTGCCAGCTGCACGGCCAGGCGGTGAGCCGGCTGCGCGCGAAGCTGAAAGACGCGCTGTAAGGGTAGAAAAAATCAGCTGGCGTAGCGCGCGTCGAGCGCATCGAGCTCGGGCTTGCGCACCAGCCGCTGCCGCTCGGCGAAGGGCGCGACCAGGGCCGGGTCTTCGTCCACGCGCTTCGTCTCGCGCAGCACCGTGAGCGCCTTCTGCATGCCGGCCAGCGCGCCCTGCAAGGCGGCGTTGGCGTACAGCACGATGCCGTAGCCCAGGCCGCCGAGTTCCTCTGCGCCGAAGATCGGCGTCTTGCCGCCGATCACCATGTTCATGAGCTGGGGCTTGTGCAGCCGCTGGGGCAGGGCACGAATTTCGTCAGCGGTGGTGACGGCCTCGACGAAGAGGATGTCCGCGCCGGCCTCGCTGAACTTCTGCGCACGCTCGATCGCGGCCTCGAAGCCCAGCGTGGCGGCCGCGTCGGTGCGGGCCATGATGAGCAGGTCGGGGTCGGTGCGCGCATCGACCGCGGCCTTGATCTTGTTGACGGCTTCCTCGGTGGAGATCACATCCTTGCCCGCGAAATGGCCGCAGCGCTTGGGTGCGACCTGGTCCTCGAACTGGATGCAGTCGGCGCCCGCGCGCTCCAGCACGCGCACCGTGTGGCGCACGTTCAGGGCGTTGCCGAAGCCGGTGTCGGCATCGACGATCAGCGGCAGGCTCACCGCGTCGCGGATGCGCGCCGTGTGGTCTGCGATTTCGTGCAGGCCCATGAAACCCTGGTCGGGCAGGCCGAACCACATGTTGGTGACGCCCGCGCCGGTGACGTAGAGGGCTTCGAAGCCCAGGTCTTCGATGACGCGCGCCGACAGCGCGTTGAAGGCGCCCGGCACGAGTACGCCGCGACGGGCTTCGGCCAGGGAACGGAGGGTCTTGCGGGTGGACATCGGTGTGTGTTCCTGTGAATGCATCGAAGAAATATCAAAAAGCGTCGCCGGGCACTCGCACCCAGCCTTCCATCAGCACGCGCGCGCTGCGGCTCATCACTGCCTTGGTCACCTGCCATTCGCCCTCGACCTGCTGCGCCTGCGCGCCCACGCGCAAGGTGCCCGAGGGGTGGCCGAAGCGCACGGCCTCGCGCGCGCCGCCGCCGGCCGCGAGGTTCACCAGCGTGCCGGGAGTGGCGGCAGCCGTGCCGATGGCCACGGCCGCCGTGCCCATCATCGCGTGGTGCAGCTTGCCCATCGACAACGCGCGCACGAGCAGGTCGATGTCGCCGGCCGTCACGGCCTTGCCGCTCGATGCGGTGTAGCCCGCCGGCTTGGCCACGAAAGCGACCTTGGGTGTGTGCTGGCGGCTGGCCGCTTCGTCGAGCGTGCGGATCAGGCCCATGCGCAGCGCGCCGTGCGCGCGGATGGCCTCGAAGCGGGCGAGCGCGGCGGCGTCGCCGTTGATCGCGTCCTGCAACTCGGTGCCGGTGTAGCCGATGGCGTCGGCGTTCACGAACACGGTGGGGATGCCGGCGTTGATCATCGTGGCCTGCAGCGTGCCAACGCCGGGCACTTCCAGTGCATCGACAACGTTGCCGGTCGGGAACATCGCGCCGCCTGCGCCGTCTTCCTCGGCGGCGGGGTCCATGAATTCGAGCTGCACCTCGGCCGCGGGAAAGGTCACGCCGTCGAGTTCGAACTCGCCGGTTTCCTGCACCGCGCCGTCGGTCATCGGCACGTGCGCGACGATGGTCTTGCCGATGTTGGCCTGCCAGATGCGCACGACGGCCACGCCGTCGCGCGGCACACGTGCCGCATCGACAAGGCCGTTGCTGATGGCGAAGGGGCCGACGGCGGCCGAGAGGTTGCCGCAGTTGCCGCTCCAGTCCACGAAGGGCTGGTCGATCGACACCTGGCCGAACAGGTAATCCACGTCGTGGCCGGGCCTGCTGCTCTTCGACAGGATCACGGTCTTGCTGGTGCTCGACGTGGCGGCGCCCATGCCGTCGATCTGCTTGCCGTAGGGGTCGGGGCTGCCGATCACGCGCAGCAGCAGTGCGTCGCGCGCCTTGCCCGGCACTTGCGCGGCCTCGGGCAGGTCCTGCAGGCGGAAGAACACGCCCTTGCTGGTGCCGCCGCGCATGTAGGTGGCGGGGATCTTGATCTGTGCGGAGTGCGGCATCGTCAATCGGCTTTCGTGGCGGCGAGGAAGTCCTGCGCAAAGCGCTGCAGTACGCCGCCAGCTTCGTAGATGGACACCTCCTCGGCGGTGTCGAGGCGGCAGGTCATGGGCACGTCGAGGCGTTCGCCATTGCGACGGTGAACGACCAGCGTGAGGTCGGCGCGCGGGGTGCGCTCGCCGACGACATCGTAAGTCTCGGTACCGTCCAGGCCCAGCGTCAGGCGGTTCGTGCCGGGCTTGAATTCGAGCGGCAACACGCCCATGCCGATCAGGTTGGTGCGGTGGATGCGCTCGAAGCCTTCGGCCGCGATGGCTTCGACGCCGGCCAGCCGCACGCCCTTGGCGGCCCAGTCGCGCGACGAGCCCTGGCCGTAGTCGGCGCCGGCCACGATGATCAGCGGCTGCTTGCGCCTCATGTAGGTTTCGATGGCTTCCCACATGCGCATCACCTCGCCCTCGGGCTCCACGCGCGCCAGTGAGCCGGGGCGCACCGTGCCATCGGCGGTGCGCACCATCTCGTTCTTCAGCGTGGGGTTGGCGAAGGTGGCGCGCTGCGCCGTGAGGTGGTCGCCGCGGTGGGTGGCGTAGGAGTTGAAGTCTTCCTCGGGCAGGCCCATGCGGTGCAGGTACTGGCCGGCGGCGCTGTCCAGCAGGATCGCGTTCGACGGCGAGAGGTGGTCGGTCGTGATGTTGTCCGGCAGGATCGCCAGCGGCCGCATGCCCTTCAGCGTGCGCTCGCCCGCCAATGCGCCTTCCCAGTAGGGCGGGCGGCGGATGTAGGTGGAGGCGGGGCGCCATTCGTACAGCGGCGCGACCTTCTCGCCCGTGTCGGGCTGGATCGCGAACATCGGCTCGTACACCTGCCGGAAGTGCGCGGGCTTCACGCTGGCCTTCACGATGGCGTCGATTTCCTCGTCGTCCGGCCAGAGGTCCTTCAGGCGGATCTCCTTGCCGTCGATCACGGTGAGCACGTCCTTCTCGATGTCGAAGCGCACGGTGCCCGCGATGGCGTAGGCCACCACCAGCGGCGGCGAGGCCAGGAAGGCCTGCTTCGCATACGGGTGGATGCGGCCGTCGAAGTTGCGGTTGCCCGAAAGCACGGCCGTGGCGTACAGGTCGCGATCGACGATCTCCTGCTGGATGACCGGATCGAGCGCGCCCGACATGCCGTTGCATGAGGTGCAGGCATAGGCCACCACGCCGAAGCCCAGCTGCTCGAGTTCGCCCATCAGGCCGGCCTCTTGCAGGTACAGCGTCACGGCCTTGGAGCCCGGCGCCAGCGAGGTCTTGACCCACGGCTTGCGCGTCAGGCCCACGCGGTTGGCGTTGCGCGCGAGCAGGCCTGCGGCGATCACGTTGCGCGGGTTGCTGGTGTTGGTGCAGCTGGTGATGGCCGCGATGATCACGGCGCCGTCGGGCATCCGGCCGGGCACGTCGTCCCACGGGGCGGCGATGCCGTGCGCCGCGAGGTCGGCGGTGGCGACGCGCGCGTGCGGGTTCGACGGGCCGGCCATGTTGCGCACGACGCTCGAAAGGTCGAAGTGCAGCACGCGCTCGTACACGACTTCGCTCAGCGTGTCGGCCCACAGGCCCGCCTGCTTCGCGTAGGTTTCGACCAGGCGCACCTGCTCGTCGGCACGGCCCGTGAGGCGCAGGTAGTCGAGCGTCTGCGTGTCGATGGCGAACATCGCGGCGGTGGCGCCGTATTCGGGTGCCATGTTGGAGATGGTCGCGCGGTCGCCCAGCGTGAGGCTGGCTGCGCCTTCGCCGTGGAATTCGAGGTACGCGCCCACGACCTTCGACTGGCGCAGGAACTCGGTGAGCGCCAGCACGACGTCGGTGGCCGTGATGCCGGGTTGCGGCCGGCCTGCAAGCCGCACGCCGACGATGTCGGGCAGCCGCATCCACGAGGCGCGGCCCAGCATCACGTTCTCGGCCTCGAGCCCGCCCACGCCGACGGCGACCACGCCCAGCGCATCGACGTGCGGCGTGTGGCTGTCGGTGCCGACCAGGGTGTCGGGGTAGGCCACGCCGTCCTGCGCATGCACGACGGGCGACATCCGCTCCAGGTTGATCTGATGCATGATCCCGTTCCCCGGCGGGATCACCTCCATGTTGCGGAAGGCCCGCTTCGTCCATTCGATGAAGTGAAAGCGGTCTTCGTTGCGCCGGTCCTCGATGGCGCGGTTCTTCGCGAAGGCGTCGGGGTCGAAGCCGCCGCACTCCACCGCCAGCGAATGGTCGACGATGAGCTGCACCGGCACCACGGGGTTCACCTGCGACGGATCGCCGCCCTGTTCGGCGATGGCATCGCGCAGGCCGGCCAGGTCGACGAGCGCGGTCTGACCGAGGATGTCGTGGCAGACCACGCGCGCGGGG
The DNA here is from genome assembly GCF_003581445.1 of Acidovorax cavernicola. Taxonomy (NCBI): domain Bacteria; kingdom Pseudomonadati; phylum Pseudomonadota; class Betaproteobacteria; order Burkholderiales; family Comamonadaceae; genus Acidovorax; species Acidovorax cavernicola. The sequence continues at coordinate 80,336 of NZ_QXMN01000021.1, read as the reverse complement.
AACCAGGGAAAGTCATGGTCGCGCCGTCGCTCGATGAGCTGCGTGAGGCTCTGCGCGAGGATCGCCGGGTCGCAGCGGTGCACGAGGTTTTCAGCGTGCACGCGCGCGGTGTAGGGCAGCGTGGCCCAGGCGCCGACGCGGATCGCTTCGACGGCTTCGCGCGCATCGAAGTAGTCCAGCGCGGTGCCGGGAAGGTTCTTGCGGTAATCGGTATTCATGGGGCGCTTGTCACTCGGCACCCGCGCAGGCACGGGCGCTTCTTTTTCTTCTTGTGTTTTTACTTCCGATCCTGGATCGGCGCGAACTTCAGGTCTTCGGGGCCCGTGTAGTTGGCGCTCGGCCGGATGATCTTGTTGTCGATGCGCTGCTCGATGATGTGCGCTGCCCAGCCCGACGTGCGCGCAATGACGAACAGCGGCGTGAACATGGCCGTGGGCACGCCCATCATGTGATAGCTCACGGCGCTGAACCAGTCGAGGTTGGGGAACATCTGCTTCACCTCCCACATGACGGTTTCGAGTCGCTCGGCAATGTCGAACATCTTGGTCGAGCCGGCCTCCTGCGACAGCGCGCGCGCCACGCCCTTGATGACCACGTTGCGCGGATCGCTCACGGTGTAGACGGGGTGGCCGAAGCCGATCACCACTTCCTTGGCCGCGACGCGGCGGCGGATGTCGGCCTCGGCCTCGTCGGGTGCGTCGTAGCGCTTCTGGATCTCGAAGGCCACTTCGTTGGCGCCGCCGTGCTTGGGGCCGCGCAGCGCGCCGATGGCGCCGGTGATGGCCGAGTACATGTCCGAGCCCGTGCCCGCGACCACGCGCGCCGTGAAGGTCGAGGCGTTGAACTCGTGCTCGGCGTAGAGGTTGAGCGAGGTGTGCATCGCGCGCTCCCACTGCGCACTGGGCTTCTTGCCGTGCAGCAGGTGCAGGAAGTGCGCACCGATCGAGTCGTCGTCGGTTTCCACCTCGATGCGCCGGCCTTGCGTGGACCAGTGGTACCAGTACAGCAGCATCGAGCCGAGCGAGGCCATCAGGCGGTCGGCGATGTCGCGCGCGCCGGGCAGGTTGTGGTCTTCCTTCTCGGGCAGCAGGCAGCCCAGCGAGGAGACACCGGTGCGCATCACGTCCATCGGGTGCGCACTGGCAGGCAGTTGTTCCAGCGCCTCCTTCAGGCTCGCGGGCAGACCGCGCATGGACTTGAGCTTGGCCTTGTACGCGCGCAGCTCGGCGGCGGTGGGCAGCTTGCCGTGCACCAGCAGGTGGGCGATTTCCTCGAACTCGCAGACCTCGGCGATGTCCAGGATGTCGTAGCCGCGGTAGTGCAGGTCGTTGCCGGTGCGGCCCACGGTGCACAGCGCGGTGTTGCCGGCGGTCACGCCCGACAGGGCGACGGATTTCTTGGGCTTGAAGCCGGTGGGGGTGGCGGTGTCGTTCATGCGAGTTCCTCGTTGGTGTGCGGGGTGTGCGGTGCGTGCGGTGTGTGCAGTGGGGGCAGGTAGGCGTTGCGCATGCGCGCGGGACGACCGCGGCCGTCGACGGCCACCATCTCGAACAGGCCCTTCAGCGAAGGGCGAGGCTCGCCGTCGGGCGGCTCGGCCGCGCCGGTGACGCAGACCGTGAGCGAGCTGCGCCCCGCGCGCGTCACCCACGCCCGCAGGCGCAGCACATGGCCGACCGGCACGGGCGCGAGGAACTGCGCGTCGCCCAGGCTGGCCATGACCACGTCGGACTTCGCGAAGGTGCGCGCGGCCAGGAAGGCGGCCTTCGACATCAGCATGAGGGCGTTGCCGCCGAACAGCGTGCCGTAGTGGTTGGCGTGCTCGGGGAACACGATGTCGGTCAGCTCGATGGCGGATCGGTTTGTCATGGTTCGCAATTTACGCAATCAGATGCCCATAATGAAGGCCTGAATTGGCGAATCATTGCGAATGAAAACAGCGGATTTTGCAAATATTGCGAATATCGCAAGGACCCACGAGGTGACCCGATGAGCAAGACCTTCATGGGCGTGCGCCTGCGCACGCTGCGCGCCGAACGCGGCCTGACGCAGGTGGCGCTGGCCCAGATGCTGGGCCTGTCGCCGAGCTACCTCAACCAGATCGAGCAGAACCAGCGCCCGCTCACCGTGGCCGTGCTGCTGCGCATCAGCAAGACGCTCGGTGTCGATGTGCAGCAGTTCTCCGAGGACGAGGAGACGCGGCTGGTCGCGAACATGCGCGAGGCGCTGGCGGACAACCCCGGCGGCGAGGCCGTGGCGCTGCCCGAGCTGCGCGAGGTGGCGTCGCAGATGCCGGCGGTGGCGCGTGCGCTGCTGGCGCTGCACCGCCGTCACCAGGAGGCGCAGGAGCGGCTGGAACTCATGGCCGCCGAGCTGGGCGACGGGCGCGGCGACATCCCGCGCAGCCGGCCGATGCCTTTCGAGGCGGTGCGCGATTTCTTCTTTGCGCACCAGAACCATTTCGACACGCTCGACACGGCCGCCGAATCGCTCGCGGCCGAGGCCCGCGCGCAGGGGGGACCGCTCGCCGAACGGCTCCAGCAGCGGCTTCTTGCGACACACGGTGTGCGCGTGGTGCCGGGCGATGAAGCGGCGGGTGCGCTCGACAGCCAGCGCCGCTACGACCCGGTCAGCCGCGTGCTGCGCCTGGCGGCCGGCCTGGAGCCGGGCCAGCAGGCCTTCCAGCTGGCCACGCAACTGGCGCTGCTCGAACAGGCCGCGCTGATCGAATCGCTGGTCGTGCAGGCCGACTTCGGCGATGCCCCGGCCCATGCGCTCGCACGCATCGGGCTGGCCAACTACTTCGCGGCGGCCGTGCTGCTGCCCTACGGCCCGTTCCTGCAGGCGGCCGAGGCGCTGCGCTACGACATCGACCTGCTCGCGCGCCAGTTCGGCGTGGGCTTCGAGACGGTGTGCCACCGCCTGAGCAGCCTGCAGCGCCCGGGCGCGTCGGGCGTGCCTTTCTTCCTCATCCGCGTGGACCGGGCCGGCAACATCTCCAAGCGGCAATCGGCCACGCACTTCCACTTCTCGAAGACCGGTGGCACCTGCCCGCTGTGGAACGTGTACGAGGCCTTCGCGCAGCCCGGGCGCGTGCTGCCGCAACTGGCGCGCATGCCCGACGGCCGCGCCTACCTGTGGATCGCGCGCACCGTGTCGCACGGCCAGCGCGGCTTCGGCTCGGCGAGCAAGACCTTCTCGATCGGCCTGGGCTGCGACATCCGCCACGCGCCGCGCCTGGTCTACGCCAAGGGCCTCGACCTGAAGGACCCCGAGGTGCCCACGCCCATCGGCATGGGCTGCAAGGTGTGCGAACGCGTGGCCTGCCCGCAGCGCGCGTTTCCGTTCATCGGGCGGCCACTGGATGTGAACGAGAACGAGAGCAGGTTCACGCCGTATGCGGTGGCTGGGGCCTAGGCGGCACCTGTTTCTTCCGCTCAGCCGCCGTCAAGCGCGGGGTCAGGTTTCGGTGTGTTCGATGGCGGCGATCTGCGCCGTCAGGGCCGCCATGAGGGTCTGCCGTTCCTCGTCGCCGATGGTGGACCAGTTCAGTATCCGCCGGGACACGCCGTCGCTCGTCTGCAGCACCATGGCGCTGGAGATCAGCAGCAGCGCCTGCACCCTCGAGAGCGGTGAGGTCTTCTTCTCGCCCCGCAGGCGCGCGATCAGGCGCGCCGTGAGGTCGGCCCCGGGAGCCCAGACGTTCTCGTAAAGGATCTCGTAGGCCGGGCCCTTGTCGTTCGTCTCCCGGGCGATGAAGGCGGCCCAGTGCCGGGTGTCGTTCGTGCCGACGAGCAGGTTCATCAGGGCTTCCATCAGGTCGCGCAGTGCGGCGCGCGTCGCACTGCGATCGGGCGTGCCCTCCAGCGTGGCCAGCGCGTGCGTGGCCGATGGGCCCATGTGGTGCCGGTACCCCTGAACGATCTCCTGCGCGCAGGCCAGGTACAGGCCTTCCTTGTTCTGGAAGTAGTACTGGATCGCGGGCAGTTGCACACCCGCGGCGTCCGCGATGCGCCGGGTGGTGGCGGCCTTGAAGCCGGCCTCGCCGAAGACATCCATCGCGACGCCCAGGATGCGTTGCCGCACGAGGTCGCCCTTGGCGTAGCCGGTGGTCTCGGGCGTTCGCCGCCGGGTGGTGGAGGGGGGATCTTCGTGAGACATGGGGTGAGGAGCGGCCCGCTTGCGCGGCGCGGCAGCTGACCATATCATTTCAAATGTCTAACAGTTGATATACAAATTGAAGGAGACATCTCATGCAGCAGGAACGGACCCCGGCGATGCAACGCGTGGCGGCTCAGAAAGAGCGCCTCCCCGGCTTCTACGGACGCATCGACTTCGACGCGATGCCCGAGCGCTTCACGGTGGCGCCCGGCGAACGCACGGCGCTGGAGGCCCTGGGCGCGCACGATCCTTCGCGCCGGGCAAAGCTGCTCGCCAACCACGTGCTGGTCGAGCGCATCCGGGCCTACACCTTGCACGGCGATCCCGTGGCGGATGCCTACGCCCAGTTGATTCCGCGCCACGGGTTTCGCACCCTTGTGTCGATGCTGGAGCAGGCCTGCGACAAGGGCGTGGAGGCGGTGGCGGAGACGCCACCCGAGCTCGGCGCCTTCCTCGACGAGATGAGCGCGCGGCCGGACTGGATCGACATGCAGCTGGTGCAGGAGGGTGCGCAAGCCAGCCGCAACGTCATGGCACACATCGCGCCGTTGGTGATCCGTGGCGCGTTCTTCGGCACGTTCACGAACAAGTACGCGGCCTTGCCGATGGCCCTGACCGGTGCGCTGTCGCATGAGACGGCGGCCAGGCGGGTGCTCGAAACGGCCACCTTCTTCACCGTGACCACGCTGCCGGGCGCGCTGGAGCGTCACGGTGCAGGGTTCAAGGCGGCGGCCATGGTCCGGCTCATGCATTCGATGGTGCGTTTCCACGCGCTGACCAAGCCCGGGCACTGGGATCCCGCCGTCTTCGGCATTCCGATCCCGCAGGTCGACCAGATGCCCGCCGGGCTGAAGGCCTCCTACCTGCTGGCACAACGCGCCCTGAAGGCCGGCCGGGATTTCCACCGGGCGGAGCGCGCGCAGGTCGAGCTGGCGCGGTATCGCTGTTTTCTGCTGGGCCTTCCCCGCGAGCTGCTGCCCGAGACGCCGCAGGAACTGGTCGACGTGCTCGACACCCGCAGCGCGACCCTGCGCGACGGCTTCGACGATGCCACCTGCGGTTCGCTGATCCGCTCCACCATGGCCGCCGACCTCGGACGCGACACGGGCCTCGTCGGGCGTGTGCGCAGTGCGGCCGAGCCGAGCGCCGCGAAGCTGTATTTCGTGCGCAACTACTTCGGCGGTGATCGCGCACGCGCGGCTGCCATCGGCATCCGGGTGGGGCCGGGCGACCACCTGTGGAACGCGGTCGGGCTGTTGTTTTCCCTCGTGCCGATGGTCGGCTACGGCATTGCCAGTCGCATGGGGCCGCTCAAAGGCATCGCCGACCGGATCGTCACGCGCAAGATCGAGCGCCTGCTCGCGCGCTACGGCCACTCGCACTTCACCACCGACGCGGCCACCTACCGGCCCGCGACCGGCGCCTCGGGCGGTTGATGCGCGAGGGCGCGGCGCCTCAGGTGCCGCGCTGCGCGTCGGTCGATGCGGTCTCTTTCCACCCGCCTCCCAGCGCCTTGTAGATCGTCAGCCGGTTCGTCTGCTCCGTGAGCTGCAGCCCGATGAGCGTCTGCTGCGCCGCATAGTCGCTGCGCTGCGCATCCAGCACGTCGAGGTAGTTGGCGGCGCCGCTCTTGAAGAGCGACTGCGAGAGCTCGAAGCTGCGCGAGGTCGCGCCCCGCAACGAGCGCTGTGCGTCGAGGCGCTCGGCCAGCGTGCGGCGTTCGGCGAGCGCGTCGGCCACTTCGCGGAACGCGGTCTGCACGGCCTTCTCGTAGGTCGCGAGCTGGATCTTCTGTTGCGCCTGCGCGACCTGCAGGTTGGCGCGGTTGGCACCGCCGTCGAAGATCGGCACGCTGATCGACGGCGCGAAGCTCCAGGCCTTGCTGCCACCCGTGAACAGGCCCGAGAGCGTGCTGCTCGCGGTGCCGGCCGAGGCCGTGAGTGCGATGCGCGGGAAGAAGGCCGCGCGCGCCGCGCCGATGTCGGCGTTGCTGGCGCGCAGCGCGTGTTCGGCGGCGCGCACGTCGGGCCGCTGCTGCAGCACGCTCGACGACAGGCCGGCCGGGGGCACGAGCAGTTGCGCCACGTCGGCGGTGGTTGCGGCGGTCGGCAGCAACTCGGCCGGCGGCGTGGCGCCGACCAGCAGCGCGAGCGCGTTGCGGTCCTGCTCGACCTGGCTGTCGAACGCCGCCGCATCGGCGCGCGCCGCATCGACGGTGCTCTGCGATTGCGCCAGCGCCAGGCCCGACTGGGCGCCGAGTGCGTGGCTGCGCTGCACCAGTTCGAAGGACTTGCGCTGGCTCTCGAGCGTGCTGCGTGCGAGCTGCAGGCGCTGCTCGTCGGCGGCCAGCTGCAGCCAGGCGGTGGCGACCGAGGCCACGAGGCTGATCTGCGTGCTGCGCTGCGTTTCCTCGGTCTGGAAGTAGCTTTGCAGCGCCGACTCGCCGAGGTTGCGCACGCGCCCGAACAGGTCGAGCTCGTAGGCCGTCATGCCCAGGTTGGCGCTGTATTGCGAGGCGATGCGCGACTCGCCGCTGGTCGACAGGCTGCCCGGCGTGCGCGAACGCGTGCCACCCGCGGCGGCGTTGACGGTGGGGAACAGGTCGGCCCGCGCGATGCCGTATTGCGCGTGCGCGCGTTCGATGTTGAGCGCCGCCACGCGCAGGTCGCGGTTGTTGGCGAGCGCGAGTTCGATCACGCCTTGCAGCTGCTTGTCGACGAAGAAGTCGCGCCAGCCGATGTCCAGCGGCGTGGCGGAAGCGACGCCGGCCGAGGGCAGGGCCGCCGGCATCGGCGAGGCGGGCGCTTCATACGCAGGCGCGAGGTTGACGCAGCCCGCGAGCACGACGGAGGCCATGGCCGCGCAGGCCAGCGCGCGCAGGGGGAGGTGGGGCAAGGTGGAGCGGATCATCAGTGCGCTCCCTGCTCGGCAGCCGGTGCTGCGGGCGATGCATCCGGCGCCTCGGCCGGTTTGCGCCGGCCCTCCAGCCAGCCGCGGATCAGCGCGAAGAACAGCGGCACGAAGAAGATGCCCAGGGCGGTGCCGACCACCATGCCGCCCAGCACCGCGGTGCCGATCGACTGGCGGCCACCCGCGCCCGCGCCGGTGCCGATGGCCAGCGGCAGCACGCCGAAGCCGAAGGCCAGCGAGGTCATGAGGATGGGGCGCAGGCGCAGGCGCACCGCTTCCAGCGTGGCTTCGATCACGCCCTTGCCCTGCTCCTGCAGCTGCTTGGCGAACTCGACGATCAGGATCGCGTTCTTCGACGACAGCCCCACCGTGGTCAGCAGGCCGACCTGGAAGTACACGTCGTTGCTCAGCCCCCGCAGGCTGGTGAACAGCAGGGCGCCCACGATGCCCAGCGGCACCACCAGGATCACCGAGAACGGCACCGACCAGCTTTCGTACAGCGCCGCGAGGCACAGAAACACGAACAGGATCGAGATGGCATAGAGCATCGGCGCCTGCGCGCCCGACAGCCGTTCCTGGAACGAGGCGCCGGTCCATTCGTAGCCGATGCCGGCGGGCATCTGCTTCATCACTTCATCGACGGCGGCCATCGCGTCACCCGAGCTCACGCCGGGCGCGGCATCGCCGACGAACTCGTAGCTCGGGCTGCCGTTGTAGCGCTGCAGCTGCGGCGAGCCGTAGGTCCAGCGCGAGCTGGAGAAGGCCGGGAACGACACCATCTGGCCCAGGCTGTTGCGCACGCTCCAGCGGTCGATGTCGGTGGGCAGCATGCGGAAGGCCGTGTCGCCCTGCATGTACACGCGCTTGACGCGGCCGTTGTCCAGGAAGTCGTTGATGTAGGTGCCGCCCATGGCGCTCGACAAGGTGCTGTCGATGTCGGCCGTGGCCAGGCTGGACGCGCCGGCGCGCGCGTCGTCGATGTCCACCGCGAACTGCGGTGTGTCGTCCAGGTTGTTGCTGCGCACGTTCGCCACTTCGGGTCGCTTGGCGAGCAGGTCGATGAGTTGGTCGCGTGCCTTCACCAGCGCGTCGTGGCCCAGCCCGTTGATGTCCTTCAGGTGGAAGTTGAAGCCCGCGTTGGCGCCCAGGCCGCGCACCGCCGGCGGCAGCAGCACGAAGATGCGCGCGTCGCGGATGGTCGAGAGGTCCTTGTTGGCGCGCCGCGCGAGTTCGGCGGCCGATTGGCCGGGGCCTTCGCGCTCGGCCCAGTCCCTGAGCTTCACGAAGGCGCGCGCTGAACTCTGGTCGCCGTTCTGGCCGGTGATGACGTTCACGCTCAGAACCTCTGGTTGCTTGGTGAAGTAGTCCTGCATCTGCGTGACCACGGGTTGCAGCCGTGCATCGGATGCGCCCGGCGGCAGCGTCACCTGCACCTGCAAGAAGGCCTGGTCCTCATCGGGCAGGAACGAGGTGGGCAGGCGCATGAACAGCAGCGCCATCACGGCCGCGATCAGCAGGTACACGACGAGACTGCGCTTGCCGCGCCGCACGATGCCGCCCACCACGCCCTGGTAGCGGTCGGCGCCCTTGTCGAACTGGCGGTTGAAGCCCGCGAAGAAGCGGTCGACCGCGCCCAGCACGCCCTTGCGTGGTACCGCGTGGCCGCCCTTGGCGACCGGCTTGAGCAGGGTGGCGCACAGCGCCGGCGTGAGCGTGAGCGCCACGAACACCGACAGCGCCATCGCCGAGACGATGGTGATCGAGAACTGGCGGTAGATCACGCCGGTCGAGCCACCGAAGAAGGCCATCGGAATGAACACCGCCGACAGCACCAGCGCGATGCCCACCAGCGCGGGCGTGATCTCGGCCATTGACTTGCGCGTGGCCTCCTTGGGCGAGAGGCCTTCCTCGTGCATCACGCGCTCGACGTTCTCCACCACCACGATGGCGTCGTCCACCAAGAGGCCGATGGCCAGCACCATGCCGAACATGGTGAGCGTGTTGATCGAGTAGCCCGCCAGCGAGAGCACGCCGAAGGTGCCCAGCAGCACCACCGGCACGGCGATGGCCGGGATCAGCGTGGCGCGGAAGTTCTGCAGAAAGATGTACATCACCAGCACGACCAGCACCATGGCCTCGGCCAGCGCCTTCACCACTTCGTCGATGGACGCGCTCACGAAGGGCGTGGTGTCGTAGCTCACGAAGGTCTGCAGCTGGTTCGGAAAGAGCGGCTGCAGCTCGGCCACCTTGGCCTTCACGGCCTCGGCCACCTGCACCGCGTTGGCGCCGTCGGCCAGCACGATGCCCATGCCGGCGCCCGGACGCCCGCCCAGCACCGAGCGCACCGTGAGGTTCTCGGCACCCAGTTCGACACGGGCCACGTCCTTCAGGCGCACCACGGCGCCGTCGGGCGTGGCGCGCAGCACCACGTTCTCGAACTGCTCCACCGTCTGCAGCTTGCTGCGCGCGGTGATGGTGGCGTTGAGCTGCTGCTGCGCACCGGCCGGCAGCGCACCGAGCTGGCCGGCCGAGACCTGCGCGTTCTGCGCGGTGATGGCGCTGCCCACGTCGGAGGGCATCAGCGCGTACTTGCGCAGCTTGTCGGGGTCGAGCCACAGGCGCATGGCGTAGCCGGTGCCCAGCGTCTGCACCTCGCCCACGCCGTCGATGCGACTGATGACGTCGACCAGGTTGCTGCTGATGTAGTCGCCCACGTCCACCGCCGAGGCACTGCCGTCGCCGGAGAACATCGAGACGATCATGAGGAAGTCGTTGCCGCCCTTGGTGACGGTGACGCCGCGGCTTTGCACCTGTTGCGGCAGGCGCGACATGGCCTGCTGCAGCTTGTTCTGCACCTGCATCTGGGCCACGTCGATGTTGGTGCCCGCGTCGAAGGTGAGCGACAGCCGCGCCACGCCCGACGAGTTGCTGGTCGACTGCATGTACAGCAGGTTGTCCAGCCCCTTCATCTGTTGCTCGATGACCTGGGTGACGGAGTCTTCGACCGTCTTGGCCGAGGCGCCGGTGTAGGTGGCGCCGATGGACACGCGCGGCGGGGCGATGTCGGGGTACTGCTCGAGCGGCAGCGTGCGAATGGCCATCAGGCCGGCGAGCATGACGACGATGGAAAGCACCCACGCGAAGATGGGGCGGTCGATGAAGAACTGGGCCATGGGTCGGCCTCAGCGCGTGAGGGGGGTGGAGGCCGCCGACGTGGCGTCAGGCGTGGCGCTCGCAACAGAGGTGCCGGCCGGCCTGGCGCCCAGGTCGACCGTGCGCACCTTGTCGCCCACCTTCACGCGCTGCGAGCCTTCCATCAGCACGCGGTCGCCCGCGGCCAGGCCGTCGATCACCTGCCAGCGCGCGCCGATGGCGCGGCCGATGCGGATGGGGCGCTTCTCGACCTTGTTGTCGGCGTCGATCACCAGCGTGGAGGCGCTGCCGTCGGGCGCGCGCGTGACGGCCTGCTGCGGCACCAGCAGCGCGGCGTCGTTCACGCCTTCCTGCAGCACGGCGCGCACGTACATGCCGGGCATCAGCAGCTTGTCGGGGTTGGGCACCACGGCGCGCAGCGTGACGCTGCCGGTGCCGGCATCGACCGTCACGCCGCTGAAGGTGAGGCGCCCGGCGTGCGGGTAGGGGCTGCCGTCTTCCAGCAGCAGCTGGATGCGCGCCTCGGCCTCGCTCGCGCGCTGCAGCCGGCCGCTGGCCAACTCGCGCTTCAGGCGCAGGAGTTCACTGCTCGACTGCGTGACATGCACGTGGATCGGATCGAGCTGCTGCACCGTGGTGAGCGCAGCGGCCTGGTTGGCCGTGACCAGCGCGCCCGGCGTCACGGTGGACAGCTCGGCCCAGCCGGTGATCGGCGAGGTGATGCGCGTGTAGCCCAGCTGGATGCGCGCGGTCTGCTCGGCGGCGCGGGCCACGCCCAGGTCGGCCTCGGCCTGTTGTTCGGCGGCCTGCGTCTCGTCGAACACCTGGCGGCTGATGGCGTCGATCTTCACCAGCTCGGCATTGCGTTTGGCCACCGTGCGGGCCGTGGCCAGGGCCGACTCGGCCTTTCGCACGCTCGCCTGTGCGCTGGCGTGGGCCGCCTGCAGCGAGGCCGGGTCGAGCCGGTACAGCACCTGGCCGGCCTTGACCTGCGAGCCTTCGGTGAAGAGCCGTTCCTTGAGGATGCCGCCGACCTGCGGGCGGATCTCGGCGATCACCGGGGCCGCGGTGCGTCCGGGCAGCTCGGTGCTCAGGGCCAGCACCTCGGGCTTGAGCGTGACGATGCCGACTTCTTTCTCGGGGGCGGTTGCCGCCTTCGCCGTGCCGGGGGTCTCCACATTGGTGCGCGAGCACCCCACGAGAGCGGCGGCGATGCACAGGGCCGTGAGGAGCGGGGCGGAGCGGGAGGAAAGGTGGACGGGCATGGGCAGGCAGAAGTGACGAAAGCCAAGGATGGAGCGGGCGCGCGCCATCGAGTTCAATGCCGCGGCGCGAGGGCGGCGAACTTTACCGAGCGGAAACCGTGCCATGTCAGCGAGGGGCTTTTCTCACGGCTTCTTTCGCGGCTTTACTTCGGCTTTACCTCGGTGTCTTCAGGCCTTCTTCTTCGCCTGCGCCACCAGGAAATCGACCAGCAGCAACAGCGGGCCGACCGCGTTGTCCGTGCGGTAGAGGATGCCCAGCGGCGCGATGGGCGCGTTCATGCGCAGCGGCAGCTCGACCACCGCCGAGCGGTCGAGCTGGTCCAGCACGGTGCGCGGCACCGGCACCACCACGTCGGGTTGCGAGAGCAGGGCGCGCACCAGTTGCGGCGTGAGCACCTGGATGGCGTGCGGGCGCGGCACGATCTGCTCGGCGGCCCAGGCGGCCTCCATCACCTGGCGCACCGCGAAGTGCGTCGGCGGCAGCACCCAGCGCGAATCGGCGAGGTCGCTCAGCCGCAGCCGCTTGCGCTGCGCGGCCGGGTAGCCGATGCCGGCGATGACCACCACCGAGTCGCTGCGCAGCGGCACGAAGCGGTGGGCGTCGGGCACGCGCGCCGGCTGGCGCAGCAGCACGGCATCGAGCGCGCCCGCGCGCATGCCGGTCGTGAGTCGCTCGATGTTGCCCTCCTCGATGAACAGGCGCAGCTTCGGGTGTTGGGCATGCAGCGTGGTGAGTGCAGGCTGCAGCACGCTGGCGATGGCCGCCTCGATGGCGCCGATGCGCAGCGCGCGCGTCTCTTGCGCGGCCAGCGCCGCGAGCCCGTCGCTGGCGACCTGCATCGCATCGATCACCATGCGCGCATGCAGCGCGAGCAGGCGTCCGGCCTCGGTGATGCGCATGCCGCGCGCGTGGCGCTCGAACAGCGGCATGTCGAGCAGGCCTTCGACCTCCTGCAGCATCTGCGTGGCCGCCGGCTGGCTGATGTGGATCGCCTCGGCCGCGCGGCGCAGGTGCGAGTGCGCGGCCAGCGCGTCGATCAGCTTCAGGTGGCGCAGGCGCAGCCGCGCGAGCAGCCGTTCGTGCAGCACGGCGGAAGAGAGGGTGGTGGGACTGTCTGAGGCCATCGATAGGCAATCATTATCAGTCGATGCAAAAGCGATTGGACGCCAATCGATGGTGTTCCTACGCTGACGGGGTCGGGCGGCAGACAAGGGCGCATCGGCTGCCGGACCTGCTCGCCGATCACCGATCGCAAATGGGGCCGTGCGGACGAAGGGCTCCCGCCCGGCGGGTCTTCCCTTCCTTTGCACTCTGACAACCACATCACCATGTCCCACCGCATCCGTCCGGCCGCGCGCCTGTGCCTGCCCATCGTTCTCGCCGTCTCGTCCCTGTGCGCTTCGGCGCAGGAGGCGCCCGTCGCCGCCACGTCGCCCGCACCAGCCGCCGCCGTGCCGCTGTACCCGCTGATCGCCGAGCGTTCCAAGGCCATCGAGCAGAAGGTGATCGACTGGCGCCGCGACATCCACCAGCACCCCGAACTGGGCAACCAGGAAAAGCGCACCGCCGCGCTGGTCGCGGCCCACCTGAAGGCGCTGGGCTATGAGGTGCGCGAAGGCGTGGCCGTGACCGGCGTGGTCGCCACGCTGCGCGGCGCCAGGCCCGGCCCGGTGGTCGCGTTGCGCGCCGACATGGATGCGCTGCCCGTGAAGGAGCAGGTCGACGTGCCCTTCGCCTCCAAGGCCCGCGCCCAGTGGGGCTTCGCGAACGTCGATGTCATGCACGCCTGCGGGCACGACGGCCACGTCGCCATCCTGATGGGCGTGGCCGAGGTGCTGGCCTCGATGAAGGCGCAGCTGCCGGGCACCGTGAAGCTGATCTTCCAGCCGGCCGAAGAGAAGCTGCCCAACGCCGAGATCGGCGGTGCGCGCCGCATGCTGGCCGAAGGCGCCTTCGACGCGCCCGTGCCCGACGCGGTGTTCGGCCTGCACCTGGTCTCGGCGCTGAACACCGGGCAGATCGGCTACAAGCCCGGCCCGATCACCGCCAGCTCCGACACCTTCAAGGTGAGCGTGAAGGGCAGCCAGACACACGGCTCGCAGCCCTGGAGCGGGGTCGACCCGATCGTGCTCGGCTCGCAGATCGTGCTGGGCTTCCAGACCATCGCGAGCCGCCAGGTCAACGTGACGAAGGAGCCCTCGGTGCTGAGCGTGGGCACCTTCAACGCGGGCACGCGCTACAACATCATTCCCGACGCGGTGGAAATGAGCGGCACGTTGCGCACCTACGACAACGAGATGCGCCAGTTCATCATCAAGCGCATGGGCGAGACCGCCTCGCACATCGCGCAAAGCGGTGGCGGCACGGCCGAGGTCCGCTTCGAGGCCGACGGCTACGCGCCCACCGTGAACGACGCCGCCCTGACCGCGAAGATGGTGCCCAGCCTGCAGCGCGTGCCCGGCGCTCAGCCGATCGTGATCCCGAAGGGCACGGGCGGCGAGGACTTCTCGTTCTTCGCGCAGAAGGCCCCGGGCCTTTTCGTGATGATCGGCGCCACGCCCGTGGGCCGCGACGCGAGCAAGGCCGAGCCCAACCACTCGCCGCGCTTCTTCGTCGACGAGGCCAGCCTGCTGGTCGGCGTGCGCACGCTGTCGCAGCTGACGGTGGACTACATGGCGGGTGCGCAGCGCTAGGCGCTGCGCCTCAGGTCAGAGCCAGTTGCCGCTTTGCGGCATCTGGATCTGTTCCGCCGGATCGCTGCTGGTCACGAACGAGCCGATGACGATGCTCAGCAGCGAGACGAAGATGCTCGCGAACAGCGCGGTCCAGAAGCCCGAGACCTTGAAGCCCTTCACCAGCGCCGCCACCAGCAGGATCATCAGCGCGTTGATCACCAGCAGGAACAGGCCGAAGGTCAGCAGCGTCAGCGGCAGGGTCAGGAAGATCAGCAGTGGCTTGACGATGGCGTTGGCCAGGCCGAGCAGCAGCGCCGACACGATCAGCGCCGCGGTGCTGTCGAACTTGAGCCCCTTGAAAAGGTGGCTGGCCACCCACAACGAGATGCCGGTGATGGCCCAGTGGATGAGGAAGGGGGTGAGGTTGTTCAGCATGGCGTTCGGTGTGTGGCTTTGGGCCCCATGGTAATGCGGGGGGCGCGGCGCCCCGCACGGGGTTGTGCATGGCAGCATTTCTTCAGGAAACGATGATGAACTGCCCGTTAAGATCGCCTGCTTCCGGCGTCTGCTGCAAGCGCGCCGTCCTTTACTCTCACCCGAACCAACCGAGGTCGTGTGCCTATGGCGACTGCGTCGATCGCAAGCGTGACTCCTGCTCCGGCATCGGCCGACGAGGCCGAGTCATGGGTCCGCGGAGAACTCATCCGCAGCCTGATGCGTTCGGCGCGCGGCTCCTACCTCGTGTCGGCGGCGCTCATGCCCGCCATGGTCGGCCTGAGCTGGGGCCATGTGCCCCGCTGGGAACTGTTGACCTGGCTGGCGGCCGGCCTCATCGCCACGGCCTGCCGCGCCTGGGGCGCGCGCGTCTACGCCGTGCGCTATGCCGGGCGCAGCGCCGTCGCGCAGCAGCAGTTCACCGACCGCTACGGCTTCGTGTGGAGCACCAGTGCGGTGGTGTGGGGCTGTTCGGTGCTGCTGTTCTTCGAGCGCACGCCGCAGGTCAACCAGTTCATGAGCTGGCTCATCGTGGCCGGCGTGGGCACCTTCCCGCTCAACGGCTTGGCGCTGCACCCGCCGCTGCTCAAGCGCTACGTCAACACGCTGTTCATTACCATGCTCGGCGCGGTGCTGGTGCGCCTCGTGGCCGTCACCCTGCAGCATCCGCACTTCCAGTACGGCTACCTCATGCCGCTGCTGCCGATGCTGCACTGGTTCCTGCTGCTGCGTGCCGGCCGCAACATCCATGAGACGGCGCGCAACAGCCTGGAGCTGCTGTTCCACAACCACATCCTGATCAAGTCGCTGACCCAGCAGCGGCAGGCGGCGGTGTCGGCCGTGGCCATGAAGAACCGCTTCCTGGCCAGCGCCGCGCACGACATGCGCCAGCCCGTGCTGGCGCTGTCGCTGTACGCCGACTGGCTGCGCAACGAGCCCGAGCTGGTGCTCGAACTCGCGCCGAAGATCGTGCGCGCCACCCACGCGGTGAACGCGCTGTTCGATTCCATGTTCGACCTCGCGCGCATCGACGCCGGCCAGGTGCGGCTGCACATCGAGCGGGTCGACGTGGCCGAGCTGCTGCACGACCTCGAGCTGCAATACCGACCCGTGGCTGAGAGCCGGGGCCTGGACTTCCGGGTGCACGTGACCGAAGGCTCCTTCCTCACCGACCCGATCCGCGTGCGCCGCATGATCGGCAACCTGCTGGCCAACGCCATCAAGTACACGAGCGAGGGCGGCGTGCTGCTGACCGCACGCCAGAGCCGCGACGGCATGCGCGTCGAGGTCTGGGACACCGGCATCGGCATCGCGCCCGAACACCTGCGCGACGTGTTCCTGGAGTTCTACAAGGTCGCCGACCACGCCGGCACCTCCGACGGCTTCGGCCTCGGCCTGGCCATCGTCGCGCGACTGTCGCACGTGCTGGGGCACCCGGTCAGCGTGCGCTCGCGGCTGGGCAGCGGCAGCGTGTTCCGTGTGGCGCTGCACGATGCGGACGAGGCGGTGGCGCAGGCAAGGGTGAGTGCGTCGGGTGGTTGAGCAAGCGCCCTCCGGTGCTCTTGTGCCGCACATAAAAAAACCGCGCGGTTGCGCGGTTTTTTCCTTCCAGTAACACCGAGGAACCGGCTTCGCCGGGCCTCAGGTGTTGCCCCCTGCAAGGGGGTAGGAGAAGCGACACGAAGTGCGCGAAGCCTGGGGGTTAGCCAGACAACAATCCATTCGTCCGTGCATAGTGCAAGGCCTGCGTACGGCTCTTGACGCCCAGACGGCGGAACAGGCGCCACAGGTGCACCTTCACCGTGTGTTCGCTGATCTCCAGGTCGGTGGCGATGTCGCGGTTGCTCATGCCCTTGTCGAGCATGGCGATCAGCTGGGTCTGGCGCTTGGAGAGCTTGCCGCTGTTGGCGGCGGGCATTTCCTCGGAGTCGTCTTCCGACCCGGCCATCAGCAGACCGCGCAGCGCGGCGGCCAGTTCGTTGGAGCTGGCCGACTTCTCGATGTAGGTGTCGGCGCCGGCTTCGACGCAGGCGTCCTCCATGTCGGCGGCCGGGGCCGCCGAGTACACGGCGATCGGCACGTTGGGATAGACCTGCTTGACCGCGATCACGCCCGACACGCCGTTGGTGTCCGGCAGCTTCAGGTCCAGGCAGAAAAGGGTGGGGGCGCCACGCTGCTGGACCGAACTGGCGAGCTTGTCGAGCCGCTCGAGCTCGACGATGTTCTCGGCGGGGCGCAGGCGTCGCAGGACCATCACGATCGCGTCGCGCATCAGGGGGTGGTCGTCGATGACATAAATGCTCATGTTTTCTTCCTTTGTGATCGCACCGTCTTCTCTCTTGTCTCACCCGCCGGCGGATGGCCCGCGGGTTGTTGCCGGATCAATGTCCCTGGGTGTTGGACGTTGCCTCCGCCAGTGCCTCCAGCGCCTCGGTGGCGGCCTGAGCCTGTTGCGCGTCGACCGGTTCGAGCTGCGCGGCCAGTGCCGTGAGCGCCGCGCCGCGTTGCGCCTGCAAGTCGGCGATGGTACGGCCGGCTTCCTGCGGCGACGCGAATCCACGGCTTTGCAGAAGGGTTTCGCCGCGTGCATCGAGCAGCTTGAAATAGAACAGGCCGTCGGCCTTCTCGCGGTATTGCTTGAAGCTGGGCTTCGCGACCTTGGCGGCCTTGGTGCCGGCACCGTCGCGGCCTGCCGCGAGGTTGCGCAGGCCGACCGCATGTCGCAGCGAGGTCATGAAGGGGCGCGAGAGCTTGCGGGCCTTCTCGGCACCCAGCAGCAGGATGCGTTCGATCTCGCCGGGGTCGTTCATGAGCGCTTCGTAGCGCGCGCGCAGCGGCGCCACCTCGCGGTCGATGCGCTCGAACAGCACCTGCTTGGCATCGCCCCAGGCGATGCCGTCGGCGAACGCCTTGCGCAGCGCCTCGGTCTCCTCGGCGCTGGCGAAGGCCTGGTAGATCTGGAACAGGGCCGAGCCTTCGGTGTCCTTGGGCTCGCCAGGCGCGCGCGAGTCGGTCACGATGCTCGAGATCTGCTTTTGCAGCTGCGCACGCGGCGCGAACAGCGGGATCGTGTTGTTGTAGCTCTTGCTCATCTTGCGGCCGTCCAGGCCGGGCAAGGTGGCGACCGCATCGTCGATCTCGGCGTCGGGCAGCGTGAAGTGCTCGCCGTACTGGTGGTTGAAGCGCTGCGCCATGTCGCGCGCCATCTCGATGTGCTGCACCTGGTCGCGGCCCACCGGCACCTTGTGGGCGTTGAACATCAGGATGTCGGCGCCCATCAGCACGGGGTACATGAAGAGGCCGGCTGTGACGTCGGCATCGGGCTCTTCGCCCTTGGCGATGTTCTTGTCGAGCTGGGCCTTGTAGGCATGGGCACGGTTGAGCACGCCCTTGCCGGTGACGCAGGTCAGGAACCAGGTGAGCTCGGTGATCTCGGCGATGTCCGACTGGCGATAGAACGTGACGCGTTCGGGGTCGAGCCCGCAGGCCAGCCAGCTGGCGGCGATCTCCAGCGTGGAGCGCTGGATCTTCTCGGGCTCCTGCACCTTGATGAGCGCGTGGTAGTCGGCCAGGAAGAAGTAGCTCTCGACGCCGGCCGCGACACTCTGGCGCACCGAGTGGCGGATGGAGCCGACATAGTTGCCGAGGTGGGGCGTGCCCGACGGCGTGATGCCGGTCAGGACGCGCAGGGGAGCTGAAGAAGACGAAGCCATGGGACGAAGAAAAACTTAGAGCAGCATTGCCTTGAGCGGCGTGATGAGCAGGTTGACCACGAAGTAGCCGGCATCCATGAGCGGGCGCAGCCAGAAGTTGCTGACGATGCCCGCGAGCACCAGCGCCATCACGATGAAGAAGCCATAGGGCTCGATGCGCGCGAGAAAGTTTTGCGCCGGGCCGCTGGGCAGCAGGCCGGCCAGCACGCGGCCGCCGTCGAGCGGGGGCAGCGGGAACAGGTTGAAGGCCCACATCACGAGGTTGACCAGCACGCCGCCCTGCGCCATCTTGATGAAAAAGGTTTCATTCACGCCGGCCGCGACGATCACGATCAGCAGCACGGCCCACAGGATGGCCTGGATGAAATTCGACGCCGGGCCCGCGAGCGCGACCCACACCATGTCGCGCTTGGGATGGCGCAGGCGGTTGAAGTTGACCGGCACCGGCTTGGCATAGCCGAACAGGAAGGCGCCCGAGGTCGCGAAGTACAGCATCAGCGGCATCAGGATGGTCCCGATGGGGTCGATGTGCTTCATGGGATTGAGCGTCACGCGGCCCATCATGGCCGCGGTGTTGTCCCCGAAGTGGCGCGCCACATAGCCGTGAGCCGCTTCGTGCACGGTGATCGCGAAGATCACCGGCAGCGCGTAGATCAGAACGGTTTGTATCAGATTGGAAATATCCACTGCGCGATTGTGTCAGAGAGGAATGAGGCGGCCGAGCCGTTCGTCAGAGGCCGAGCACCGCGAGCGCACCGCGCCCCTGGCGCACCACGACCGGGTCGTCGCCCGCGCCCATGGGCGTGAGGTCGACCACGGTGGTCGGCTGCGAAGGACAGGCGCCGGCGTCGATGACGGCGGCGATCTGCTTCTCGAAGCGTTCGCGGATTTCCTGCGCGTCGTTCAGCGCGTCGGTCTCGCCGGGCGCGATGAGGGTGGTGGCCAGCAGCGGCGCGCCGTGCAGCGCCAGCAGCTCCAGCAGCACCTTGTGGTCGGGCACGCGCAGGCCGATGGTCTTGCGCTGCGGATGGCTCACGCGGCGCGGCACTTCCTTGGTGGCTTCGAGCAGGAAGGTGTAGGGCCCGGGCGTGGCGGCCTTCAGCAGGCGGTACTGCTTGTTGTCGACGCGCGCGTAGTTGGCCAGCTCGCTCAGGTCGCGGCACAGCAGGGTGAGGTGGTGCTTCTCGTCGACCTGGCGGATGCGGCGCAGCTGGTCAACCGCGTCCTTGTCGTCCAGGTGGCAGGCCAGCGCGTAGCTGGAGTCGGTGGGCACCGCCACGAGCTCGCCGCGGCCGAGCAGCGCCACGGCCTGTTTCAGCAGGCGCTGCTGGGGGTTCTCGGGGTGGACTTCGAAGTACTGGGCCATGAAGAAGATCTCCTGATCAGGATTCCGCCGGTTCGATCGGCACGCGCCGCTCGCGCACGGTGAGCCACGCGCCGGCGGCGCCGCACACGGCGATCATCGCCATGCCGATCAGCGAGAAGCGGTCGGGCACGTGGGAAAAGATGAGCCAGCCGCCCAGCATCGCGAAAGCGATCTGCGCGTACAGGTATGGGGTGAGGGTGGAGGCCGGTGCGCGCTGGTAGGCCAAGATCAGCATGAAGTGACCCACCGTGCCCATGAAGCCCATGAGGCACAACAGTGCCCACCATTCCCACGAGGGCAGGGCGGTCCAGGCGAAGGGCACGGCCACCGAGGCGAGCAGCGTGCCGACCCAGCCCGTGTAGAAGTGCATGGTCAGCGGGTTCTCGGTCTGCGCGAGCTTGCTCGTGAGCACCTGGAACCAGGCGTTGGTCAGCACCAGACCCAGCGGCAGCAACACGGCCCAGCTGAAGCTGCCGCCACCCGGACGCAGGATGACCAGCGTGCCGATGAAGCCGCCCGCCACCAGCGTCCAGCGCAGCGGCGACACCTGCTCCTTGAGCGTCGTGGCGGCCAGCAGCGTGATCACCAGCGGCGCGATCAGCACGATCGACGTGAACTCGGCCAGCGGCATGTAGCGCAGGCTCAAAAAGGCGAACAGGCTCGAGCCCAGCAGCAGCGCTCCGCGCAGCGCCTGGTAGCGCGGATGCTGGGTGCGAAGCAAGGCGGTGCCGCGCAGCGGCAGCAGCACCAGCGTGGTGGCCACGGCCTGGAAGGCGTAGCGGAACCACACGCCCATGAGGATCGGCACGGCGAGCGTCGAGTACTTGGTGGCGGTGTCGAGCGTGGCGAAGCAGGCCACCGCCAGGATGACCAGCCCGATGCCCGCGAGGATGCGTTCGGATTCGGTGCGGCGGCTCGTTTGGGCCGCGGCGCGTGCCTGGGCCAGCGCGGCGTTCGCCGCGTTGTCGGTGCCGGGCCCGTGGCTCTGGCTCACTGCTGGATGCGGTGGCCGAGCAGTTCCCACACCGGCGTGAGCGTGCCGGGCAACGGCGGCAGCTTGCCGAGATCGCAATGGCTTTCGTCGGGGCTGTGGAAATCGCTGCCGCGCGAGGCGGCGAAATCGAACTCGAGCGCCTTGTCGGCGTACTCGACGAATTCGGCCGGCGTGTGGCTGCCCGTGACGACCTCGATCGCCTGGCCGCCGTGCGCCTTGAATTCGAGGAACAGCGCGTACTCCTCGTTCGCCGTGAACTTGTAGCGGCCCGGATGGGCGATCACGGCCATGCCCTTGGCGGCGGTGATCCAGTGCACGGCATCCTTCAGCGTGGCCCAGCGGTGCGGCACGTAGCCGGGCTTGCCTTCGGTGAGGAACTTGCGGAACACCTCGGGGGTGTCGCGGCAATGGCCTTGCTCGACCAGGAAGCGCGCGAAGTGCGTGCGCGAAATCAGTTCGGGGTTGCCGACGAACTTGAGCGCGCCTTCGTAGGCGCCGTGGATGCCGACCTTGGCCAGCCCCTCGGACATCTCCTGTGCGCGCTTGCCGCGACCGCCGCGCGTGTCGTACAGGCCTTGCGTCATGGCGGCGTCGTCGGGGTCGAAGCCCAGGCCGACGATGTGCACGGTCTCGCCCGCGAAGGTGACGGAAATCTCGGTGCCGGTGAGGTAGCGCATGCCGTTCAGGCGTGCAGCGGCGGCTGCGCGGTGCTGGCCGCCGACTTCGTCGTGGTCAGTCAGGGCCCAGAGTTCCACCCCGTTGGCAGCCGCGCGGGCCGCCAGTTCTTCGGGCGTCAATGTGCCGTCGGAGACCACGGAGTGGCAGTGAAGATCGGCATTGAGAGTGGAAGACACCCGTTGATTCTAGGCGCTTCGGGCCACCCGCATCGGCGCATGGGTGCTCCCGCTTGCTACTAGATAAATAGCATTACCTTCACCACCCAAGCGGCCTGCCGCCCGATGTTGTCGATGCCGAAAATCGGCTCAGGCGGCCAGGTCCTGCCGGACCAGGTCCGAAGCCCGCTCGGCGATCATGATGATCGGCGCGTTGGTGTTGCCCGACACCAGCCGGGGCATGACCGAGCCGTCGACCACGCGCAGCCCCTGCAGCCCATGCACCCGCAGCCGTGCGTCCACCACGGCGTCGTCGTCGGCAGCAGGGCCCATGGCGCAGGTGCCGACCGGGTGGAAGATGCTGCCGCCGCGGCGGCGCACCCAGTCGAGCAACTGCGCGTCGCTGGCCAGCGCGTGCCCGGGCTCGTGCTCCTGCGCGAGGTAGCGCGCCAGCGGCGGCGCGGCGGCGATCTCGCGCATCTTGCGCACCAGCTGCACCGCCAGCGTCCGGTCGGCCTCGTGCGACAGGTAGCGCGGCCGGATCGACGGCGGCGCCAGCGGATCGGCCGAGCGCAGCGCGATCTCGCCGCGGCTGTGCGGGCGCAGCAGGCAGGCCGACAGCGTCACGCCCGGGAAGGGGTGCGGCGGCTGGTGAGGCCGCTCGAAGCTCACCAGCCCGAAGTGGATCTGCGCATCGGGCCAGCCGACCGCTTCGTCGCCCGCCGAGAAGAAGGCCCCGGCGCGGTAGACGCCGCCGTTGAGCGCCCCGCCGCGCGTCGCCACGTAGCGCACGAACTCGCGCGCGCTGCGCCAGGGGCTGTGGGCGATGTCGTTGAGCGTCTCCACGCCGGTGCAGCGGTAGCTGGGCCGCACCTGCAGGTGGTCCTGCAGGTTGCGTCCCACGCCCTCGAGCGGCGCCACCACCGGGATGCCGAAGCGGCCCAGCAGGTCGGCCGGCCCCACGCCCGACAGCTGCAGCAACTGCGGCGACTGGATGGCGCCCGCGCTCAGGATCACCTCGTGCCGCGCCGAGACGACACCGGCCTGGCCCTCGCGCAGGTATTCCACCCCCGTGGCCCGCCGCCCGGCGAAGCGCACGCGCGTGGCCTGCGCGCCGGACAGCACGGTGAGGTTCGGCCGGCCCAGTGCCGGAGCGAGAAAAGCGCGGCCGGTGTCCATGCGGCGCCCGCGGCGCGTCGTCATCCGGAAGTAGCCGGCGCCGCTGTTGTCGCCGCCGTTGAAATCGGCGGTCGGCGCGATGCCGGCCTGCGCCGCCGCGGCGATGAACGCATCCGACAGCACATCGCGCGGCAGCTGCGACACCCACAGCGGCCCGTCGGCCGCGGGCTGGGAGCGGTCGAAGTAGGGGCGCACGCTGTCCCAGTCCCAGCCGGGGTTGCCCAGCGCGGCCCACTGGTCGTAGTCGGCGCGGTGGCCGCGCAGGTACAGCATGCCGTTGATCAGGCTGGAGCCGCCCGGACCGCGCCCGCGCGGCCAGGGCAGTCGGCGCTGGGCCATCTCGGGCTCGGGGTCGGTCTCGAAGCGCCAATCGTGCTGCGGGTGGCCCACGGTCTTGAAGTACCCGATGGGAATCCGCAGCCACGGATTGCGCGAGGGCAGCCCCGCCTCCACCAGCACGACCTTCAGCGCCGGGTCTTCGCTCAGGCGCGCAGCCAGCACGCAGCCCGCCGAGCCGCCCCCGACGATCACGATGTCCGCTTCTTGCATCGGTGCGCTCAATCGGCCTTGATGCCGGCGCTGCGGCCGATGCGCAGCCACTTGTCCGACTCGGCCGCGATCACGCTGCGAAAGCGCGCCGGCGTCATCGGTTCGGGTTCGAGCGCCAGCGTGCCCAACCGCTCGCGCACCTCGGGCGAGGCCGCGGCCTTGGCGAGTTCGTCGCTGAGCCGCTCGACGATCTCGCGCGGCGTGCCGCTGCGCACGGTCATGCCGTCGAAGGAGCGCAGCTCGAAGCCTGCATAGCCCTGCTCGATCATGGTCGGCACGGCGGGCAGGCCGGGCAGCCGGCGCGCGCCGGTCACGGCGAGGGCGCGCAGCTTGCCGGCCTGGATCTGCGGCAGCGCCGCCGAGGCGGTCAGGAACATCGTGTCGAGCCGGCCGGCCAGCAGGTCGCCGACCGCCATCGGGAACTGGTTGTACGGCACGTGCGTGAGCTGGCTGCCCGTCTGCTGACTGAAGAGCGCGCCGGCCAGGTGCGCCGGTGTGCCGTTGCCGCCCGAGCCGAAGCTCAAGGCGCCGGGCCGTGCCTTGGCCGCGGCCTCCAGCTCGCGCGGCGAACCCAGCGGCGAGCCGGGCGGCGCCACCAGCACGTTGTAGCTCCAGGCCGTCATGCCGACCGGCTCCAGGCTCTTGAGCAGGTCGAGCGACTGGCTCGGGAACAGCAGCGGCGCCACCAGCGAGGCCGACGACAGCATGTAGACCGTGTAGCCGTCGGCCGGCTGGCGCAGCACCTCGCCCAGGCCCACGGTGCCGGCGGCGCCGGGGCGGTTCTCGACGAACACCGTCTGGCCCAGCCCGCTGGACATGCGCTCGGCCACCACGCGGCCGGCCACGTCCGCGGGTGTGCCCGGCGCCCACGGCACGATCAGCCGCACGGGCCTGGACGGATAGGCCTGCTGCGCCATGGCGCTCGCCGGCAGCAAGGCAGCGAGCGCGGCGGCGGCCACCAGCGCGGTGGCAAGGAATCGCTTCGTCGGATCGGTCATCGGAGGTCTCCACGTTGGCGTGCCGTGGTCGGAGCGTCGTGTCCGATGCAGGCGGGATGGGCGGATTCTGGGCAGGCGGGCGGGGCAGGACAAATGAGAAATCCGTGCTTTTTCATACCGCTCTCGGTATAAATGGCCATGGCCTCCTTCCTCGAAAGAAACCTCACGCTGCGTCAGCTGCGGCTCATCAGCCAGCTGGGCAGGACGCCCAGCCTGAGCAAGTCGGCCGAGCTGCTCAACACCACGCAGCCCGCGCTGTCGCGCTCGCTGGCGCAGCTCGAAGCGACGCTGCAGGTGCGCCTCTTCGATCGCACCACCAAGCGCATCTCGCCCACGCCGGCGGGGCTGAGCATGATCCAGCACGCCGACCGCGTGCTCGGTGAACTCATGCTGGCCGAGGAGTCGCTTCGCGACCTGCGCGGCGGCGTGAGCGGCGAGCTGCGCCTGGGCATCCTGCCGGTGTTCTCGGCGCAGCGGCTCGCCACCGCGATGCTGCGCGCCTCGCAGATGCTGCCGCACGTGCGGCTGATGGTGCAGACCCACGAGATCGAGGACCTGCACGGCGCGCTGCAGGACGGTCGCATCGACCTCATGCTCGCGCACGCTGAATGGACGGTCGACCTCAATCGCGTCGAGGTCACGCCGCTGTACGAGGAGTTCAGCAGCATCGTGGCCGCGCCCCGCCACAAGCTGGCACTCAAGCGCTCGCCGACCTGGGCCGAGGCCGCCAACGAGCGCTGGGTGCTGCCGCCGCACCGCACGCCGCTGCGGCCCAAGCTGGACCGCATGCTGTCGGTGCACCGCCGCCCGGGCGGCCCGCACCCCACCGACATCCAGGCCGATTCGGCCTCGCTCGCGCTGCACCTCGTGCGCAGTTCGGGCCTGCTGTGGGCCACGGCCAACCACTACGCCGAAGACTACGAGCGACGCGGCCTTGTGCGCCGCATCGCGATGCCGGGCGAACTGCTGCGCGGCCCCATGTGCGCCTTCCGCCTGCGCAAGGAAGCGATGAACACGCCCACGCGGGTGTTCCTGCAGTGCATGCAGGAGGCCTCGACCGGCGAGGTGGAGGCTTATTAGCGCTTCTTGCGGAAGGCCGTCCAGGCGGCCACCGCGGTGAAGGTCGCCACGATCGCCACCACGATCCAGAAGCCGTGCTTGTGCTCGGCCAGCGGAATGCCGCCCACGTTCATGCCGAACAGGCCGGCCAGGATGTTGATCGGCAGCGCCAGCACCGTGACCACCGTCAGCACGAACAGGCTGCGGTTGTTGTCCTCGTTCACGTTGGCGGCGATCTCTTCCTGCAGCAGCTTGATGCGCTCCTGCAGCGCCTGCATGTCACGCAGCACCACCGAGAACTCCTCGGTCGAGCCGCGCAGCTCCTGCACGTCGGGCTCGTCCATCCAGGCGGGCGGTCCTTGCAGCAGGCGGAACAGCGCGGCCGGCTCGGGTGCCAGCAGCCGCTGCAGCCGCACCAGCAGCCGGCGCAGCACGCCCAGGCGTGCACGCTTGTGGTCCAGTCGGCCGGCCAGCAGTTCGTCTTCGATGCGGTCGATGCGCGAGGTCACGCCGCGCACGATCTTCACCAGCACGTCGGCCTGCGCGCGCAGCAGGTGCTCGAGCAGCTCGGTGCTGGAGCGCGGCGCCTCGCCGGCCTTCACCGCCGTGCGCAGCGCGTCGACCGAACGCAGCGGCTTGGCGCGCGCCGTGACCACGAGGCGCGGCCCGACGCTGATCCACAGCGTGGAGATGTCCGAGGGCTCGAAACTGAACTCGAAGTGCACGTCGTTGATGACCGCGATCAGCGAATCGTCGGCCCGCTCGATGCGCGTGGAGGGCAGGCCTTCGTGCAGCGTCTCGTAGAAGGTGTCCGAGAGGTTCGCGTGCCGCACCAGCCAGCGCTCGGCGTGCGCGTGGCTCAGGTTGAAATGCAGCCACACGTAGGCGCCGCTGTCGCCCTCCGTGCCCGCGTGGGCTGCAAGCCAGGCGGCGGCCTGCGCCGAATCGATCGCCCGCGCGGGCTCCGGCGCCGAGGCATCGAACAGGTAGCCGCAGATCAGCCCGGCTTCGTCGCCGCCATACGAATGGGCGGCCAGGTCATGCAATGCCGACGACAAGGTGCGTGATCAGTCAGGTCAGAAAAGACGGGTGAACAGCCAGTAGAGCGAACCCGACAGCAGCATCGCCACCGGCAGCGTCAGCACCCAGGCCAGCGCGAGGTTGCGCAGCGTGGACATCTGCAGGCCCGAACCGCTGGCCGTCATGGTGCCGGCCACGCCGGACGACAGCACGTGCGTGGTCGATACCGGCAGGCCGTACATGTCGGCCGCGCCGATGGTGCACATCGCCACCAGTTCGGCGGAGGCGCCCTGCGCGTAGCTCAGGTGCGTCTTGCCGATCTTCTCGCCCACGGTGACCACGATGCGCTTCCAGCCGATCATGGTGCCCAGGCCGAGCGCGATGGCCACGGCGATCTTGACCCACAGCGGAATGAAGCGCGTGGCGCTGTCCAGCTCCTGGCGGAAGGTGTCGACGCGCAGCTTGGTCTCGTCGTCGAACTTCGCGGCCCCGCTCTTGTCGAGGTGGCGAATGGCTTCCGAGGCCAGGTACATGTCGTTGCGCACGTTGGCCACGGCCTCGGCGGGCACGGCGGCCAGCGAGCCGTGCTGGCGCACCTGCTGGCCGATGCTGCCGGCCGTGACGGCCAGGGCCGGCACGACGCGGTCGTTGAACTCGCGGGTGCGCACGTAGGTGGAGAGCGTGTCGCGCGCCGCGGCGGGTTCCAGCGCGGGCAGGGCGGTGGGCGCCTTGCGGTTCAGCGCGTTCTGCGTCATCTCGGCCACGGCGACGAACTTCACCGTCTCGTTCGCGGGCATCGCGCGGTTCAGCGCATAGGCCATCGGCACCGTGCCCACCAGGATCAGCATAATCAGGCCCATGCCCTTCTGGCCGTCGTTCGAGCCGTGCGCGAACGACACGCCGGTGCAGGTGAGGATGAGCAGGCCGCGGATCCACCACGGCGGCGGCGTGCTGCCCTTGGGCTCTTCATACAGCGCGCGGTTCTTCACGAAGGCACGCAGCGCCAGCAGCAGCAGGGCGGCGCAGCCGAAGCCCACCAGCGGCGACAGCAGCAGCGAATAGCCCACCTTGGTGGCCTGCGCCCAGTCGACGCCGCTCGTGCCGTCGCGCCCGTGCATCAGCGCATTGGCCACGCCCACGCCGATGATCGAGCCGATCAGCGTGTGCGACGACGACGCCGGCAGGCCGAGCCACCACGTGCCCAGGTTCCAGATGATCGCGGCGATCAGCAGCGCGAACACCATCGCGAAGCCCGCGCCCGAGCCCACCTGGAGGATGAGCTCCACCGGCAGCAGCGCGATGATGCCGAAGGCCACCGCGCCACTGGACACCAGCACGCCCAGGAAGTTGAAGAAGCCCGACCACACGACCGCGAAATTCGGCGGCAGCGAGTGCGTGTAGATCACCGTGGCCACGGCATTGGCCGTGTCATGGAAGCCGTTGACGAACTCGAAGCCCAGCGCGATCAGCAGCGCCACGCCCAGCAGGATGTAGGGCACCCAGGTCGTCACCGGCGCGCCGGAAGCCGCGACGTCGCCCACCAGGCTCCATGCTGTGAACAGCAGGCCCGCGGCCAGCAGGCCCACGAAGGTGATCAGGGTGATCGCGCTGGGCTTGGCGTCGAGCTGGGGCCGGTGCGCCGCGCGGGGCGCGGCCGGCATCTCCGGGCTGTCCGGGGGCGAGGCGGCGAGCGTGTTCATGGACGGTTCTGGGGTGTTGTAGTGCCCCGGATGGTGTTCGCGCCATGTGACAACGGCGTGTCGGCCTACGGGAGTTCGCCTCAAAACCGTCACGCCGCTGACATGCAGCGGGTGCAGCATGCTTTTGACTACCCCCGCCACTCTTTCCCTTCCCATCATGCTGACGAGCGCACTGCCCGACCACGAAGACCTGATGCAACGCATCGCCCGCGACCTCATCGACAGCTACGACGAAGAGCTCGAACTGGAGATCGAGGACCGCAACCTCGACGGCCTCGACCCGTCGGCCCCCGCCGTCACCGACAAGGCGGCGCGCCAGGCCTATTTCAAGGAGCTGTTCCGCCTGCAGGGCGAGCTGGTCAAGCTGCAGGACTGGGTGCAGCACAGCAAGCAGAAGGTGGTCATTCTTTTCGAGGGCCGCGACGCGGCGGGCAAGGGCGGTGTCATCAAGCGCATCACCCAGCGCCTGAACCCGCGCGTGGCCCGAGTGGCCGCGCTGCCCGCGCCCAACGACCGCGAACGCACGCAGTGGTACTTCCAGCGCTACGTGGCGCACCTGCCGGCTGCCGGCGAAATGGTGCTGTTCGACCGCAGCTGGTACAACCGCGCCGGCGTCGAGCGCGTGATGGGCTTTTGCAGCGACGAGGAGTACGAGGAGTTCTTCCGCACCGTGCCCGAGTTCGAGAAGATGCTCGTGCGCTCGGGCATCAAGGTCATCAAGTACTGGTTCTCCATCACCGACGACGAGCAGCACATGCGCTTCCTCGGGCGCATCCACGATCCGCTCAAGCAGTGGAAGCTCAGCCCCATGGACCTCGAAAGCCGCCGCCGCTGGGAGGAATACACCAAGGCGAAGGAAATCATGCTGGAGCGCACCCACATCCCCGAGGCCCCGTGGTGGGTGGTGCAGGCGGTCGACAAGAAGAAGGCACGCCTGAACTGCATCAGCCACCTGCTGGGCCAGCTGCCGTATCAGGAAGTGGCACACGCACCGGTCGAGCTGCCTTCGCGCGTTCGGCACGATGACTACCTGCGCCAGCCGGTCCCGGCGAACATGATCGTTCCGGAAATCTACTGAGGCTTCGCGGCTGTTTGGCCGCCCGGCGCTTTGCCTGCACACTGCGCCATGGCCCGACGCTCCACCGCTTCCTTCTTCGCCCGCGCCTACGAGCGCAACCTGAAGGCCCTCACCAAGCTCACGCTGAGCAACAGCCAGCGCGTGGCCGGCCGGGTGCGGCGCGCGACCGCCGAGCGGCTCAAGCCGCCGCCCGGCAAGGGCGACTGGCTCAGTGGCATGGCGCTCGGCCCCGGCGGTGCGCGCGGCTTTCACCTGTTCCGTCCTGCCGACCTTCAGCTGGCGCCCGGCGAGAAGCTGCCGCTCATGGTCATGCTGCACGGCTGCGGCCAGACCGGGCGCGACTTCGCGGCCAGCACGCGCATGAACGCGCTCGCCGTGCGCCAGCGCTTTCTCGTGCTCTACCCCGAGCAGGACCGCATCGCCCATCCGCAGGGCTGCTGGAACTGGTACGAGCGCCGCTCCGGCAAGGCCGACGCCGAAGCCGCCACGCTGATGGCCGCCGTCGACCAGGCCTGCATGCTGTACCCCGCCGACCGCGACCGCGTGGCCGTGGCCGGCCTCTCGGCGGGCGCGAGCATGGCGGCGCTGCTGGCCACGCGCTACCCGAACCGCTTTCGTGCCGTGGTCATGCACTCGGGCGTGGCGCCCGGCGCCGCGAAATCGCCCGCCACCGCACTCGGTGCGATGCGCGGCGAGCATGTGCCGCCGATGCCGGTCACCGCCGTCGGCAAGGCGATGGGCGCAGCGGCGGTTTTCGCAACGCTGCCGCCGATGCTGGTGCTGCACGGCGACGCCGACACCGTGGTCGCGCCGAGCAACGCGGAAAGCAGTGCCGCCGTCTGGGCCACCGCCGTGGGCGCACGCGCCGGCACGCCGCGCGACCTGCAACGCGGCAAGCGCCGCGCCATGCGCGTGACCGACTTCAAGCGCCAGGGCCGTACGCTGGTCACGCTGTGCGAGATCGCGGGGCTCGGCCACTCGTGGAGCGGCGGGGCAGCGGGGAAGCTGTTCAGCGACCCGCTCGGGCCCGACGCCACGCGCATGGCCTGGGCCTTCGCGGCCGCGCAGTTCGAGAAGCGCTGAGCGCCTGCTGCCTCACGCGCATGACCTCGCAGGTCATTGCCGCTGTACCGCCCGATGTCGACAGTCGGGTACATGACATCGTCGAACCCCGCCGTCTCCGGCCCATCGATCGCCTCCGCTTCGCCCGGCCCGCTGGGCTTGTGGGTCATGCTCAGCGGCACCTTCCTGGTGGTGCTGGATTTCTTCATCGTCAACGTCGCACTGCCGTCCATGCAGCACGACCTGCAGGCCAGCGCGGGCACGCTGCAGATGGTGGTGGCGGGCTACGGCCTGGCCACCGCCGCGGGCCTGGTCACGGGCGGGCGCCTGGGCGACCTGTTCGGACGGCGTCGCATGTTCATGCTCGGCCTGCTGCTGTTCACGCTGGCCTCGATCGCCTGCGGCCTGGCGCCGAACGCCGAACTGCTCGTGGCCGCGCGCGTGCTGCAGGGCCTGGCCGGCGCGCTGCTGCAGCCCCAGGTGCTCGCGATGATCGGCCTCGCCTACGCCGGTGAAGACCGGGTGCGCGCCTTCGCGGCCTACGGGCTCACGCTGGGCCTCGCTGCCACGCTGGGGCAACTCGTGGGCGGCGTGCTGATCCAGGCCGATCTCGCGGGGCTCGGCTGGCGCAGCTGCTTTCTCATCAATGTGCCCATCGGCCTGCTGGCGCTGGTGCTCGCGCCGCGCGTGGTGCCGTCGCTGACGCAAGGGGGCGGTGGCTGCCGGCTCGACCTGACCGGCGTGGCGCTGGTCGCCGCCGGCTCGGTGGCCGTGGTGCTGCCGCTGGTCGAAGGGCGCCAGCAGGGCTGGCCGCTGTGGAGCTGGTTGTGCCTGGCCGCCGCGGTACCGCTGTGGAGCCTCTTCGCGTTGCAGCAGCGCCGCCTCGCGGCACGTGGCGGCGCACCGCTGGTGGCGCCGGTGCTGCTCGCGAACCGCCGCTTCGTGACCGGGCTGCTCACCACGCTGGCCTTCTATGCGGGCAACGCCTCGTTCTACTTCGTGCTCGCGCTCTACCTGCAGCAGGGGCTGGCGCTGAACCCGCTCCACTCGGGCATCGTCTTCACCGCGTTGGCCGTCGGCTTCTTCGCGACCTCGATGGCCGGCGCGCGCATCGCCCGCCGCTTCGGCGGCAAGCCACCGATCGCGCTCGGTGCCCTCGTGCTCGCGGCGGGTCATGCGCTGCAATTCGTCAACGTGACCGGTTGGCCGGGTCACGCGCACGTCGTGGCGTGGATGCTGCCGCTGCTGTTGATGCAGGGCGCGGGGCTCGGCATGGTGATGGCGCCGCTGGTGTCCACCGTGCTGGCCGGCCTGCCGCCGCAGCACGCGGGCGTGGCGTCGGGCGTGCTGTCGATGGTGCAGCAGGCGGGCAACGCGCTGGGGGTGGCGTTGATCGGGATCGTGTTCTATGGCCGGCTGGGGCATGCGGACGACTACACCGCCGCGTTCGGCATGGCACTGGTCTACCTGCTGGTGTCGGCGCTGCTCGTGGCGGCGCTGCACCGGAGGGGCAGCCGCATCGCATAGACCGGCGGCCATGCCAAACTCCCGGCAGACCTCTGCCGGATCGACATGACATGGCCACCGAACTTCAAGCACTGACCCAGGCCTTGCGCGACTTCGCGCAAGCCCGCGACTGGGAGCCCTTTCACTCCCCCAAGAACCTCGCCACTGCGCTGTCGGTCGAGGCGGCCGAGCTGCTCGAGCACTTTCAATGGCTCACCGAAGCGCAAAGCCGGGCGCTGCCTGAAGACAAGCGCGCCGAGATCGGCACCGAGATCGCGGACGTCCTGCTCTACCTGCTGCAGCTGGCTGACAAGCTCGGCATCGACCCGGTCGAAGCCGCGAAGCGCAAGATGATCGCCAACGCCGTGAAGTACCCGGCCCCGCCACCCGCCTGAGTACCTCCGTGTACGCCACCCGGCGTATTTCCCCTTTGTGGTGCGTTCCGCAGACTCCTCTCCATCGCCAGCCCTGTGCCGGCGACAAGGTTCAACCCAACCGGAGCAGGAGTCCACATGCAACGTCGTTTCACACTCAAGGCGCTCACCGCCGCCGTCGCGCTGGCCAGCATCTCCGCTGCGCCGGCATTCGCAGCCGACACCATCAAGGTCGGCGTGCTGCACTCGCTGTCGGGCACGATGGCCATCTCGGAGACCGTGCTCAAAGACACGGTGCTGATGGCGATCGACGACATCAACAAGAAGGGCGGCGTGCTGGGCAAGCAGCTCGAGCCCGTGGTGGTCGACCCGGCCTCGAACTGGCCGCTGTTCGCCGAGAAGACCAAGCAGCTGCTCGGCCAGGACAAGGTCTCGGTGATCTTCGGCTGCTGGACCTCGGTGTCGCGCAAGTCGGTGCTGCCGGTGGTCGAGGAAATGAACGGCCTGCTGTTCTACCCCGTGCAGTACGAGGGTGAAGAGCTGTCGAAGAACGTGTTCTACACGGGCGCGGCGCCCAACCAGCAGGCCATTCCGGCCGTCGACTACCTGATGAGCAAGGAAGGCGGCGGCGCCAAGCGCTGGGTGCTGCTGGGCACCGACTACGTGTACCCGCGCACCACCAACAAGATCCTGCGCGCCTACCTCAAGAGCAAGGGCGTGGCCGACAAGGACATCGACGAGAAGTACACCCCCTTCGGCCACAGCGACTACCAGACCATCGTCGCCGACATCAAGAAGTTCTCGTCGGGCGGCAAGACGGCGGTGGTGTCGACCATCAACGGCGACTCCAACGTGCCCTTCTACAAGGAGCTTGGCAACGCCGGCCTGAAGGCCAAGGATGTGCCGGTCGTCGCCTTCTCGGTCGGCGAGGAAGAGCTGCGCGGCGTCGACACCAAGCCGCTGGTGGGCCACCTGGCCGCATGGAACTACTTCATGTCGATCAAGAACCCGACCAACACGGCGTTCATCAAGCAGTGGAGCGACTACGCCAAGGCCAAGAACATCGCAGGCCACAAGGACAAGCCGCTCACCAACGATCCGATGGAAGCCACCTGGATCGGCATCCACATGTGGAAGCAGGCGGTCGAGAAGGCCAAGTCGACCGACACCGACAAGGTGATCGCCGCCATGGCCGGCCAGACCTTCACGGCCCCCTCGGGCATCGTGTCGAAGATGGACGAGAAGAACCATCACCTGCACAAGAGCGTGTTCATCGGCGAGATCAAGGCCGACGGGCAGTTCAGCGTGGTGTGGAAGACGCCGGGTCCGGTGAAGGCCAAGCCGTGGAGCCCTTACATCGAAGGCAACGACAAGAAGCCTGACTACCCCGCCGGCAAGTCGATGTAACTCTCGACAAACTCCCTCCCTCTTGCTCCCTCTCCCCTCGGGGAGAGGGCAGGGGTGAGGGGGCAACGGCGGTCGACCTGGCCGCCGTGTCTGTTTGAAGGCTGCAAGCCCTCACCCCAACCCTCTCCCCAAGGGGAGAGGGAGCAACACGAATCTCATGATGCTTCGACGAACCCTTCACTGCGCCTTCGCCGCCATGCTCCTCGCAGCATCGGCCGCCCACGCGCTGACCGCCGACGAAGCGAAGGCCATTGCCTCCGGCGATTCCGAAGCCCGCATCGCCGCGCTCAACAAGGCCGTCCTCACCGCCGACGACAAGACCGCCGCCTTCATTCAGGCCATGTCGGACGACGCGGTCAAGTACACCGAAGACAAGGTCTTCGTGATGAAGGACGACAAAGGCTACGACCCCGTCACCGGCACCGAGCTGAAGGTGCCCGACACCGCCGAAGACGTCGTCAACAACAACCTCATGCGCGGCGCGCTCGATGCCGCGCAGGCCGCGCTCAAGCTCACGAGCACCGACGACGCGGTGCGCGCCGAGGCGGCGCAGGCGCTGTTCAAGGAGCCCGACGAATCGCGCCTGCCGATGGTCGAGAAGGCGCTGGCCGCCGAGACCAACCCGAAGATCAAGGCACAGCTGGAGCTCGTGCGCGCCGCCAGCATGCTCACCAGTGCGGACAAGGCCAAGCGCCTCGCCGCCGCCAAGGAACTTGGCAACAACCGCAGCCCCGACACCAAGCTGCTGCTCAACCAGCGCCTGGCCGACGAGACCGAGGCCGACGTGAAGGCGGCCATCACCGCCTCCATCGCGAACATCGACGGCGCGCTGGTCTGGGGCGACCGCATCAACGCCGTGTTCAGCGGCATCAGCCTGGGCTCGGTGCTGCTGCTCGCCGCGCTGGGCCTGGCCATCACCTACGGGCTCATGGGCGTCATCAACATGGCGCATGGCGAGCTGATGATGATCGGCGCCTACGCCACCTACGTGATGCAGGGCGTCTTCCAGAAGTACATGCCCGAGGCGGCGTTCGGCTGGTACCTGGTCGCTGCGATTCCCGTGTCCTTCCTCGCCTCGGCGCTCGTGGGTGCGGTGCTCGAACGCGGCGTGATCCGCTTCCTCTACGGCCGCCCGCTCGAGACGCTGCTGGCCACCTGGGGCATCAGCCTGATGCTGCAGCAACTCGTGCGCTCCATCTTCGGCGCGCAGAACGTCGGCGTGGAAAACCCCGGCTGGATGAGTGGCGGCTTCACCATGCTGAGCAACGTCACGCTGCCGTGGAACCGCATCTGCATCATCGTCTTCGCGGCGCTGGTGTTGCTGGCGATGGGCTGGCTCATCGGCAAGACGCGCCTCGGCCTGTTCGTGCGCGGCGTCACGCAGAACCGCCCGATCGCCTCGTGCATGGGCGTGAACACCGCGCGCATCGACACCTACGCCTTCGCGCTGGGCTCCGGCATCGCCGGTCTTGCCGGCTGCGCGCTGAGCCAGATCGGCAACGTCGGCCCCGACCTGGGCCAGAGCTACATCGTCGACAGCTTCATGGTGGTCGTGATGGGTGGCGTCGGCCAGCTCGCGGGCACCGTGTACGCGGCGCTGGGGCTGGGCATTCTCAACAAGTTCATCGAAGGCTGGGCGGGCGCGGTGCTCGCGAAGATCGCGGTGCTTGTCTTCATCATCATCTTCATTCAGAAGCGCCCCCAAGGCATCTTCGCAATGAAAGGCCGGAGCGCGGAAGCATGAGCAAGGTCACGTTGCCAACCAAGGGGCCGCTGCTGAGCGGCAAGGGCTGGACGGCCTTCTTCGTCGCGCTCATCGTGGTGTGTGCGCTGGCGCCGGTGCTCAACATGTGGGTGCCGGCCGACAGTCCGCTGCACATGAGCGACTACGCCGTGGCGCTGGTCGGAAAGATCATGTGCTACGCCATCTGCGCGCTGGCCATGGACCTGATCTGGGGCTACACCGGCATCCTGTCGCTGGGCCATGGCCTCTTCTTCGCGCTGGGCGGCTACATGATGGGCATGTACCTCATGCGCCAGATCGGGCGCGACGGCAACTACAAGAGCGACCTGCCCGACTTCATGGTGTTCCTCGACTGGAAGGAGCTGCCCTGGCACTGGACTTTCAGTGGCAGCTTCGGCATGACGCTGCTGCTCATCGTCGCGGTGCCGGGTCTCATCGCCTTCGTGTTCGGCTTCTTCGCCTTCCGCTCGCGCATCAAGGGCGTGTACTTCTCGATCATCACGCAGGCCATGACCTTCGCGGCGATGCTGCTGTTCTTCCGCAACGAGACGGGCTTCGGCGGCAACAACGGCTTCACCGACTTCAAGCGCATCCTGAACATTCCCATCGCCACGCAGGAGATGCGCATGACGCTCTTCGCGCTCACCGGCCTCACGTTGCTGGGCTTCTTCCTGTTCGCCAAGTGGCTCATCGGCAGCAAGTTCGGCCGCGTGCTGCAGGCCATCCGCGATGCCGAAACGCGCGTGATGTTCTCGGGCTACAACCCGCTGCCGTACAAGCTCACGATCTGGGTCATCTCGGCCGTCATGTGCGGCGTGGCCGGTGCGCTGTACGTGCCGCAGGTCGGCATCATCAACCCGGGCGAGATGAGCGCGGCCAACTCCATCGAGATCGCGGTGTGGGCCGCGGTGGGCGGGCGTGCCACGCTGATCGGGCCGATCATCGGCGCCTTCATCGTCAACGGCGCCAAGAGCTGGCTCACCGTGGCCTACCCCGAGTACTGGCTGTACTTCCTGGGGGCCTTGTTCATTGCTGTCACGCTGTTCCTGCCGAACGGCATCGTGGGGTTGGTGCGCAAGTGGCTGTCGCGCGAGAAGACGCAGGCATTGCCTGAGCCGGCGCAGCTTGCAAGCCGCGCCGTCGCAGCGGAGAAGGGCGCCGAGCCCGAAGCCCTGGTCTCGCTGCCCGTGGATGCGAAGGGAGCCCGCGCATGACGCCCGACCTGATGGAAGCCGGCGCCGAGCGCGCCGCACGCGCGGCTGGCCTGCACACGGCCACGGGCCAGACCGAATCGGGCGGCCGCACGGCAGGCTTCAGCCGCATCGCCACGCCGGGCGAGGTCGACATCACGCACGGCCGCATCCTCTACCTCGAAGACGTGAGCGTGAGCTTCGACGGCTTCAAGGCCATCAACAAGCTGTCGCTGGACATCGCGCCGGGTGAGCTGCGCTGCATCATCGGCCCCAACGGCGCGGGCAAGACGACGATGATGGACATCATCACCGGCAAGACCCGCCCCGACGAAGGCACCGTGTTCTTCGGCAGCACCATCGACCTGCTGCGCCATCGCGAGGCCGACATCGCGCAGCTGGGCATCGGCCGCAAGTTCCAGAAGCCCACGGTGTTCGAGCACCTGACCGTGTTCGAGAACCTCGAGCTGGCGCTCAAGACCGACAAGGGCGTGCGCGCGTCGATGCTGTTCAAGCTCGACTCCGCGCAGAGCGACCGCCTGGCCGAGGTGCTGGAGACCATCCACCTGGCCGACAGCGTCTCGCGCCTGGCCGGCAACCTCAGCCACGGCCAGAAGCAGTGGCTGGAGATCGGCATGCTGCTCATGCAGGACCCGAAACTGCTGCTGCTCGACGAGCCCGTGGCCGGCATGACCGACGAGGAAACCGCACGCACGGCCGAGCTGTTTCTCACGCTCAAGGGCAAGCACTCGCTGATGGTTGTGGAGCACGACATGAGCTTCATCCGCACCATCTCCGAGATCGTGACCGTGCTGTGCGACGGCTCGGTGCTGGCGCAGGGCACGCTCGACGAGGTGCAGGCCGACGAGCGCGTGATCGAGGTCTACCTGGGCCGCTGACGGAGGAACCGACGCCATGCTGACAGTCAAGAACATCCACCAGTACTACGGCGGCTCCCACATCCTGCGGGACGTGAGCTTCGAGGCGCACCTGGGCAAGGTCACCGTGCTGCTGGGCCGCAACGGCGTCGGCAAGACCACGCTGTTGAAGTCGCTCATGGGCCTCGTGCCCATCAAGAGCGGCAGCATCGAACTCGAAGGCAAGCCGATCCACAAGGCCACACCCTACGAGCGCGCCCGCGCCGGCATCGGCTTCGTGCCGCAGGGCCGCGAGATCTTCGCGCGGCTCACGGTCGAAGAGAACTTGCGCATGGGCCTGGCCTACAAGAGCGGTGGCACGCCGATTCCCTCGGAACTGTTCGAACTGTTCCCCGTGCTCAAGCAGATGATCAACCGCCGGGGCGGGGACCTCTCGGGCGGGCAACAGCAGCAGCTCGCCATCGCCCGTGCCCTCGCGCCGAAGCCCAAGCTCCTGATCCTCGACGAGCCCACCGAGGGCATCCAGCCCAGCATCATCAAGGACATCGGCCGCGTCATCCGCATGCTCGCCGACCGCGGCGACATGGCCATCGTGCTGTGCGAGCAGTACTACGACTTCGCGCAGGAACTGGCCGACGACTACCTGGTGATGGAGCGCGGCGAAGTGATTGCGCGCGGCCTGGGCAAGGACATGGAAGCGCAGGGCGTGCGGCAGCTGGTGGCGATCTGATTCGCTACCGCGCCCAGGTCTTGCGCAGATCGGCCGCCAGGCGCAGCAGCAGATCGGCGTGCGCCTGCAGCGCGTCCGCCGACACCTCGCCCGATGTCGGAAAGCTCACGTTCATTGCGTAGAGACTGCCCGACGGCGCGCGCAGCGGCAGCGCCACTGCCGTCATGCCCGCCGCCCAGTTCGCGTGACAGAAGCCCTGCGTCTCCACGGCACGCAGCGCGGCATCCACCTGCCGCTGCAGCGCGGGCCAGTCGCTGCTGCCATGCGCCTTGCGCAGCCGGCCCAGCAAGGCCTTGCGCTCGGCGGGCTGCATGCCGGCCAGGAAGGCGCAGCCGAGTGAGGTGCTCGCGATCGGCAGGCGCGAGCCCGGCAGGATGCGCCGGAAGATGCCCAGCCGGCTGAAGCGCACCGAGTCCAGGTACACCATCTCCAGCTGGTCGGCCACGGCCAGGCCCACGTTCACGCGCCGGCCTTCGGCGAGGGCACGCATCAGCGGCAGGGCCTGCGCCAGCGTCTGTTCGGAGCTGCGAAACGACAGCGCGAGGGTCAGGCATGCGGCCGTCAGCCGGTAGCCGCGCTGCTCCAGGTCGTAGGCGAGAAAGCCCGCATCCACCAAGGAGTGCGTGAGGCGGCTCACCGTCGGCCGCGGCAGCTGCGTGCGATCGGCCAGCTCGGCGTTCGTCAGCACATCCACCCCATGCCGGAAGGCACGCAGTAACGCCAGCCCGCGCTCGAGCGAATGGCTGCCGGGCGTGCTGCGCACGAAGGTGCCCGTCGTCTGCGTCTGGGCCCGGGTGGAGGAGGAGCGGGGCGTGACCATGATTTCGGTGACCGAAATTGCAGCATTGTCACCGACAGGGTGCACCGGAATACTGACTCCATGCGCCGTACAGGGCGCGACAACGAACCGGAGACACGCTTGGAATTCA
Source organism: Acidovorax cavernicola (assembly GCF_003581445.1). Classification (NCBI taxonomy): domain Bacteria; kingdom Pseudomonadati; phylum Pseudomonadota; class Betaproteobacteria; order Burkholderiales; family Comamonadaceae; genus Acidovorax; species Acidovorax cavernicola. The sequence goes on along the minus strand of NZ_QXMN01000021.1, from coordinate 41,370 downwards.
CGGAACTCAGGTACGCGGTGACAGGCCGCGTGGCCTCGATCACCTTCGACCGCCCCGACCGGCTCAATGCATGGACGCCCACGCTGGAGGCCGAACTGCGCGAAGCCATCCGCCGCGCGCAGGCCGACGACGACGTGCGCTGCGCCGTGCTGACCGGCGCCGGGCGCGGCTTCTGCGCCGGCATGGACATGGCGGTGCTGGCCGCAGGCCGGCCGCCCGTGCCGCAGGCACCTTCGGACGACGACCTCGCACAGCGCTACGGCTATCTCGGCGGCTTCGACAAGCCGCTGATCGCAGCGATCAATGGTGCGGCGTCGGGTGTCGGCCTGTGCCTCACGCTGCACGCCGATTTGCGCTACGTGGCGGCCGGTGCCAAGCTCAGCTTTCCCTATGCGCGTCGCGGCCTCGTTGCGGAGCACGGCACGGCCTGGCTGCTGCCGCGCCTCATCGGCCCGATGCACACCGCCGACCTCCTGCTGACCGGCCGCACCGTGATGGCCGAAGAGGCGGACGGGATGGGGCTGGCCTGCCTGCTGCCGGCCGAAGGTTTTCTGGATGCGGTGCTCGCGCGCGCCGCCGACATCGCGAACACGGCCTCGCCGCGTGCCACCCGCGTCATCAAGCAGCAGCTGCGCACGGCCCGCTACCAGACCCTGGGCCAGGCGACGCGCGGTGCCGACCGTGAGATGGCGGCCTGCCGCGACACCGAAGACTTCCGGGAGGGCGTGCAGCACTTCCTGGACAAACGTGCCCCCCGATTCACAGGACGCTGAACATGACGAATCCCTTCCGAAACATCCAGGCCGCGCAGCCGCTGGCCGGCATCAAGGTCATCGAGGTCGGGCAGAACATCGCCGGGCCCTACGCGGGAGAAATCCTGTCCTCGCTCGGCGCCGAGGTGGTGAAGATCGAGCGGCCCGGCGCGGGCGACGACGCGCGCGGCTGGGGGCCGCCGTTCTGGCGCGGCACCGCGACCACCTTCCAGGCCATGAACCACGGCAAGAAGAGCATCGCGCTCGACCTGAAGAACCCCGCGCACGTGCAATGGCTGCGCGAGCATGCCGCCGAGGCCGATGTGTTCATTCAGAACATGCGCCCCGGTTCGCTCGAAGAGCTGGAGCTCGGCCCCGACGTGCTGTGCGCGCTCAACCCCCGGCTGGTGTACTGCTCGCTCTGGGCCTTCGGGCACAAGGGCCCGATGCGCCTGGCGCCGGGCTACGAGCCGATGGTGCAGGCCTTCGCGGGCATCTTCAGTATCAACGGCGCGGAGAACGGCCCGTCGGCGCGCGTCGGCATGCAGGTGCTCGACCTGGGTACGGGCCTGTGGGCGGCGCTGGGCTGCATCGCCGCGCTGCTGCGCCGTGCGACGACGGGGCAGGGCTGCGTGGTCGACACCTCGCTCTTCGAGACCGCATTGGGCTGGCTGCAGGTGATGATGGCCGGCTTCCACGCCACCGGCCGGCAGCCCGAGCGCCACCGCAGCGGCAACCCCAACGTGGTGGTGTTCCAGGCGCTGCCCACCGAGGACGGCGAGATCGTCGTGGCCGCCGCCAACGACCGGCTGTTCGCCAAGCTCGCGCGCGCCGCGGGCTTCGAGGCGTGGACGCGCGACGAGCGCTTTGCAAGCAACGCATTGCGCGTGCAGCACAAGGCCGTGCTCATCCCCGCGCTGGAAGCGGTGTTCCGCACCCGCTCGACGCAGCAATGGCTCGACGCGCTGGAACCGCTGGGCATTCCGTGCGCGCCGATCCAGGACTTCGCACAGGTGCTGGCGCAACCGCAGACCGAGGCCATCGGCATCTTCCAGACCGTGCCCGACGAGGAGCTGCGCATCGTCGGGCTGCCGCTGTCCTTCGACGGCGCGCGGCCGCAGGTGCGGGCCCGCGCGCCCCACGTGGGTGAGCACAACGAAGCCCTGGGCGCGGGCGCGCTCGGCTGAGTGCCGCAGCGGCATTTCGCGGCAACGAGATCCAGAACATTCAAGGACAGGAGACACATCCCATGCAAAGAAGACACTGCCTCGCCTGGCTGGCGGGCCTTCCGTTCGCTGCCGGTGCCGCAGGCACCGTGCACGCACAGGACAAGGACAAGCCGATCCAGATCATCGTGCCCTTCGGCCCCGGCGGCTCGGGCGACATCTCGGCGCGCATGCTGGCCGAGTTCCTCACGCGCAAGACCGGCCGCGCGGTGGTGGTCGACAACCGCCCCGGCGGCAACGGCATCATCGGCGTGGAAGCCGTGCGCAATGCACCGGCCGACGGCTCCGTGCTGCTGCTGGCCACCACGTCCACGCACCTGGCGAACCCCAGCCTGTTTCGCAAGCTGCCCTACGACCCGGGCAAGGACTTCCGGCTGGTCGGCTCCTTCGGCCCCGGCTCCACCTACATGCTGGTGCGGCCCGACGCGCCGTACAAGACGCTGCAGGAGTTCGTGGCCGCCGCGAAGAAGGCGCCGGGCAGCATCAACTACGGGCACTTCAATGCGACCTCCAAGGTGACAGGCGCGCTGTTCGCGCACGAGGCCGGCATCGAGCTTGCGGCCATTCCGTACAAGCAGGTGAGCCAGGCGATGTCCGAGCTCATCGCCGGGCAGATCCAGGTGGTGTTCACCGACACCGTGGCGGGCGACGCCTTCGTGTCGTCGGGCCAGCTGCGCGCGCTGGCCGTGCACAGCGACGCGCGGCTCAAGCGCTACCCGGCGCTGCCGCTGATTGCCGAGACGTACCCGAAGTTCACCATCCGCGGCGGCTTCCTCGGCATTGCGGTGCCGGCCGCGACGCCGGTGGACATGCAGCAGAAACTCAACACCTGGATCAACGAGGCCGTGACCACCGACCCGATCCGTTCGCGGCTCGAGGGCTTTGCCTTCGCGCCGGCCAGGGTCAGCCTCGCCGAACTCGCCACCTTCGAGCGCCAGGAGCGCGAGAAGTGGAAGGGCTACGTCGACATCGCCAAGCTGGAGGTCCAATGAGCCACATCGCATCCATCGAGTCGGGCCACGCGCATGTGGCGCTGCTCGAAATCCGCCGCGGCCCTTTCAACTACGTGAACGAGGCGCTGCTGCGCGAGCTGGCCGATGCGCTCGATCGGCTCGACGCCGACCCCGACTGCCGCGCCGTCGTGCTCGCCGCCGAAGGGCGCGCCTTCAGTGCGGGCGCGGACTTCAACGGCGGCGACGATGCCGAAGGCGATGGCACCTCGCGCGACCCCGGCCCGCTGTACGCGCAGGCGATGCGTCTCTTTCGCTGCGCCAAGCCGATCGTGGCCGCCGTGCATGGCGCGGCGGTGGGCGCGGGCCTCGGCCTCGCGGTGGCTGCCGACTTCCGCGTGAGCTGCGCCGAGGCGCGCTTCAGCGCCAACTTCAACCGCCTCGGCTTTCACCCGGGCTTCGGCCTGAGCGCGACGCTGCCGCGCCTCGTGGGAGCGCAGCAGGCCGGGCTGCTGTTCTTCACGGGGCGACGCATCGGCGGCGAAGAGGCGCTGCGCATCGGCCTCGTCGACCTGCTGGTGCCGGCCGACGAAGTGCGCGCCAGCGCATTGGCCCTCGCGGTCGAGATCGCGCTGTCGGCCCCGCTCGCCGTGGAAGCCACCCGCGCCACCCTGCGGCGCGGCCTGGCCGATGCGGTGACCGAGGCCAACCGGCACGAGCGCGACGTGCAGCGCGTGCAGTTCGCGACCGACGATTTCAAGGAGGGCGTGCGCGCCATGGCCGAGCGCCGGGCGCCGCAGTTCCAGCGGCGTTGAGGCCTCGGCTGCACGACGGTACCGATGTGGCGCATCCGCGTATCTTCACAATTTAAGGGTTTACCCTAGAATCGGGCCTTGCCCGCGCCCGCCGGGCCCCCCCAGGAGCCTGGCCTTGAACGCCTCCCCACCCGCGCTGGACAGCGCGGCACCCGACATTTCTTCCTTTTCCCTGCCTTCCGGCAAGCCGGCCAACTTCCTGCGCGCCGTGCTCGCGCTCGGCGTCGGCGGCTTCGCCATCGGCACCGGCGAGTTCGTCATCATGGGCCTGCTGCCCGAAGTGGCGAAGGACATCGGCGTGAGCATTCCCCAGGCCGGCCACGTCATCAGCGCCTACGCGCTGGGCGTGGTGATCGGCGCGCCGGTGCTCGCGGTGCTGGCCGCCGGCTGGCGCCGCCGCGCGCTGCTGATTGCGCTCATGGCCGTGTTCGCGGCCGGCAACTTCGCCAGCGCGATGGCGCCCGGCTATCTGTCGCTCAACCTGCTGCGCTTTGCCACCGGCCTGCCGCACGGCACCTACTTCGGCGTCGCCGCGCTCGTGGCCGCCACGCTCGCGCCGCCGGGGCGGCGGGCGAGGGCGGTGGGCCTCGTGATGCTGGGGCTCACCGGCGCCACGCTGGTGGGCGTGCCCATCGCGGCCTGGCTGGGGCAGTACTTCGGCTGGCGCGCGGCCTTCGTGTTCGTGGGCGTCATCGCGCTGGTGGCCATTGCGCTGCTGCGCTGCGACATTCCCGACATGGCGCCCGCCGCCGGCGCCAGCCCTTGGCGCGAACTCGGCGCGCTCAAGCGCAAGCAGGTGTGGTTCACGCTCGGCATCGCGGCCATCGGCTTCGGCGGCATGTTCTCGGTGTTCAGCTACATCAAGCCCACGCTGATCGAGGTGGCCGGCATGCCGGTCGGCGGCGTGCCCTTCGTGCTCGCGCTGTTCGGCCTGGGCATGGTGGTGGGCAACCTCGTCGGCTCGCGGCTGGCCGACAAGTCGCTGATGCGCACCATCGGCGGCGTCCTGGCCTATGCGGCGCTGGTGCTCGCGGTGTTCACCTTCGCGGCCCACCACGTGGTGACGGCGGCCTTCACCGTGTTCCTGATCGGCACCACCGTCGCCATCGGCCCGGCCCTGCAGATCCGCCTGATGGACGTGGCCGGCGACGCGCAGACGCTCGCCGCCGCGCTCAACCACTCGGCCTTCAACATGGCCAACGCGCTCGGCGCCTGGCTCGGCGGCGTCGCCATCGCGGCCGGCCTGGGCTGGACCTCGACCGGCTGGGTCGGCGCACTGCTGGCACTGGCGGGCGTGGGCATCTTCGCCTGGGCCCTCGCGAGCGCGCGTGCCGATGCGCGGCGGCCGGTGGCTGTGGCCTGCGAAGGTTCGGCAGGCTGAGATTCGCTGGCGGGGGCATCATGCGCGCTGCATGCCGATGACACCCCCGCTCTTTACCCGCCGACGCCTGCTGCACACCGGCCTCGCCGCCGCCGCGCTCGGCCATCCCTTCCTGCATCTGCGTGCACAGCCCTCGGCTGCGCGCGATCCGTTCACGCTGGGCGTGGCTTCGGGTTCGCCGCGGCCTGACGGCGTGGTGCTGTGGACGCGGCTTGCGCCCGAGCCATTGCAGGGCGGCGGCATGGGCGATGCGCCCGTGGCGGTGCAATGGGAGGTGGCCGAGGACGAGCGCTTTCGCCGCATCGCCGCGCGCGGCACGGCCCGTGCCGAGGCCGAACTGGCGCACTCGGTGCATGTCGAAGTGCAGGGGCTGCGACCCGGCCGCCCGTACTGGTACCGCTTCACCGCAGGCGGCGTGCGCAGCCCCGTCGGCCGCACGCGCACCGCGCCGGCCGACGATGACGCCGCCGTGCAGCCGCTGCGCTTCGCCTTCGCTTCCTGCCAGCAGTACGAGGAGGGCTACTACGCCGCCTACCGCGACATGGCCGCGCAGCCGCTCGACTTCGTCGTGCACCTGGGCGACTACATCTACGAAAGCTCGCGCGGCTCGCGCAATGTGCGCAGGCACGAAGGTGGCATTCCCACCGACCTGGCGGGGTTCCGCAACCGCTACGCGCTCTACAAGACCGACCCGCACCTGCAGGCCGCGCACGCCGCCTTTCCCTGGCTCGTGACCTGGGACGACCACGAGGTCGCCAACGACTACACCGACGACGTTTCGCCGCGCACGCCTGACCCTGCGCAGTTCCTCGCGATTCGCGCGGCTGCCTACCAGGCCTGGTACGAGCACATGCCCGTGCCCGCCCGCATGCGTCCGCGCGGCGCCGGCGCCACCATCTACGGCCGCCACCGCTTCGGCCGCATGCTCGATGTGATGCTGCTCGACGGGCGCCAGTACCGTTCGCACCACGCCTGCCTCACGGGGCGCAGCACGAAGCCGCTGGCCGACTGCGCCGACCGCCTCGCACCCGAGCGCAGCCTGCTCGGCATGCAGCAGGAGGCCTGGCTCGCGAACGAACTCGCGGCGCCGCTGGCGCGCTGGACCGTCATTGCCCAGCCCACGCTCATGGCCGAGGCCGACCGCCAGCGCGGCGAAGGGCACGGCTACTGGATGGACGGCTGGGACGGCTACGCCGCTTCGCGCGCGCGCCTGCTCGACGCCCTGGCGGCGAACCAGTCGCGCGGCGGCGACGCGCTGGTCCTCGGTGGCGATGTGCACGCCTTCTGGGCCGCCGACCTGCGCCGCGAGTCGCAAGGCCCCGTCGTGGCGACCGAGTTCGTCGGCGGCGCCATCACCTCCGAAGGCCCGAGCGCCGCCAGCGTGGCCCACATGCGCGCGAAGAATGAACACCTGCGCTATGGCCGCGCCGACAAGCGCGGCTACGGCCTCATGACGCTCGACGCGCGCGGCTGCGCTGTCGAGTTCCGCGCGGTCGACGACGAGAAGAACGCCGACTCCGCCGTCGCGGCCATGGCCCGCTTTTCCGTCGAGCGCGGCGCGCCCGGCGTGCACCTCGAATCCACCTGAATCTCCGCCGCCTGCAGGAATGCGTGGGCGTGCCTATGATGGCCGCCGCCCCTTTTTCCCTCCTGTCTCACCTTCTCGGAGCGAGCCTGCATGAGCATCCCCACCACCCGCCTCGGCCGCACCGGCCTCACCGTGTCCCGCCTCGCCCTGGGCACCATGACCTTCGGCCTGCAGACTGACGAGGCCGTGTCGCATCAGATCCTGGACAAGGCCGCTGACGCCGGCATCAACTTTCTCGACACCGCCGACGTGTACCCGCTGGGCGGCACCATCGAGACCACCGGCCGCACTGAAGAGATCATCGGCAACTGGCTCGAGAAGCAGGGCCCCGCCGGGCGCCGCCGCTTCGTGGTTGCCACCAAGGCCGTCAACAAGGTCGGCCCGAACCCGTGGGACCAGGGCGCCTCGCGCAAGCACCTGCTAGACGCCATCGACCTTTCGCTCAAGCGCCTGAAGACCGACCACGTCGACCTGTACCAGCTGCACATGGACGACCGCGAGACCCCGCTCGAGGAAAGCCTCGAGGCGCTCGACGTCATCGTGAAGTCGGGCCGCGCGCGCTACATCGGCGTGTCGAACTTCCTGGCCTACCGGCTGGCCCGCGCGCTGGGCAAGTCGGACCTGCACCGGTTCACGCGCTTCGTGTCGGTGCAGCCGCGCTACAGCCTGCTGTTCCGCGAGATCGAGCGCGAGCTGCTGCCGCTCGCGAGCGAAGAAGGCCTGGGCGTGATTCCCTACAACCCGCTGGCCGGCGGCCTGCTCACCGGCAAGTACAAGCCCGGCGCCAAGCCCGAGGAAAACACTCGCTTCACCCTCGGCACCGCCGGCGGCATGTACCAGGACCGCTACTGGAACGAGCGCAGCTTCCAGACCGTGACGCAGCTGCACGCGCTGGCCGACGAGGCCGGCGTGCCGCTGGCCACGCTGGCGGTGGCCTGGGTCATGGCCAACCCGCTCATCACCGCGCCGCTGCTGGGCGCCAGCCGCCCCGAACAGCTCGACGCCACCGTCGCCGCCGCCAGCTACACCCTCGACCCGGCGCTCAAACAGAAGCTCGACGCGCTCACGGCCGAGTACCGCAAGGGCGACGCCCCCCGCTGAGTCCACGGTGGGGCGGTGCCAGCGCCCCGGATGGCCTGTGCGCAGTACGTGCTTGGGCCATGCGGGAGAATCGCGCCCGGCATGACGACTTTCCACCCCACCTCCCGGTGCGCCGCTCTGCGGCATCCGGCAACGACCGAACGGCGGCCCGCATGGCGCAGCTGATGTCGCTGTTGGTGCAGAACGCGATCCTGGTGGTGTTCGCCGCCAGCTTCGCCGCGCGCCTGGGCCTGCCCGTGCCAGCCGCCGCCGTGCTGGTCGTCACTGGCGCTCTGCTCGCAGCGGGCGACGTGTCGGTGGTCGGCGTGGTGCTGGCCGCCGTGGTCGCCAACCTGCTGGGCGACGGTGCGTGGTACTACGCCGGGCGCCGCTTCGGCTACCGCTTCATGCGGCTGCTGTGCCGCATCTCGCTGTCGCAGGACTCGTGCGTGCGGCGCGGCGAATCGCTCATTTCCGACTGGGGCGGCATGTCGCTCGTGGCCGCCAAGTTCGTGCCCGGCGTTTCCGTGGTGGCGCCGCCCATGGCCGGTGCGCTGGGCATGTCGGTGCGGCGCTTTGTCGGCTTCGACATCATGGCCGCGCTCGTGTGGACGGGCCTCTTCCTCGGCCTCGGCTGGCTCTTTCGCGACCAGATCCAGCAGGTGCTCGCCGTGCTGGCGCAGGCCGGCGGCATCGCCACCGCCGCGCTCGGCGTGGTGCTGCTCGTGATGCTCGCCGTTCGCTACTGGCGCCGCCGCGCCTTTGCCAAGCTCACCGGCATGCCGCGCATCAGCGTCGACGAACTCTTCGACCTGATGAGTGGCGACGTGCCCCCGCTGGTGATCGACGTGCGCGGCGAAGCCGGCGTGCAGGTCGACCCGCGCCGCATTCCGGGCGCGCTGTCGTACACCCTCAAGGCCCTGCAGCAGCGCAACCTCGACCTGAGCCTCGATCCCGACCGCGACGTGGTGCTGTACTGCAACTGCCCCAACGAAGTCTCCGCCGCGCAGGCCGCGCGCGTGCTGCTGGCACGCGGTGCGCGGCGGGCGCTGCCGCTCACGGGCGGGCTCGACGCGTGGGTGGCGTCGGGGCGGCCGACGAGCGTGCACTGAGCGCACGGGGACCCATGAGGCGCTCGCCCGGCCGATGAACCTCCGCACCAAGATCGTCGCGCTGGCCGTTGCGCCCCTGCTCATCGCGCTGGTGCTGGTGGCCCTGGCCGTGCGCCACCAGGAGCACGATCTGGCCCAGCGCGAGCGGGCCCTCATCGAGCGCAGCTACATGGCCCAGCGCCGCAGCGAGCTGCGTAGCTACGTCGACCTGGCCGTGAGCAACCTGCTGCCGCTGTACGAATCGGGCCAGGACGACGAGGCCACGCGCGCCGAGGCGCTGCGTCGCCTGGCCACGCTCAACTATGGCGACGACGGCTACTTCTTCGTCTACGACATGGACGGCAACTCGCTCATGCATTCGCGCCAGCCCGAGCTGGTCGGCCAGAACCTCTGGAGCCTGCGCGATTCGCATGGCCGCTTCACCATCCAGGAGCTGATCAAGGGTGCGCGCGACAAGGGCGGCGCGTATGTCGAGTACGAATGGCGCAAGCCCTCGAGCGCGCAGATGGCGCCCAAGCTCGGCTATGTCACCGCGCTGCCGCGCTGGAACTGGATGGTCGGCACCGGCCTGTACCTCGACGACATCCAGTCGACCATGGACACCCTCGATCGGCAGATGAACGCCAACGTCACCGCCACGCTACTGTGGATCGCCGGCATCGCCGCGCTGTGCCTGGGCGTGGTCAGCGCGGCCGGGGTGCTGCTCAACCTCAGCGAGCACCGCACGGCAGAAGCCAAGCTGCGCCTGCTCGCGCGCCGCGTGGTGCAGTCGCAGGAAGAAGAGCGCGGCCACCTCGCGCGCGAGCTGCACGACGGCACCAGCCAGACGCTGGTGTCGGCCAAGCTGCTGATCGAATCGGCCGTCGAGTCGCTCGACCGCGTGCAGCAACCCGCACCGCCTGCGCTCGGCAAGGCGCTGCAGCGGCTGAACGATTCGCTCATCGAGGTGCGCCGCATCTCGCACCGGCTGCGCCCCGCGCTGCTCGACACCCTGGGCCTGCCCGCCGCGCTGGAGCGCCTGGGTGCCGAGTTCGGCGAAGAAGGCGGCATCGACGCGTCGATCATGGTCGAGGGCGAGCCCTTCGAGCTGTCGCAAGAGGCCAAGACCGCGTTCTTCCGTGTCGCGCAGGAAGCGCTGACCAATGTGCACAAGCACGCCCGCGCGCAGCAGGTGCACATCGCATTGGGCTTCGACGAAGAGACCGTGCGCCTGGAAGTCAGCGACGACGGCGTGGGCTTCAACGTCGAGGCCATGCAGCTCGACCCCCACCGCGGCATCGGCCTGCGCAACATGCGCGAGCGCATGGAGGCCATCGAAGGCCAACTGCGCATGCGCTCGGGCCGGGGCCACACCTCCATCGTGGCCGAAGTGCCCGCGCGGCGCGCAAAGCCAGAATAGCGGCCATGAAAGAAGACCCCGCCAACGCTGCTGCCGCTCCTGCGGTCGTGCGCCTGTTCCTCGTCGACGACCACCCGCTGGTGCGCGACGGCCTGCGCGCGCGCCTGGGCTCCATGCCCGGCCTGGAGATCGTGGGCGAGGCCGGCAGCGCGGCCGAGGCGCTGGCGCTCGTCGGCCCCGCGCAGCCGCACCTGGTGCTCATGGATGTCGGCATGAAGGACATGAACGGCATCGAGCTGGCGGCGCTGCTGCTGCAACAACAACCACAGCACCAAGGCGCGCCACACGTCGTCATGCTCAGCATGTACGACAACCCCGAGTACGTGCAGAAGGCCCTGCAGGTCGGCGCGCGCGGCTACGTGCTGAAAGACGCGCCCGCCGCGGAGATCGTGGCCGCCATCGAAGCCGTGTCGGCGGGCGGCACCTTCCTGAGCCCGGCCGTGTCGAAAAAACTCTTTCGCAACCAGACCCCGCGCCCGCTGCTCACGCCACGCGAGAGCGAAATCCTGAGCGCCCTCGGCCGCGGCGAATCAAGCAAGCAGATCGCGCGCGACCTCGGCCTGAGCGTGCGCACCGTGGAGGCGCACCGCCAGAGCATCAAGCGGCGCCTGGGCATCGAAGGGCAGGCGGAACTCATCAAGTACGCGGTGGAGCATGCGCGGGAGTTTGGCGGGCAGGGGTGATGCGCTAGCCGTTGAGGCGAGGGCAGGGCATCGGGAAGGTCGCTTCGAATTTCGCTCGGGAGGCAGCGGTGCTGTTTCAGGAGACTGGGGACGGTGAGGGGCTAGTCTCGGTACTGATATTGATGCACGGTTTGAGGCTGAGCGATATCCACTCGAAGCACTGTGCTCGAATACTTGCTGCGAATGCATAAGTTATTCGATCTGACTGCTACGGGGTAAGTCTTGCGATGTATTCGTACGTTTAAGCAACATCAGCCAATTTTTTTCGTGCCATCTAAAGCTGATGGAAAACGCTCATAGGGAGTTCGGCATTGACTGAGCTAGGCTAAGGTCGCTCGACGGGGGCTCGGCCGAGTCTGAATTTACGTATTGCCTGCTATGCTGGGCATTCAAACGCACGCTTGCGTGACTAGTGGGGCATTCTTGAATCGCAGACGTGGCGCATTAACTTGCAGTCTCTGGTTCGATGCTGAAGACAGTAAATAGGAGATTTCGGTGGCAACAGCAAAGAAAAAATCCGTAGCGGCTAAGAAGCAATCGAAACCAGCTATGGAGGCTACTCGCACGCGCACCGCGCGCCCTTATCCCGCCTCGTCATTTCAGGATGCACTCGACTTGGGAAATGCCATCATGCAGCACGCTGCTGGCGAACGAGTGCGACGCTTGACTCTGCTAGAAAAAATGGGCAAGTCAGCGACTAGTGGTGCGACGAAGATGATGATCACCAACTCTGGAAAATATGGGATCACTACAGGCTCATACGCCGCTGATTTTTTCGAACTGACAGCTGTCGGGGCCATCGCCGTAAATCCAGCAAAAGCCGAAGGAGAACGCCGCAAGGCAGCGTTTGATTTGTCGATTGATGGAGTCGCTCCATTCAAGCTGCTATACGACCACTACAAAGGAAAGCGACTTCCCGAGCGCGAGATCATCAAGGATGTCTTGCGGGATTCGGGAATCAATGTTCCCGATTTGGATGAATGCGTTGACACTTTCATCGTCAACGTCAAGGACCTTGGTCTCCTCAGAACGATCGGTGGGGCCGAAACGCTCATTACGATAGAGCAGTTGTTGGAAGAGCTTCCTCACGCAGACGGTTCCGGCGCAACAATGCGGCTACCCGCGACACAGCCAGCGCCATCTATTGTCAAGAAGGTTGCGGATGACTCCGCTAGCGCGTCTGACTGGGAAAAGGTATGTTTCTACATCACCCCGATCGGAGCGGAAGACAGCGTGGAACGCAAGCATGCTGACCTTTTCATGTCCTCGCTTGTGCAGCCAGCTCTTGCGGAATTGGGACTGACCGTCGTGCGGGCCGATCAGATTGGCGAGGCCGGAATGATCACGACGCAAGTTTTGGAGTATTTAAAGAAATCAAAACTTGCGATTGCCGACCTTTCCTATCTGAACCCAAACGTTTTCTACGAGGTCGCTTTGCGTCACGCTCTTCGGCTTCCGGTCGTCCAGCTCATACGGAAAGCTGACCGGCTGCCCTTCGACGTCAATCAATCGCGCACGCTGGTCTTCGATACGAGTGATATCTACAGCCTTGTTCCGAAACTTCAGACTTACCGCGCTGAGATTGCAAACCAAGCGCGCAAGGCTATCGAAGATCCAGAGAGCGTCGGCAACCCGGTGAGCGTGTTCTATCCGGATTTCTACAAGTAGGGATGGTGTTTTTCGGCCTAGGGTGCGGAGCAGGCGCTTGTATCTGGCAGACCCAGCGAGGACGCTAGTGCGCTGCTGTGCTAGTCAAATCGTGCAAGAGTGGGTTTGATACCCTGCAAACCGTACCAGCCCGAAATCGCACTTGATGTCCGCTCTTCCCTCCAGCCCCGCCGCCGACCGCAACAAACAACCCATCCTCGAAGCCCTGACCCGCATCCTCGGCGAGCAAGGCTCGGCATTGGAAATCGCCTCCGGCACAGGCCAACACGCCGCCTGGTTCGCCGCCGCCATGCCTTCATGGATCTGGCAACCCACCGACGCAGACGCCCGCATGCTTCCCGCGATCGCCAGCCGGGTTGAACAGGCCGCGCTGCCCAACCTGCGCCTGCCGCTGCTGCTCGACGTGATGGCGCCGCAGTGGCCTTCGCAAGGCCCCGCCTTCGCTCAAGAAGAAAACCAAAAGTTCGACGCCATCTACTGCGCCAACATGCTGCACATCGCGCCATGGCCCGCATGCGCCGCGCTGATGGCCGGTGCCGCGCGGCATCTGCGGTCCGGCAGCGGCGTGCTGATCACCTACGGGCCTTACTTCGAAGACGAAGCGCAGCACGGCCCCACAGCACCGAGCAATCTGGCGTTCGACGAAGACCTGCGCGCGCGCAATCCCGCGTGGGGCATCCGGCGCATCGAGGATGTGGTGGCCGAGGCGCGCCGTGTCGGCCTCGCGTTGCGCGCGCGGCACGTGATGCCTGCGAACAACCTGCTGCTGGTTTTCGGGGCCTGACGAGGCCACCGACGGACGCGCACGCCGTGCCGAGGGCCGCACGGGCAACCGGTCAGTGCGACGGCACCGCGCTCGTCAGCAGGGGCAGTGCCTTGTTCAGGGTCGAGGCCGCGAAGCGCTCGCCCTTCGAATGGCCGATGCGCACCACGATGAGGTCGTGCGACGGAATCACCACCACGAACTGTCCTGCGGCGCCGAGCATGTAGTAGGCCGATGCGGGCGCCGCGAGCGCGCCCATGCCGTTGATCCAGAAGAAGCCGCCGTAGATGGGCCGCTTGTCGGCGGCCCAGGCCGGTGCCACGCTGCTCACGAAGTTGACGAAGCCTTCGGGCAGCAGCCGTTCGCCGTTCCACACGCCGTCCTGCAGGTAGAGGTTGCCCAGGCGCGCCCAGTCGCGCGCGGACATGAAGTCGTAGCCCTGGGTCAGGAAGTTGCCGTAGGGGTCGGTCTCGATGACCATGGAGCGGATGCCGATCTTGTCGAACAGCGCGCGCTGCGGGAACGACAGGTACTCCTCGCCGCGCTTCTCGACCGCGAGGCGCACCAGGTAGTTGGCCAGCACGGGGTCGGTGTTGCGGTAGCGGCCCACGGCGCCGGGTGGCCATTGCTGTGGGCGCGTGGCGGCGTAGTTGAAGGCGTTGATGCGGCCGGTGTAGTAGTAGATGTGGTCGGGGTAGGTGCCGCCGGGCGTGTACTCCGGGTCGTCCGGCGCCTTGATGCGCAGCCCGCTCGACATCTGCAGGATGTCGGAGATCTTGATCTTCTGGCGGCCGTCGTCGCGCCCTTGCCATTCGGGAATGGGCGCGGGTTGGTCCAGGGTGTAGGCGCCTTGCTTGATGAGCACGCCCATCATCGTGGCGACGACGCTCTTGCCCATCGACCACGATTCGAGCGGCGTGGTCGGGCCGATGCCGTTCATGTAGCGCTCGGCGACGATGCGGCCCTTGTGCGTGACGACGAAGGCCGAGGTGTAGGCCTCCGCCGTGCCGAATGCGGCATCGACCGCCTGGTTGATCTTGGCCATGTCGACCTGCGCGGGCGGCGCGTCGGTCGGCAGCTGGTCGCCCATGGGCCAGGCCTGGGTGGCGGGGTCGGGCAGGGTGCTCTTGACGACCACGGGGGTGAAGAGCACGTCGTCCTTGCCGGCCGGCAGCGTGATGCAGCCTTGCGAACCGAAGTGGCGCGCCACGAGGGTCGTGCCGTTCGTCATGGTGATGCGCACTTCCTTCTTGACACGGTCGACCACGGGCTTGCCGACGTTCTTGCGCTGGTCGTACGGGGCGACGAAGTAGCCGAGGCTCTCGGCCGCAACGTCGGGGTCGATGCCGCTGATGAACACGGCGGAGCACATGGTCTTGGCATAACCGGAGGTGTGGTGCTCCAGCACATCGCCGGGCGGCGGCACGTAGGGCGTGTCGAGTTCGAGGGCGCGTGCGCGGGCGATGAGCGCGGCGCGCTCCGGCAGCTGTGCCGTGGTGGTCGGTGCGGTCGGCGTGGGTGAGCCGCCAAGGCCGATGCCGATGCCTCCACCGCCGCCACCGCCTCCTCCCCCACCGCCGCAGGCAGCCAGCAATGCGGCGAGGCCCACGGCCGTGGCGGTCGTCAGGAGGGCGCGGCGGATCGAGCACTTCATCGAAGGTCCTTCGTGGGTCGTTGCGATACGGGAGGGGCGCGGCGTGCCACAAATTGCAACACGGGCGGGATTGTGGGTGCACGAGCTGCAAGCGCCTAGCTGTTTTCGTGTGCGATGCATGCGGTGTAGCGAGAAGGTTTTCACTCGCGTCTCTTCATCCTCGCGCGGCCCACTCGCGCTAGAGTCGGCCCACGTCCACAAGACCGGCCCGCGCCCATGCTCGACACATCCTTGCCGACGCCTTCTCGTTCCCGTGCATCGTTGTCACCGCCGCCACGGCAGCATCAGCGGCTGCTGCTCCGACTGATCCCCGCCGTCACCGCCTGCCTCCTGGCCATCGGCTGCGCGAGCCCGCCATCGACGCGCACGCCGGGTGGTTCGGTGCCCAGCAGCAACATGCCGCCGCTGACGTCGGAGCAGTCGAACAGCATCACGATCCATGCGCTGGGGCTGGTGGGCACGCCGTACCGCTATGGCGGCAATTCGCCCGAAGGCGGTTTCGATTGCAGCGGGCTCATCGGCTACGTGTACCGCCACAGCGTGGGGCAGGTGCCGCCGCGCACGGTGTCGCGCATGGCGGGCTTCGGCCGGCCGGTGGCGATGTCGGAGATTCGCTCGGGCGACCTTGTGCTGTTCGGCGCATCGGCGCCCACGCATGCGGGCATCTATGTGGGCGACGGGCGCTTCGTGCACGCGCCGTCCACGGGTGGCGAGGTGCGGATGGACCGGCTCGACGGCGTGTACTGGTCGCGCCAGCCGACGCAGGTGCGCCGGCCCGGCTGATGCAGTTGATCGGGTCGATCTGACCGGTTGCTCGCCGGCTACTCCGCCCGCGGCGACTGCACGTGCTCGGGCCGCACGCCGATGCCCACGGCGCGCGCGGGCAGGGTGCGCAGCCGCGGCCAGCGCGCCAGCAGGCGCAGGGGCCAGGGCATGGGGCGGGGCGCGGTCGGTGACGATGCCGCCGCGTTCAGGGCCGCCTTGCCGCTGAGCACGGGCAGCAGCACGCGGTCTTGCACGAAGCGCTGCGCGGCCTGTGTCACGCGCACGGGCCATTCGCGGCGGCGCTGCAGCTGGGGCAGCAGGTTGTCGATTTCTTTATCTGTGGCGGTGCCGGCCAGCGACGCGGCCAGCAGGTTGGCGGCGGCCACGGCGTCCTGCACGGCGAGGTTGATGCCCACGCCGCCCACGGGCGACATGGCGTGCGCGGCGTCGCCGATGCACAGCAGGCCGGGGCAGGCCCAGGCTTCGAGCCGGTCGACGGTCACTTCGAGCAGCTTCACGGCGTCCCAGTCGGGCAGGGCCGAGAGCAGCCGGCTGGACAGGAAGGGCGCGACCCGCGCGATCTCGGTATGGAAGGCGGCGATGCCGTGCGCGCGCAGATCGGCGTGGCCGCCCTTGCGGATGACGAAGGCGCACTGCCAGTAGTCGCCGCGGTTGAGGGTCACCAGGAAGCGGCCCCGACCGATGTGCCCCCCGGTGGCCTCGGGGTCGCCGGGCAGCTTGGGAATGCGCATCCACAGCACGTCGATGGGGGCGCCGTAGCTCATGTGCGGCAGCGCGGCCGCGTCGCGCAAGGTGGAGTGGCGGCCGTCGGCGGCCACGATGAGGGAGGCGTGCAGCTCGGTGTCGACAGGGTGGCCGGCGCGCGCGCCGCGCCGCACCTTCACGCCGTTGACGCGGCCCTTGTCCTGCAGCAGGCCGGTGGCTTCGGCGTCCATCCAGAGCTCGAAGCCGGGATAGCGCCTGGCTTCGTCGTGCATGAAGTCCAGGAACTCCCACTGCGGCATGAGCACGAGGAACCGGCAGTGCGTGGGCAGGCGGGTGAAATCGGCAATGGTCACGCTGCGGCCCTCGTAGGTGCCGCGCAGTTCCTCGATGCGGTTGTGCGGGCGCTGCAGGAAGGCGTCGAGCAGGCCGAGTTCGTGCAGCACCTCGAGGGTCGAGGGGTGCACGGTGTCGCCCCGGAAGTCGCGCAGGAAGTCGAGGTGTTTCTCGAGCACGACCACGGGCACGCCAGCGCGCGCGAGCAGCAGGCCGAGCACCATGCCGGCCGGGCCGCCGCCGGCGATGCAGCAGCGGGGCGACGTGGGAACGGGGGCAGAGGTGGTGTGTGTGTCCATGGCTCCGATCGATCCGGTCGCGCCGTGGGGCGTGGCCCGTAGGAGCGCGGTGCGTGCAGGGGATGCACGCACTGCGCGGCCGGGCCGCCGGGGCCTGGACGTCAGGGCTGCGTGAAGCTCACGCGTTGCGCAATGAGCACGCCGTCGACCACGCGGTCGCCGACGACGGTCACGCGCTTGCCGTTGCCCAGGTCTGCGGCGGTGCCGTTTTCGAAGATGGTACCGGAGCCGCTGGCATCCACGCGCTGGCCGCGGACTTGGAAGTCGGCCGCCGACTGGTAGCCGCTGACGGGGCCGATGACGGTGAACGACACCGGTCCGCCGGTGCCGGGCACGTGGCGGATGCGCAGCTTCTTCACCACGAGCACCTGGTTCGACAGGAAGCCGTCGACCTCGACCTTGACGCCGTTGCCGATGGAGCCGCTGGGCCCGCCGGTGATCTGTGCGTTGCTCGCATCGATCTTGTTGCCGAGCACGCGGAAATCGCCCAGCGCGGCGAAGTCGGTGACCACGCCTGCCAGTTGCAGCGCAATGCCGTCGGCCGTGGGAATGGCGTACCAGCCCTGCACCTGGGTCGCGGTGAAGCGGCCGGCGGTCGGCGCCGCCGTGCCCCGCACCCGGACGATGGCGCCGTTGGCCAGGCTCGCGGCATCGATGCCGGTGCCGAAGGCGGCGGTGCCGAAGTCGATGGTGAGCTGGCCGAGCGTGAACTGCTGGCCGCCGCGGTCGAGGTTCTGCACGGTGCCGGTCACCAGCGGGGCGGTGGTGGCGGGGGTCACCTGGATGCGCGTGGCACGCAGGATGCCCGGTGCGGCGGGCAGGCCCCACACCTGCACCACGGCGCCGTCGACGAGGTCGGTGGCGCCCTTGGCGTCACCCCAGACGGTGGCGTTGTCGGTGGTCACGCGGGTGCCCATGACGGTGAAGCTGCCGTCCTTCAGGTCGATGACCGACACGGCGCCGCGCAGTTCGGCGGCCGAGACGACCGTGGCGGCGATGCCGCTGGTGAAGTCGGCGTCGACCTTGCCGGCGATGCGCGCGCTCATGCCGATCTGCAGCTCGGTGGTGTCCTCGAGGCTGAAGGTGGCGCTGTCGGTGTTGTAGCGCAGGCCGTTGAGGATCACGCTGCCCAGGCCGTCGGCCGCGCCGATGCCGGCGGCGTCCGCGGTCGCGCCGGTGCCGCCGGGGCCCACGCCCGAGCCGTTGCCGGCCGTGCTGGTGCCGTCGCCGCCGGTGCTGCCGTTGCCCGTGCTGCCGTTGCCCGTGCTGCCGCCGGAGCCCGAGGCGTCGCCCGGGCCTGCGCCGCCGTCGCCGCCCCCACCGCCGGTGCCGGTGCCGGTGGCCGCGGTGCCGAGGGCGCCGAAGCCCGGCGTGCCGCTACCGCCACCACCGCCGCCTCCTCCGCATGAGAGAAGCAGGGCCATGGCGCCGGCCATCAGCAGGCCGCGCGCGAGTCGCAGGGAGTGGGAGATCGTGTTCATCGGGGGGACTCTTTTTTCTGTGCTGCGCCGGGGGCGGACGCGCCTTCTTCGTCTTCGTAGTACGTGTAGATGCCGACGCGGATGCGCGCATTCGTCGTGGCCTTGGCCTCGGCGGGCACGCGGTCGACGGCCTGGGTCATCTCGCGGGTCAGTTCGTGGTGCAGGCCGGCCCAGCGTTCGCGCACGAGGCGTTCGATGGCCGTGCAGTCGGCCAGCGTGAGCCCGCGCGCGTACACGGCGCGCTCGAGCATGCGGGGCGTGTCGCCCAGGGTGTTGGAGACGGCGGCCAGCAGGTGGTCGCGGCCGTTGTCGCCCAGGAAGGCGAGCATCGATTGCAGGTCTTCGACCGGCACGAAGCCGTCGGCCGTGAGTTCGGCGGTGCCGTCGCTTTCGGCCACCATCTGCAGGCGCACCAGTTCGTCGAGGATGGTGCGGTGGTGCACGTTGCCCCGGCTGGCCAGGCGGGCCACGCGCTCGAACGACGGCCCGTCACCCTCGGTGACGACGGGCAGGCGGCGCAGGGTGTCGTCGTCGGTGGTCATCTGTAACCACAACGTAAAAGTCTTGGCCGCCGCCGACAGCTCGGTGTGGGGCAGCGGGTCGACGGTGGCGCGGACCTTGGCGGTGACGACCTTGCGGTTCAGCCCGGTGGTGACCGAAATCTGGCTGAGGTTGGGCTTGGGCACGCCCTGGCCGCGCCATGTGCGCTGGGCTTCCTCGATGAGCAGGTCGCGCAGCAGGGCTTCGAGGTGCGGGTGCTTGACGCCCATGGCGAGCGCCAGCCGGACCACGGGCCGGAGGATGCGAGCGCAGGCGGCAAGGGCCCAGTCCAGCCGGTGTTCCATGAATGCGGGAGCGTTGTTCCTGGTGAAGGTCGTTGAGGCAAGAAAGGCGGGACCGGCGCCCGGCCTTGCCACGGGGCGCTATTGTCGTTCGTCCGGCGGACCCCCTCGGCCGGCGGGCTTGCCGGTCAGGTCGCGGCGCAGGTGCCGCTGCTCGACCGGGTGACGGTGGTGCGCCCCGTGGCGCTGATGTTCACGGCGCGCGACTGGTCGGCGCTGGGCGTGGCGCGGCAGATGGTGATGCGGCTCTGGCCGGCGCCCAGGCCGGTGGCCTGGAACACGACGGCGCTCGCGCCGCCGGCCTCGCGCAGCCGGTAGCCGCTGGCCGCCGCGGATTCGACGCGCAGCACCTGCGTGCCGCTGAGCACGATCCAGCCGGCTTCCCATTGGCCGTTGGTGCTGCAGCTGGTGCCGTCGGACGAGGCGCACAGGGTGATGGGGGCGTTGCGCTTGATGGCCTCGCTGCGCGCCAGCTGGCTGCCCGCGACCAGCGCGGTGGCGTAGCTGCTCAGGCGGGTGGACAGCCGGATGCTGTCGAACGAGGGCACGGCGATGGCGATCAGCACCACCAGCACGGCGATCGTGACCATCAGCTCGATCAGCGTGAAGCCGCGCGCCCGGGCTCGGGCTCGGGCGGGGCGGAGGTTGCGCATGCGGAAGGGCACGGCGCCTACTTCTGGATGAACCAGTAGACCCGGCCCTTGGGCTGCTTGAACGCGGCCTTGGGTGCGGTGCCCTTGGGGCTGAGGAAGGAGTCGGGGTTGGCGCCGATCACTACGTCGCGCATGCCGCCGTTGTTGTCGAGCTGGACACGGCCCACGACCGGGGTGGGCGCGAGGCCGCCGCCCACCACGTTCTGGAAGCGCCCCTCGGTGCCCTGGGCGGCGGCGTTGACGTACGACACGTTGTAGACCCGCGCGGTGCCCAGGTCGGCGCGGCACGACTGCGTGTTGGGCTCGGTGGGCGTGTGGGTGTTGAAGGTGGTGATGCCGTAGGCGGTCACCGAGCCGGTCACGACCTGCTCGCCGGCGGCGAGCGCGAGGTACCAGCCCTTCTTGGTGGCAAGGTCGGAAGAGGTGGGTGTGCCGGCGCCGGTGATGGCCTGCAGCGAGGCGTGGCACAGCAGCCCGTTGCCGGTGCCGCAGCGGTCGGCCTCGCTGGTCAGCCAGGTGGCGTCGGTGGGCTTGTCCACCAGCATGTAGAAGCGGTTGGCCACACCGAGCGCGACGTTGTAGTAGCGCAGCGGCTTCTCGCGGTCGCCCGAGCCAAGCAGCACGACGTAGGCGCCGTTGTCCGTCAACACGTCGGGGCCGAACATGAACTTGCGGTTGGGCGTGCAGGTGGTCACCGTGGCGCAGCCGAGCGAGGCGATCGGGGTCAGCGTCCAGGCGGACGGCGCCGCGCTGCCGATGGCGATGCGGTAGACGTTGCCGCCCAGGTCGGCGGCGTAGGCGATGGTGGCGATGCCCAGGGCATCGGTGACGACCGTGACTTCGCCGACCACGGGGCGCGCGGTGGTGAACACCTGGAGCTGTGCACCGGTGTCGGCGTCGAGCACGTAGATCCGGTTGCCCTTCATGCCGGCGCCGCAGGCCTGGGCGGCGCTGTTGGTGTCGACGTCTTCGCACCGGTCGTAGCCGCCGCCGAAGATCAGCACCGGGCTGTTGCCGCTGCCGTAGCCGTTGGCGCGCAGCACCTTCGGCGCCGACCAGGTCTGGCCGATGCCTTCGAAGCCGGTGTCGCAGCCGGTGTCGTCGCCCTGGTTGGGGCAGCCCTTGCGCCACTTGAGCGTGGGCGCGGCGGGCGAGGAGACGTCGAAGGCGTAGACCAGCCGGCCGCCGCGGCGCATGCTGGCGTAGAGCCAGGCATTGCTGCCCTGGCGGTAGGCCGCGACCGCGCCGTCCATGCCGTAGGGCTTGGGTGCCACCGCGCCCAGGCTGACCGGCAGGCCGGGGAAGTTGATGCGCGTGGTGTTGTCGTACAGCCGCTTGAGGCTGCCGTAGAACTCGGGCGGCATGAACGACCACAGCTCGGAACCCGCGGCGGCCCCGCCGATGGCGGTGTTGCGGTTGCCGTTGATGGCGCGCAGCACGCCGTCGTTGCCGCCATAGAACACCACCACCTGGGGCGAGGCGTCGGTGCCGTAGTTGATGGCCACGGGTCGCGAGTGCACCACGTCGCCGTGCACCGAGGGGCGCATGGCGCTCGACGGCACCGGGTTGCCCTGGGCGTCGGGCCTTTCGTCGCCCTTGTTGTCCAGGCCGCGGGCCCAGTTGATGAGTTTGGTGCGGTCGGCGGTTGCGGTGACGCCCAGCGCGGCCATGGTGATGGCCGTGTTGCCGTCGTCGAAGGTGGTGAGCGCGGTGCAGTTGCCTGCCGCGCAGGTCTTCATGTTGCGATTGGCCGGCACCATGCCGCGCAGCGTGTAGCCCTGCGCGCCCTTTTCCACCACGTTGCCGTCGGGGCTGTCCGCGGCTTCCTTCCTGAGACAGTCGCCGGAAGGCCGGAAGCTCCAGTAGGCGTCGGTGTCGCTGGCGGGCGGGGTCCAGAAGCTGCGCGCGCAGGGCGCGATGAAGCCGGTCTGGTTGTTGACCGCGTTCTTGTCGTCCGCGTCCTGCAGGATCAGCTGGCTGCTGCTGTCCAGTCCCAGCTTGTATTGCTTGAGGTTGCCGTTCCAGCGCGGAAAGGCGTTCTCGTCGGGACGGAACATGCCGACGAACACCTGGTTCAGGTAGGTACCCTGGGTGTTCACGCTCACCGGCAGGCTCACCGAGGAGAACACGCTATTGACCGACTGGATCTTGCTGAAGATGTCGTCCAGCGCCTCGCCGAGCGCGGTGCCGAGCTGGGGCTTGGTCGTGAGGTCGTAGTACTCGCCCTTGCTCTGCGTGGCCATGCTCTGCAGCAGTGCGGTCCAGCCCGGTCCCTGGCCCTGCGCGGCCTTGGCGGCCTCGATGGTGTAGACCTTCACGCCCATGCGGGTCTGCAGGAAGCGCGCCCACTCGTCGGCCGTGTTGTCCTGCGAGCCGCTGGGGCTGAGCGTGATCTGGGCGGTGCTGCCGCCGGCGGCGCGCAGGGCGTCGTTGGACAGCTGGTTGTCGTTGTTGTTGTCCTGCGCGGCGCCGTTGCTGATGTAGATGACGAAGGTGCCGATGCAGTTCTCGGTGCTCGGGCCGACGTAGGTGCTGGCGCTGAAGCTGCCGAGCGCGTTGCGCGGCAGGGCGTAGATGGCCTTGGATGCCGCGGTGCCGCTCACGTTGCCGCTGTAGTCCGTCTTGACCTTGCCGTTGCCGGCGATGGGCGCGGCACTGGCCAGGTAGCGGTAGACCTCCGCCATGGTCTTGCCGGCCTTGCCGCCGTTGGACTTGTCGCCGACCTTGTCCAGGCTGCCGATCAATTCGCTGTACTTCACCTTGGTGCCGTTGTCGAGCGTGCGCACCGCGGCGCGCACGTAGCCGCCGTCGCTGTTCGAGTTGCCCTGGCCGGTCTCGGTGAACATCATCAGGCCGACCTTGAACTTGTCGGCCTGCAGGCTGGAGAACGCGTTGGCAAGCGCCGTCATCTCGGCCGTGAAGGGCTGGTTCCAGTTGGCCGTGTTGTCCAGCACGAACAGCACGTTCGGGGCCTGGGCGGCGCTGGGGTTGTAGCCCACGAAAAGGTCGATGTCCTCGGCCTGCGCGGCCTGCATCGGCAAGGCGAGCATCGCGGCGGCCCACAGCGTGGCGAATAGTTTCCTTGTCATGGCGGGGACCCGTTCTTCGTCGTGGTTCAAGAGGAGGCCGGCGCGGGCGCGGCTGGCGTGGCGGGTGGCGGCGCGCACAGCGCATCGAACTGCGCCTTGTTGAGCAGCGCCCGCACGCCCTGGCGCACGGAGGTCGAGGCGCCGGTGGTGCCGGCGGCGGCGTCGGTCACGGTGGTGCTGATGTCCCACACGGCGTTGTACTGGTCGGGCAACGCCGCGAGCCCCGAGCCGCTGCTGGATGCACCGCCCGTGATGCCGCCCGGGCCCGTGCTGCCGCCGCCGCCGCTGTCGAGGGCCTTGGTGGCGCGCACGCACACGGGCGGGGCGACGGTGACGATGTAGTCGGTCACGCCGTCGTTGTTGATGTCGACCATGCTCACCGTGCCCTGCGGCGCGGCGAGCGAAGGGCTGCCGTCGCTGCCGGGTACCAGCAGGCTGGCGGCAACTTCCTCGATCGCGCGGTTGGCGGCGGCCACGGCTTCGTTGCGTGTCTGCAGGTTGCCCACGGCCTTGAGGTTGGCGCTGCTGAGGTTGAAGGCGGCGGTGACCACGAGCGTGATCAGCAGCAGCATGATCATCCCGACGATCAGGGCCGCGCCGCGCTGGGCGGCCGGGCCGGCGGATGGGGCGCGTGGCTTCATGGCGTCTCCCTGCGGCCGGTGACGTTGGTCAGGCGCACGGTCGTGGCGAACGCGTGGCGCTTGTAGTGGTCGTTGAACGGCCCGAGCGTCGCGGCGCCCATCTGGTAGGTGCGCGTGTCGGTGTGGCCCGGCGAGATGGTGGTGGCGCGCGCGAGCACGTGCAGCTTCACGGCCACCACGTTGATCAGCTGGTCGGCGGTGCAGGCCGAGGCGGTGCTGCAGTGCACGAAGGCGCCGTCGGGGCTGCCATCGCCGCGGTTGGAGGGCGTGGACTTGTTCGCCGGGTCGGCCCAGGCGATGGGCTGGGCGTAGTTGACGGCGGCGCCGGTCTTGCTCAGCGTGTCCAGGCCGAGCTCGACCCGGAAGCCCTCGACGCCTTCGATCAGCGGCGTGGGCGGCTGCTGCGCCAGTGTGCCGTCCACCAGGTCGAAGCGCGAGCGGGCCAGCGTGGGCACGCCGTCGCCGACGGCCTCGGCGTAGTCGCGCACGTAGTAGATGTCGGCCACCAGCTTGCGCTTGGGCGCGGGGGTGGTGCAGTCCTTGAGGAACATCTGGTCGAAGGCCGCGGTCGAGAGGTCGAACGACGAGGGCTTTTGCGTGCCGCACAGCGACGACTGGAAATACATCGCGTCGGCCACGTCGGCGTCGCAATGGGGCGTGCCGGGCAGGCAGGTCTCGGCGTGGCGCACCACGAGGACGTCGGTGTTCGCCTTCTTGTGCGTGAGCAGGTCGGCGCAGGTGGTGGGCACGCTGTCGTAGACCTGCACGGGCAGGTCGAGCAGCTGGCGCTTGTAGTCCTCGGTCCAGTTCGCGACCGAATAGGCCAGGCACGGGTCGGGCAGGGCGCCGGTGGGCACGTGCGTGGGGGCGGCGCTGACCGTGAGGTCGTCGAACTCGGGCATGTAGTTTTCCCAGAAGCCCGCGTGCGAGATCTCGTTCTCGAGCACGAAGATGCTCAGGCGCCCGGTTTCGATCTGGCGGTTGACGCGCTCCATCTCGCGCTGGGAGCCGCTCACGTTGAGGAACAGCGCGAGCAGCGCGGCCAGCACGATGAGCATGATGGTGATGGCCACCATCAGCTCGATCAGCGTCAGCCCGTGCTGGGCGCGGCGTGCGGTGGGGTGTGGGCTCCTCGCGCTCATGAGAGCGATCCGATGCGCACGAGCGTGGTCACGGTGCGGCGGCACAGGTCGTTGCTGCACTTCGAGCCGGTGGGGCCGTCGTAGGCGTTCTTGCCGCAGGCGACGCCGGCCGGTGGCGCCGAGATCGGCCCGAGGCCCTGCCAGGCCACCGTCACGAGGTACTCGTTGTTGCCCATGTCTTCCACGCAGCCGCGCCCGCCGATCACGGTGCCGAGCTTGTCGTTGCCGGAGAACTCGGCGGCGCCCTGCAGCGCGTTGCACCATTCCTTGGCGTCGATCTGCTGGCGTGTGCCGGTGGCGGTGGGGCAATCCGCACCCGCGCCGAGCGCCGTGCTGCTGGCGTAGCTGGCCGCCATGCGGCGGTTGATGGCGATGCGGCTGGCCATGTCGTTGAGCAGCATCAGCGCCTGCGAGCGCTGGTACGACTCCATCTCGGAGGCCTGCAGCCGGGCCTGCAGTCCCACCAGGCCGAACAGGCCGAAGGCCAGGATGAGCAGGGTGACCAGCACCTCGATCAGCGTGGCGCCGCGCTGGCGCCGCAGGGCGGGGCTCACCATTTGCCGGCCGGCGTCTTCACGCCTTCGCTGGTGAGTCCGAGTTCGACGTCGCCTTGCTGGCTGTTGATCGGGGAGAAGGTGATCGTGAAGGCGGGCGGGGAGGTCGCGACCGTGACGTCGTAGCCGTAGTTGCTGGCGACCTCGGCGGGCAGGGCGTAGCCGCTGGCGGTCAGCGCCGTCTTGTCGGCGTAGCCGCGGTTGGCGATGAGGAACTGCTGCTGCCGGTTGGCGATGTCCATCATCTGCGCCTGGGCCGCCGAGCGCTTGGAACGCACGATGTACTGCCGGTAGCTGGGCAGGGCGATCGACGCCAGGATGGCCACGATGGCCACCGTGATCATGACCTCGATCAATGTGAAGCCGCCGCGTGCGCGGGCCTGCGAATGCTGGGTCATCGTGGGCTCGTCAGGGATGTTTCACATTGTTAGTGAATGTGAATTTATCACATCTAACGTAAACGCAACGGTTTGCGGCGCCGCCGACGAGCGCCTGCGGAAGGCGATCAGGGTTATCCATTAGGCAATTCCACCCGCCTGGCCCGCGCAGTCCGACGGATGCGGCGACGCCGCTGGCGCGGAACACTCGCCCGGTTCATTCCGAGGAGACATCCGCATGCCCAACATTCGCCGCCATCTGGTGTGGCTGGCCGTGGCCGTGGTCGGCGCTTTTGCGCTGGGCACGGTCGCCCTGAGCCGGGGAGAGAGCATCAACGCGCTCTGGGTCGTGACCGCCGCGATCTGCACCTACCTGATCGCCTACCGCTACTACAGCCTGTTCATCGCCGACAAGGTGCTGGGGCTGGACGCCAACCGCAAGACGCCCGCGCACCGCCACAACGACGGCCTGGACTACGTGCCGACCGACAAGAACGTGCTGTTCGGCCACCACTTCGCGGCCATCGCCGGCGCCGGCCCGCTGGTGGGCCCGGTGCTCGCCGCGCAGATGGGCTACCTGCCCGGCCTGCTGTGGGTGCTGGCGGGCGTGGTGTTCGCGGGGGCGGTGCAGGACTTCATCGTCCTGTTCATCTCCACGCGACGCGACGGCCGCTCGCTGGGCGACCTGGTCAAGCAGGAGATGGGCGTGGTGCCCGGCATGATCGCGCTGTTCGGCACCTTCATGATCATGATCATCATCCTGGCGGTGCTGGCACTCATCGTGGTGAAGGCACTGGCCGAATCGCCGTGGGGCAGCTTCACGGTGGCCGCGACGATTCCGGTGGCGCTGTTCATGGGCGTGTACCTGCGCTACATCCGCCCGGGCCGCATCGGCGAGGTGTCGGTGATCGGCTTCGTGCTGCTCATGGCGGCCATCTTCGGCGGCCAGTGGGTCAGCCAGCACCCGGTGTGGGGCCCGGCCTTCACCTTCGACGGCAAGGCGCTCACGTGGATGCTGGTGGGCTACGGCTTCGTGGCCGCGAGCCTGCCGGTGTGGCTGCTGCTGGCGCCGCGCGACTACCTGTCGACCTTCCTGAAGATCGGCACCATCATCGCGCTGGCGCTGGGCATCGTGTTCGTCATGCCGACGCTGCAGATGCCTGCGGTCACGCAGTTCGCGGCGGGCAACGGCCCGGTGTGGTCGGGCAACCTGTTCCCGTTCCTGTTCATCACGATCGCCTGCGGCGCGGTGTCGGGCTTTCACGCGCTGATCTCTTCGGGCACCACGCCCAAGATGCTCGACAACGAGCGCCATGCACGCTTCATCGGCTACGGCGGCATGCTGGCCGAATCCTTCGTCGCCGTGATGGCGCTGGTGGCCGCCTCGTGCATCGAGCCGGGCATCTACTTCGCGATGAACAGCCCGGGCGCGCTGGTCGGCACCACGGTGCAACAGGCCGCCGCCACCATTTCGGGCTGGGGCTTCGTGGTCACGCCCGAGATGCTGCTGCAGACCGCCAAGGACGTGGGCGAGACCACCATCCTCGGGCGCACCGGCGGCGCGCCGACGCTGGCCGTGGGCATGGCCCACATCCTTCACCAGGTGATCGGCGGGCAGGCCATGATGGCCTTCTGGTACCACTTCGCGATCCTGTTCGAGGCGCTGTTCATCCTGACGGCGGTGGACGCCGGCACGCGCGCCGGCCGCTTCATGCTGCAGGATCTGCTGGGCAGCTTCGTGCCCGCGCTCAAGCGCACCGACTCGCTGCCGGCCAACCTGATCGCCACCGCGCTGTGCGTGGCGGCCTGGGGCTACTTCCTGTACCAGGGCGTGGTCGATCCGCTGGGCGGCATCAACACGCTGTGGCCGCTGTTCGGCATCTCCAACCAGATGCTCGCCGCCGTGGCGCTGATGCTGGGCGTGGTCGTGCTGTTCCGCATGAAGCGCGAGCGCTACGCCTGGGTGGCGGCGGCGCCGGCCGCGTGGCTGCTGGCCTGCACGCTGACGGCGGGCTGGCAGAAGATCTTCTCGAGCGATCCGAAGATCGGCTTCCTCTCGCATGCCGCGAAGTACGCCGACGGCCTGGCCAACGGCGTGCTGATCGCGCCGGCCAAGACGCCCGAGGCCATGTCGCGCATCGTCTTCAACGACCGGCTCGACGCGGCGCTGTGCGCGCTCTTCATCTTCGTGGTGCTGAGCGTGCTGGTCTACAGCGTGAAGGCCTGCCTCGCGGCGCGCGCGGCCAACCGGCCGACCACGCAGGAAACGCCGTTCGAGCCGATGGGCGCGGCCTCGTCCGCTGCGCATTGAGCTGAACGCACGCCATGGGTCTCGCCATGCCCGAAGCCGGGCGCTACATCGCCCGCTCGATCAAGCAGTCGCTGCGGCTCATGGTCGGGCTGCCCGACTACGACGTCTACCTGACGCACATGGCGGCCACCCACCCGGACCGCGCGCCGATGAGCTACGAGGAGTTCTTCCGCGAGCGGCTCGAGGCTCGCTACGGCGCGGGCAAGGGCCGCTGCTGCTGACGGGCGGCTGACCACGAAAAAAGGGGCGCATGCGATGCGCCCCTTTTTCATTTCAGGAGGCGTCGAGGATCTGCGCCATCCGCAGCGCCGCCGGTGAGAGCGGCCGGCTCTTCAGGGCGAGCCGGTACAGCGGCCGCGACAGCACCGCGCCCGGCAGCTTCAGCTCGCGCAGCGTGCCCAGCGCGAGCATGTCGGCCACCACCACGCGCGGCAGCATCGAGATGCCGACACCGCTGGCCACGGTGCGCGCAATGGCCTCGTTGCTCGCCATTTCCATCCACGGCGGCGCGTCGATGCCGTGCGCCGCGCACAGCGCCTCGGTGGCCTGGCGCGTGCCGGAGCCGGGCTCGCGCAGGATCCAGTTCTGCCGGCCCAGCAGCGCGGCCGTCACGCCGCGCCGGGGCAGGGCGGCGTCGGGCGGCGCCACGATGGCGAGCGGGTCGGTGGTCCATTCGCGCACGTCGATGCGCTCTTCGATGTCTGCGTTCACACGGCCCTCGACCAGCGCAAGGTCGATGCGGCATTCGAGCAGCTGCTCGCACACCCACTGCGTGTTGCCGACCGTGACGCGCGGCACCACCGCGGGATAGGCCGCGCAGAAGGCTGCGATCTGCGGCGGCAGCCAGTAGCTCGCGACCGTGGTGCTGGCGCCCAGCGTGAGGCTGCCGCGCTGCACACCGACGCGCGCGCGCACGTCGTCGAGCGCCGCACGTTCCATCGCGAAGATGCCGCGCGCATGCGTGAGCAGCGACGCGCCGGCCTCGGTGAGGCGAAAGCCCTTGCCCGCGCCGCGCTCGATGAGCGTCAGGTCGAGCTGATGCTCCAGCTCGCGGATGCCCTTGGACACGGCGGGCTGGCTGATCCACAGGCCCTCGGCCGCGCGCGAGAAGCTGCCCGCCTCGGCCACGGCGACGAACAGGCGCACCAGGTGCAGGTTCAAAGTCATAACCTAACTTCATGCATCAGTGAAGTTTATGTCTTTGACTCATGGTGTGTCGATTCCTAAGCTTGGCGTCATGTCATCCCTTGCCGCTTCCTTGCCCGGTTTCTCCTTCGTTCGCCGCTGCGGCCCCGGCGTGCTGTTCTCGGTGCTGATTGCCGGCGCCGCCGCGCTGCTGGCCGAATGGCCGCCGATGGTGAAGCTGGGCCTGAGCGCACTGACGCTGGCCATCGCGCTGGGCATGGTGGCGGGCAACACGGTGTTCCCGGCGGTGTCGGGCCGGACCGGCGCGGGGGTGGACTTTGCGCGCAGCGTGCTGCTGCGCGCGGGCATCGTGCTCTACGGCTTTCGCATCTCGCTGAGCGACATCGGCGCCGTGGGCTGGCCCGGCGTGCTGATCGCGATGGCGATGGTGGCGCTGACCTTCGGCCTGGCCGTGCGCATCGGCACGCGCTGGCTGGGGCTCGACCGCGAGACGGCCGCGCTGATCGGCGCCGGCAGCGCGATCTGCGGCGCCGCCGCCGTGATGGCCACGCAGCCGGTGGTGCGCGGCGAAGAGCACAAGGTGTCGATCGCCGTCGCCACGGTGGTCGTGTTCGGCACGTTGTCGATGGTGCTGTACCCGCTGGTCTATCCGTACCTCGGGCTGTCGGAACATGCCTTCGGCCTCTTCGCGGGCGCCACCATTCACGAGGTGGCGCAGGTGGTCGCGGTCGGCGAGGCGGTGGGGCCCGACGCGGCGAACGCGGCCGTGGTCGAGAAGATGCTGCGAGTGATGATGCTCGCGCCGTTCCTCATGAGCCTGTCGTTCCGCGTGGCGGCCTCGACGCCGGGTGCGGCGAGCCTGCGCGCCTGCTGGCGCCAGGTGCGCGTGCCGTGGTTCGCGGTGCTGTTCATCGCGGTGAGCGCTGTGCATTCGCTCGACGTGTTGCCGCGCGCGTGGGTCGCTTCGCTGGTGCAGCTCGACACGCTGCTGCTCGCCACCGCCATGGCCGCGATGGGCCTGCGCACCAGCGCCGCGAGCCTGCGCAAGGCGGGCGCGCAGCCGCTCAAGCTGGGGGCGCTGCTGTTCGTGTTCCTGACGGTCGGCGGCTATGCGGTGAATGCGGCCGTGCTGGCGTTGTTCTGAGCCGCTGGCGCATGGGGCTCAGGCAGCGCCTGAGGCATCCTGCGTGAATTCCAGTTTCTCCTGCGCGCGTCTTCGCGGGACCATCGGTGCCACGCAACCCGTGGAGAAAAACCGATGTCATCCGAACTCAACCAGATCGCCAGTTGGTCGCTGCGCTGGCGCATTTTCCTGTCAGGCGCGCTGTGCGTTGTCGCCGCGATCGCCGCCGCCAAGCCTTTCGACGCGAACGTCGATCTGCAGGCCGAGCAGCGCTACCAACTCGCCCTCGAAGCGCAGGCCGGCCGCGACTACCGCACGATGCTCGTGCAGCTGCGCCAGGCCGCCGTCGAAGGTCATCCCGAGGCGCAGGAGATGCTGGGCATGGTGCTGCTCACCGGGCAGACGCTGTACGGTTCCGCCGTGAAGGCCGACCGCTGCGAGGCGCGCGACTGGATGCGCCGCGCGGCCGTGCAGGGCAGCGAGACGGCGAAGGTGCAGCTTGTGTTCCTGAACCGGCTGCGCAATGCACCGGCGGGCCGCATCGACTGCGAGTGAGAAGACGGGCGATCTCAGGTCGCCCAGATGCGCGGCGTGGTTACCGGCAGTTGCCACAGCTCGCTGCGCCAGGCCTGCCAGACCTGCCGCAGCAACTGCATCGCGGGCTCGACCACCGGGGCCAGCACGCGCAGCACCACCACTTCATCATGCGGGCTGGTCGCGCCCGCGCTCTCGTGCAGGTCGTGCGCTTCGAGCAACCCGCGCGCCTGCGCAAGCAGCGCTTCGCGCCGCGCCTTGGTCATCGGCGAGCCGGCCACGACGAACAGCGAGGCGAGGCAGCGGTGCCCGCCCAGCCCGAGCGGGCTTTGCAGCAGGCGGTGGTCGCTTGCGTCGATGCGTCCGCGCTCCAGCCACACGCCAGGCGTTTCGATGTGCTGCAGGTAGGTGCCGCGTTCGAAGGGCTGGTTGGCGTTCGGCAGGCCGAGCGCGCACACGTCCCAGCCGATCATCTCGGCGCCTGGTGAGACTTCGATGGTCAATCGGTTCTCGGCCTGGCATCCGCTGTAGCAGATGGCTTCGAGCGGCAGCCATTCGAGCCGTGCCCTGGATGCAAGCCGGATGCGCGTGCGCTGCAGCGCGGTCTCGCCTTCGGAGCGGTAGAAGCGCGAAGCGCCGGGCGTGGTGATGAGGCCGTGGCTGCCGTCGGCCGCTTCGACGTCGATGTCGAGCGTGTCTCCGCCCACGAGGCCGCCCGGCGGGTGCACCAGCACGTTGTGGCACACCGCATCGCCTTCGGGGTAGAGGCTCTGCAGGATGCGCAGCGGGCCGTCGTGGCGAAAGCGGGCGACGCTGCGGTCGGCTTCTTTTTGGTAGGCGAGATGGAGACGGGCGTGCCAGGGCATCCGGCGAGTCTAAGGCGCTATTTCCAGGCACCGTCGTGCGCGGCGGCGGCTTCATCAATCAGCGCGGGCCCGATGCATTCGATGGCATGCGGCGAGGCGCGGAACACGTCGCGGCACGACAGCTCGGCATCGCGCTGGTCCTGCCGCTCACCGCGGAACACGCGCAGGCGCTGCGCATCGATGCCGAAGACCACGCGGCCGATGTTCGACCAGAAGATCGCGCCCGCGCACATCACACAAGGTTCGCCCGAGGCGTAGAGCGTGGCGCCGGCCAGTTCCTCGCGCGTGAGGCCGCGGCCGGCCAGCGCGCGCAGCGCGTTCACTTCAGCATGCGCGGTGCAGTCGCCGGTTTCGGCATTGCTGTTCGCGGCCTCGGCCAGCACCTCGCCGGCGGCCGAGACGATGACCGAACCGAAGGGCCGGTTGCCGCGTCGGCGCGCGGCGTGGGACCACACGATGGCCTTGCGCAGGTAGCGACCGTCGCGCTCGTCGAGCGCGGTTTCCTCTGGGAAGGCAGAGAGGGGGCTGTCGGGAAGGTTCATGCCTTGGGTGCGGGAAGGGTGCGCTCGCTGCGCGCGGGCAGCATCGAGCTGTTGAAGAGGGCGTCGGCCGAGGGGCGCGTCTTGAGACCGAAGGTGTCGGCCACTTCGTCGACCTGCTGTTCGAGCGTGAGCTTGCGGATGTCGCCCAGGCCGTGGCCGCGCGTGTCGGCCGCGCCCACGTACTGCGCCGTGAGGCCCCAGCGTTCGAGTTCGACCTTCTCGTCCAGGATCGGCTCGCGCTGGCGCATGGCCGCGATGCTGGGCGCGGGGTTGGCGAAGGTCTCGACGATGGCGCGGTTGGTCGCGCGCAAGAAGGCCGCCACCACCTTCGGGTTCTGCGCGATCAGGTTGCTGCTCGCGAGAACCGCGTTGCCGTACAGGTTGACGCCCGCGTCCGAATACTTGAGCACCGAGAGCTCGTCAGCCTTCATGCGCGCGAAGAGCGAGACGGCCGAGTCGTGGAAGTAGGTGGCGGCATCGACGTCGCCGCGCACCATCACGTTGTCGCGCGCGCTGAAGTCCGTGGTCTGCCACTGGAAGGCATCGCCGCGCATGCCCTGCTTGCGCGCGACCATCGGCCAGGCGCGGCGCGTGGACTCGACGGCGGCGGCCGCGACCTTCTTGCCCGTGAGGCTCCTGAAGTCGCCAGTCACGCCGCGGTCCTTGCGGCCGATGATCACGAACGGTGCACGGTTGTAGTACTGGTACACCGCCTGCACCACCGGCGTGCCCGGGTTCTGTGCATTGAACTCGACCAGCGAGCTGATGTCACCCAGGCCCAGCTGGTACACGCCGCTGGCGATGCGCGTGATCGACGCCACCGAGCCGGCGCCGGTGTCGATCGTCACGTCCAGCCCTTCGTCGCGGTAGTAGCCCTTGGCCTGCGCAAGGAAGAAGGGCGCGGTCTGGCCGTTGATGCGGAAGTCGAGCGTGAACTTGAGCGGCGTGAGTTTGCCGGCCTGCGCGAACACGGCAGGGGTGGCGAGCGTGGCTGCGGTGGCGGTCGCTGCGGCAATGAAGGGTCTGCGTTGCATGGTGGGGCCTCGGAGTCGGTGGTCTTGACGATGCCTCCCGCCGGGGCGGGGGCGCCTCAAGAGCAATTTCCGGGCGGGCGCACGGGTGTGGTGCGTGCGCTGCTGAACGCTTCTACTCTTGGCGTCTGTCTTGCATGAGGCATGCCAGGGTGCGGCGCTCGGGCATCGCAGCAGGGGGCTTGGAAGCGCCGGCGGGGCGCGCCACAATCCGGGCGCGCTAATTGCAAGCCGATCGGCGCAGAGTAGAAGCGTTCAGCCTCGCGCGTGCCTTTCCCGGACACGCCGACGAAGCAGGAAATTGCTCTTTCACGTTCGTCCCCACACGCAACATCGAAGGAGTTCGCCCATGCTCGTCACGCAACAACCCGTCTTCCGCAAGTTCTGGCATGCCGTCATGCCGCTCACCGAACTGGCCTACGGCCCGAAGCCTTTCCGGCTGCTGGGCGAAGACATCGTTCTCTTCCTCGACACCGACGGCCAGCCGGCCGCGCTGCGCGACCGCTGCTGTCATCGCACTGCGAAGCTCTCGAAGGGCTGGTGCGTGGACGGCGAGGGCAAGGCCTGCGGGCAGGGCGCGATCCAGTGCGGCTACCACGGCTGGACCTACGACCGCAGCGGCCAGGTGGTGCGTATCCCGCAGTACGAGCCCGATCGCAAGATATCGCCCGAGTACAAGACCACCGCCTACCGCTGCACCGCGCGCTACGGCTATGCCTGGGTGGCGCTGGAGGAGCCCATCGCCGACATTCCGGCGATTCCCGAGTTCGACGACCTAGGCTATCGCACGATCTTCCAGTTCTATGAAGAGTGGCAGACCAGCCCGATGCGCGCGCTCGAAAACTCGTTCGACAACTCGCACTTCAGCTTCGTGCACCGCGCCACCTTCGGCGTGGCCGCGAGCCCGAAGCCGAGCAAGTACGAGCTGGTGGAAAACGAATCAGGCTTCCATGCCGAAACGGTGATCGAGGCGACCAACCCCGTGAAGTTCCACGCGATCAGCGGCGTGACCGATGCGATCACCACGCGCCACATGCGCAACGCCTACTTCCTGCCGTTCTCGCGCCGGCTCGACATCGAGTACCCGAGCGGCATTCGCCACATCATCATCAACTGCTTCACGCCCATCGACGACGGCCGCATGCAGCTGTGCCAATGGCTGTTCCGCAACGACACCGAGGCCGACTGCGCGGCGCAGATGCTGATCGACTTCGACGAGGAGATCACGCGCGAGGACAAGGACATCCTCGAATCGACCGACCCCGATGCGCTGGTCGACACGCGCCGGCGCGGCGTGGAGTACTCGATGGAATCAGACCGGCCTGGGATGCTGATCCGCAAGCACCTGATGCAGCTGCTTGCTAAGCATGGAGAGTCGGAGGTCTATCGGGGGATGACGATTCCGATGGCGAAGGCAGCTTGAGGAATTGCCGGGCGCCGTTCAGGCCGGTGCAGTCGTCGGATTCGGGCGCGCAGCGCGCGATGGCCCTTGCGTATAGCGATCCATCGCCAACCCGTCCGTGCGAATCTCCGGCCGCTGGCCCGTCACGAGGTCCGAGATCAGCTTGCCCGAGCCGCAGGCCATG
Source organism: Acidovorax cavernicola (assembly GCF_003581445.1). Classification (NCBI taxonomy): domain Bacteria; kingdom Pseudomonadati; phylum Pseudomonadota; class Betaproteobacteria; order Burkholderiales; family Comamonadaceae; genus Acidovorax; species Acidovorax cavernicola. Next base: position 6,258 of record NZ_QXMN01000021.1, on the reverse strand, counting down.
GTCCAGCCCAGCGTGCCGTGGCCGGTGTTCAGGAACAGGTTGGGGTAGCGTGTGGCGCCGACGATGGGCGTGCTGTCGGGCGTCATCGGGCGCAGGCCGGTCCAGAAGCTGGCGTTCGGCAGGTCGCCGCCCGGGAACAGGTCGCTCACCACCTTCTCGAGCGTGGCGCGGCGTGCCGGGTTCAGGCGCAGGTCGAAGCCGCCGAGCTCGGCCATGCCGCCCACGCGGATGCGGTTGTCGAAACGCGTGACCGCGACCTTGTAGGTCTCGTCGAGCACGGTCGATTGCGGCGCGAGCGATTCGTCGATGAGCGGCACCGTGAGCGAGTAGCCCTTGACCGGGTACACCGGAATGTCCAGGCCCAGCGAGGCGATGGCGGCGCGCGAGTAGCTGCCGAAGGCCATCACGTAGCGGTCGGCCGTGAGGATCTTGCCCGCCTTGGTGCGCACGCCGGTGATGCGGCCGCCGTCGGTTTCCAGGCCGTCGACGGTCTGGCCGAAGCGGAAGTCCACGCCCAGGCCGCGTGCGATCTCGGCCAGGCCGCGCGTGAACAGATGGCAGTCGCCGGTTTCGTCGTTGGGCAGGCGCAGGCCGCCCGTGAGGCGGTCGCGTGCGTTGGCGAGGCCCGGTTCGACGCGCGCCAGGGCGTCGCGGTCGAGCAGTTCGTAAGGCACGCCGCATTCCTCGAGCACGGCGATGTCGCGTTGCACTGCGTCGAGCTGGGCCTGCGTGCGGAACAGCTGCAGCGTGCCGCCGGTGCGGTGTTCGTACTGCAGGCCGGTGTCGGCGCGCAGTTGTTGCAGGCAGCCGCGGCTGTACTCGGCCACGCGCATCATGCGTTCCTTGTTGACCGCGTAGCGCTCGGGCGAGCAGTTACGCAGCATGGCGGCCATCCAGCGCAGCTGGAACAGCGTGCCGTCGGGGCGGATCGACAGCGGCGCGTGCTTCTGGAACATCCACTTGATTGCCTTCAGCGGAATGCCGGGCGCGGCCCACGGGGTCGAGTAGCCGGGCGACACCTGGCCGGCATTGCCGAAGCTCGTTTCCTCGGCCGCGCCGGCCTGCCGGTCGAGCAGGGTGACTTCGGCGCCGGAGCGCGCGAGGTAGTACGCCGTGGTGGTGCCGATCACGCCGCCGCCGAGAACGATGACTTTCATGGTGTTTCCGAGCTTCTGAGTGGAATGATGTGAATCTAAAGTTCTTATTGCAGTGGATTCCATCGTTTTTAAGCATTTGGCGGTGAAAATAGCTGCCGAACCCTGTCCAAAGCCTCGCGCGGAGTGAAATGCCCGAACTCGACCGAATCGACCGCAAGATCCTCGACCTTCTGCAGCGTCAAGGCCGCATTGCCATGACCGAATTGGCCGAGCGCATCGGCCTGTCGGCCTCGCCCTGCGCCGAGCGCGTGAAGCGCATGGAGCGCGAGGGCGTCATCACCGGCTACCACGCGCACGTGTCGCCCGAAGCGCTGGGCAAGACGCTGCTGGTGTTCGTGGAAATCAAGCTCTCCGCCAAGTCGGGCGACGTGTTCGACAAGGTGAAGCAGGAGCTGCTGCACATGCCCGAGGTGCTCGAATGCCACTTGGTATCGGGCAGCTTCGACTACCTCGTGAAGGCGCGCCTGAGCGGCATGAGCGAGTACCGGCACCTGCTGGGCGACATCCTGAAGAAACTGCCCGTGGCGGCCGAGTCGCACAGCTACGTGGTGATGGAAGAGATCAAGGAAACGCTGATGCTGGCGGTGGACCGATGAGCGCGGCCCCCTCCAACGTCCTCGCCATCCGCCCCTGGCGCCTGGCCGACTTCGACGCCGTGAAGGCCATCCTCGACGACACCTTCGCGAGCACCTGGCTGCCGCAGCTCACGCCCGAGGCCGCGAAGGCCTATGCCGACAGCGGCGAACCCGTGGGCTACATCGACGAGAGCGGCCCGGCCTTCTTCGTGGCGGAAATCGACGGCGAGGTGGTCGGCATGGTGCACTGGGAACATGATTTCGTGCAGGCCCTGCACGTGCCCGCCGCGCACCAGCGCAAGGGCATCGCCCGCGCGCTGATGGCCTTCGCCGAAGACGGCATGCGCGCCGACGGCGTGGCGCTCGCGCGGCTCGAAACCGACACCTTCAACACGCAGAGCCAGGGCCTGTACCGCGCGCTCGGCTACCGCGAGGCCGGCCGCTATCCCGACCTCGAATGGCACAGCGGATTCACGACCATCCTGTATGTGAAAGACTTGGGCTGAGCTCAGAACTTCCTTCCTCCTTCAAGGACATCGGCATGACCCTCTCGATCCGCCGCGACGGCACCACCGGCACGCGCCACATCCTCAAGATCCGCAACCACGAGATCCCGGTCGATGCCTCGCCCGCGGGCGGCGGCAGCGACGGCGGCGCCGAACCGCACGACCTGTACGACGCCTCGCTCGCGGCGTGCAAGGCGCTCACGGTGCTGCTGTATGCGCGCCGCAAGGGCATTCCGGTGGAAGACATCGAGGTCGTGGTCGATCGCGACGACAGCGAGGAGCGCAAGGGCATCTACCGCCTGAAGTCGGGCCTGCGCCTGACCGGCGACCTGACCGAGGCCCAGCGGGACGAGCTGCTGCGCGTGGCCGGCAAGTGCCCGGTCCACAAGCTCATGACCGAGGTGAAGACCGAGATCGAGACCGGCTGGGCCGACTGATCCGGCCCTTCCTTTCTCCGGCTACTGCTTCGTGCGATAGGTGCGCACCGCGCGCAGCAGCGCCCACAGGCCGGCTTCGGCCGGCACCTGTTTTTCGTTGAACGCGACGGCGATGAACACGTCGTCGGCCGGCACGTAGGCCACGATGCTCGTGAAACCCTCGATGCCACCGCTGTGGCCGAGCATCAGCCCCGGTCCGTCGGGCACGTCGTACAGCTGCACGCCCATGCCGTAGAACGCGTTGCTGCCTGCGTAAGGGCCGGTCATCGCAGGCATGCCGGTGAACATGCGGTGCACCGACGCACCCGGCAGCACCTTGCCCGCGAGCAAGGCATGCCAGAACACGGCCAGGTCGCCTGCCGTCGATGCCAGCGCGCCCGCTGCATAGGGCGTGGCGTACAGGTCGGGTGCATCGACAGGCCGGCCTGAAGCATGGCCCGCGACGACGGGCAGTTCGACGCCCGGCTGGCGCATCGCCGTGTGCCTGAGCGCCAGCGGCTTGACGAGCCGCTTCGCCAGTACCTTGGCGAACGGCGCGCCTTCCACCTTCTCGACGATCATCCCGAGCATCGCGTAGCCGGTGTTGCTGTAGCTCCAGTTCGTGCCGGGGCAGAACTGCGGCTTCTGCGAGGTGCCGAGCGCAATGATCTCGGCGGGCGTGCGGTAGGCCGTGCCCAGCGAGGGCAGCGCATTGAAGCTCACGAGGCCGCTGGTGTGGCGCAGCAGCTGCTCGATGGTGGTGAGCCTGGCGTTCGGCGCGTCGGGAAACCAGGTGTCGATGGTGTCGCCGAGCTTCAGTCGGCCTTCCTCGGCGAGTTGCAGCACGACCGCGGCCGTGAGCGTCTTGACGGTGCTCGCGACCTGGAACTGCTGGTCGGACACGACTGGCTGCGGCGGCGCCTTGCGTGCCAGGCCGCGCGTGGCGGACCAGATGCCTTGGCCGGGAATGGCGACGGCCACGCTGGCCGCGGGAACATGCGGCAGCATCTTGTCGAGCGCATCGCCGAGCGCGGCCTGAAGCCCGGCGGAAAGCTGTCCGTCGATGGGGCGGTTGAGGTCTTTCTGCCAGACCGCCTCGGGTGCGCTGCGCATCGGCGGGCCGGCCCAGGTGGGAGCGGGCGAACACGCGGTCTGCGCCATGCCGGGCGACGCCTGCAAAGCCACGCACAGCACGAGCAGCGCGGCCGTTGGAATCCTGGAGGGTTTCATCGTCGCGCTCTCTGCCGTGTTGTCATTTCGCCGCTTCGGCTTGCTTGCGTGCGGTTTCCACGCGCTTCGCGTAGCGGTCGCCCCAGTCGGCCAGCGGCGCCAGCGCCGCATTGAGCGTGGCGCCCAGCTTCGTCTCGGAATACTCGACGCGGGGCGGCACTTCGTGGAACACCTCGCGGTGCACGAGGCCGTCGGTTTCCATTTCGCGCAGTTGCTGGATCAGCATCTTCTCGCTGACTTCGGGCAGCAGCCGCTTCAGCTCGCCGAAGCGGTAGGGTTGCAGGTGCAGCTCCCACAGGATTACCGCTTTCCACTTGCCGCCGATGACTTCGAACGCGGGGCCGATGCCGCAGTTGTAGGGCTTCTTCGCTGCCATTCGGTGCTCCTTGTGATTCCAATACTTCCTATTTGGTAAGTACCTTACTTTATTGTCGGTACTTGACCATACGGAAGTGTAATTTCTACGATGCAGGCGTCATCAACCCACTGCATCGGATTGCCATGAGCAACAACAAGGAAGTTTCGGTTCTGGGCCTGGGCGCCATGGGCGTCGTCATCGCGCGGCTCTTTCTGGACCAGGGTTACAAGGTCACGCTGTGGAACCGATCGGCCGACAAGGCCGACGCGCTGGTCGCCCGCGGCGCCGTGCTGGCGCGCAGCGCGGCCGAGGCGCTGCGTGTGAGCCGCGTGGCCGTGATGTGCGTGTACGACTACCGCGCCGCCGACGCGATCTTCGCGATGGACGGCGTGGCCGCCGCCCTGGACGGCCGCCTGCTCGCGCAGCTCACCACGGGCAGCCCGAAGGATGCGCGCGAGGCCGAGGTCTGGGCGCACCGCCATGGCGCCGCGTACCTTGAAGGCGCGATCCAGGCCGCGCCGGACCAGATGGGCCGGCCCGACACGCCGCTGCTGGTGTCGGGGGCGCAAGCTGTGTTCGTCGAGGCCGAGCCCTTCCTGAAGGTGCTGGCCGGCGGCATCGTCTACCTGGGCGAAAAGGCCAGCGCGGCCGCGGCGATGGACTTGGCCACGCTCTCGAGCATCTACGGCACCATGCTCGGTTTCCTGCACGGTGCGCGCATCGCCGAGCACGAGGGCTTCGACGTGGCCGAGTACGGCCGCATCGTGGCGGGCATCATGCCGACCTTCGCGGGCTTTCTTCAGCATGAAGGCGCGGTCATCCAGTCGGGCGACTTCACGATCTCGCAGAGCCCGATGCGCATTTCGGTCGAGGCCACGCAGCGCATCCTGCAGACCGCGCAAGAAGCCGGCATCAACACCGAGTTCCCGACCTTTGCCGCGGGCCTGTTCCGGCGCGCCGATGCGGCGGGGCTCGGCGGCGAGGAGCTGGCGGCGCTGATCAAGCTGTTGCGGCACTAGAAATCAAGCCCACCGCATCGACTGGATGGCGCGCACCACCTCGACCTCGCGTTCCATGAAGAAGTCGGTGTGGTTGCAGTGGTCCAGCGTGAGCCGGTGCGGCGTCTGCAGCGCAGTCGCGAGGCGGTCGGCGTCGGCGCGGCGCACGTGGCGGAAGATGCGCAGGAAGTCGGCGGCATCCTTGTCGGTCTGCGCATCGAGCGGGCGTTCGAGCCAGGGGAACAGGTCGCGCTGGTCGAGCGGCAGCGCCGTCACCACCAGCGCGGGCGCACGCACCGGCCGGTAGTCGGGCGAGAAGCGGTGGGCCGCGGTGTCCATCGCGGTTTCCACGGCGTCGGGCGTGTTCGGGCGCACGCTGCCATCGGCCAGTTCGTCGAGCGCATCACGCAGGTTGGCTTCGAGCGCGGGCCACCAGTTCTTGGACTTGCGTCGCAGGTAGGCAATGGCCGCCTTCATCGAGCGGCCATCGTCGGGTGTGGGCGCGGGTTCGTCGAGCCGGCGGTTGTCCGGCGGGTCTTCGCCGCCGGTTTCGGCTTGCCTTGTGTAGTCGAAGGTGGCATCGAGGTAGACGAGGCCGCGCACGTAATCAGGGAAGCGGCCTGCGAAGCGCGTCAGCTCGTTGCCCGCAATGGAATGGCCGCCGAGCACCACGCGCGTCAGGCCGAGCGCGTCGCACAGCGCGGCCAGGTCGTCGACCAGCGTGTCGACTTCGTAGTACTGCGTGGCGCTCTTCACCGGCAGCGGCTTGTCCGACAGGCCGTAGCCGCGCCGGCTGACCGCGACCACGCGCGAGGCAGCGCCGGCCGCGACGAGCGCGGGCGCCAGGCTGTCGAAGCAGCGTGCGTTGCCGCCGAGGCCGGCGAGCAGCACGATCACAGGGGCCGAGGCGTCGGCACCGCCGGGGCGCTGCCAGTCGCGCACCTGCAGCGAGACCTCGGGCGTGTTCGACACCTTCACGCGGCGATCGGTGGGTGTCACGGGTGGGGCGCTGCCGATG
>NZ_QXMN01000334.1:0-601 GCF_003581445.1 Acidovorax cavernicola | reverse complement strand
GTGCAGGTCCATGCCGACGACGGCGCCGCGGCCCAGCGCTTCGACGCCGAGGCGCTGCTGGCCGCGCCCCAGGCCGGCACCCATCTCTATGTCTGCGGCCCCGCGGGCTTCATGAACCATGTGCTCGACACGGCGCGGCGCCATGGCTGGCCCGAAGCGCAGCTGCACCGCGAATTCTTCGCCGGCACGGCCACGGCCTTGGAGTCCGACGGCGCGTTCAGCGTGCGCCTGGCCAGCACGGGCAAGAGCTACGCCATTCCCAAGGACAAGAGCGTGCTCGAAGTGCTCACCGCCGAAGGCGTGGATGTGCCGTATTCGTGCGAATCGGGCATCTGCGGCAGCTGCCTCACGCGCGTGCTCGAAGGCGTGCCCGAGCACCGCGACACTTTTCTCACCGACAGCGAACGCGCGGCCAACGACCAGTTCACGCCCTGCTGCTCGCGCGCGCAGACACCGCTGCTGGTGCTCGATCTTTGACGGCTGCCCCCATTTCCCCATAAGAGACAGGAGACTTCCCATGACCGCCACCGCCTGCATTCCCATCCATGCCGAGTCCGCCGCGCGCGCTCCGGACGCGCGCCGCTTTCCTCTCGACCAATGG
>NZ_QXMN01000333.1:0-604 GCF_003581445.1 Acidovorax cavernicola | reverse complement strand
GGATGTAGAAAATGCCGCCGATGATGGGGCCGCGCCGGGCGATCGAAGCGTTCTTCGAGGACATCACGCGCTGGAACACGTCCTGCTGCGGAATCGAGCCGAGCATCATGGTGATCGCCGCGGCGATGAAGAACAGCCACTCGCGCGCGCTGGCGTTCTCCGGGAAGAAACGGAACTTGCCTTCGGACGCCGCGAAGTCGATCACGCGCCCCGCGCCGCCGGCCAGATCGGCCGCGTACCAGGCGATCAGCACCAGCCCGACGACGATCACGATCATCTGCACGAAGTCCGTCATCGCGACCGACCACATGCCGCCGTAGAGCGTGTAGACCAGCACGATCAGCGTGCCGACCACCATGCCGGCCGTGATGGACATCGCGCCCTGCGTCAGCAGGTTGAACACCAGGCCCAGCGCGGTGATCTGGGCGCCGACCCAGCCCAGGTAGCTGAAGATGATGATGACCGAGCACAGCACTTCGATCGTGCGGCCGAAGCGCAGGCGGTAGTAGTCGCCGATGGTGATCAGGTTCTTCTGGTAGAGCTTGTAGGCGAAGAACAGGCCGACCAGCACCAGGCACATGCCGGCGCCGAACGGGTCTTCGAC
>NZ_QXMN01000332.1:0-605 GCF_003581445.1 Acidovorax cavernicola | reverse complement strand
CAGCGCGCGAGCGCCATCGTCGAAGGCGAGAAAGCCGCGCTTGCGGCCATGCCGCAGATCCGGGCGCGCATCGCGCAACTCGAGGCCGAACGCGCGCGCACATTGCTGCTCGCGCAGCAGAAGGCCGCGCAGGACAAACAACAGGCCTGCCTGGAAAGCCGCAGCCGTCTGCAGAAAATCACGGGAATGGTGGGTCTGAACGACCCTTGCGCCAACCCGTAAGGCATGGCCTGACGCCTGCTGGCGCGCGCGGTGGGCGTCGGGGGCGGGGGAAACGCAAGGTGGTGCGGCGTACTGGAATCGAACCAGTGACCCACAGCTTAGAAGGCTGTTGCTCTATCCAACTGAGCTAACGCCACCACGCACGGCAGGCGCGCAATGGCATGCCGGCCCGATCCGCGCAGACTGTGGCACAGCGGCGCGGAGCAGTGGGCCATATCATACCCGCGCGCCCGGGGGCGGCGTGGAAATTGCTGCGCTGCCCGCCGCTTTTTGCGACGATCAACGCACTTTGTTGCGAACTTCGGGCGGTGGCGGCGCCGTCCAGCGTGCATACGCGACGTCGCGCACCAGATCCCAGACCAGTTGCACCACCGGAGCAAGCC
>NZ_QXMN01000331.1:0-605 GCF_003581445.1 Acidovorax cavernicola | reverse complement strand
CCGCCATGCGGTGGTGGGCCAGCAGCGGCGCCCGGGCATCGGTCTGCCAGTGCGCGAAATCCTGCAGCTCCTGGGCTGGCACGCCGCAGGCCAGCAGCCAGTCGCGCGTGACCGCATCGGGCGCGATCAGTCCCGCCTGGCCGCCGAGCTCGGCGGTCATGTTGCAAAGCGTCATGCGCTCGTTCATCGACAGCGCGCGCACCGCCGCGCCGCAGTATTCGACGGCTTCGTACTGGCCGCCGTCCATGCCGAAGCGCGTGCACATGTGCAGCATCATGTCCTTGGCGCAGACGCCCGCGCCCAATTGGCCGGTCCACTCCATGGCGATGGTGTGGGGCACGCGCAGCCAGATTTCGCCCGTGACCACCACGCCCAGCATTTCGGTCGCGCCTATGCCGAACATGTAGGCGCCGAACGCGCCGCCGGTGCACGAGTGGCTGTCGCCGCCGACGGCGAACATGCCGGGGCGGATATGGCCGTGCTGGGGCGTGACCACATGGCAGATGCCCTGCTCGTCGTAGAAGTTCTGTATGCCCTGCGCGCGCACCCAGTCGCGCGCGATGCGCACGATCTGCGCGCTGTCGGCGTCGGCCGCGGGCACGTAG
>NZ_QXMN01000330.1:0-609 GCF_003581445.1 Acidovorax cavernicola | reverse complement strand
CACCGAACCTTCGACCACGGGGTTGACGATTTCGAGGTGCGAGGGGTTGAACGCCAGCGACAGGTGGACCGGGCCGCCGGCCGTCGACACGTCGGAGCTGAAGCCCTGGTGGTACTTCACGTCGCCCGATGGCAGGTCTTCGGGAGCGGTGTGATCGAACTCGGCGAACAGGTCGCGCGGGGTCTTGCCCAGCGTATTGACCAGCACGTTCAGGCGGCCGCGGTGGGCCATGCCGATGACGATTTCCTGCACGCCCTTGGAGCCTGCGGACTGGATCAGTTCGTCCATCGCGACGATGAAGCTTTCACCGCCTTCGAGCGAGAAGCGCTTCTGGCCCACGTACTTGGTGTGCAGGAAGCGCTCGAGGCCTTCGGCCGCGGTCAGGCGGTCGAGGATGCGCTTCTTCCTGCCGGCATCGAACTGGGGCTTGCTGCGGATCGTTTCGAGCTTCTGTTGCCACCAGCGTTTCTGGTTCTGGTCGGTGGCATACATGTACTCGGCGCCGATGGCGCCGCAGTAGGTTTCATTGAGCGAGTTGAGCAACTCGCGCAGGGGCATGGTTTCCTTGCCGAAGAAGGTGTTGCCCACGTTGAACACGATTTCCTGATC
>NZ_QXMN01000329.1:0-609 GCF_003581445.1 Acidovorax cavernicola | reverse complement strand
AGATCAGCGTGGGCACGGAACCCATGTACATGTCCACGCGGCCGCCCAGCAGGTCGGGCATGGCCTGGGCCATGCCGCGGTAGGGCACGTGGGAGAACTTCACGTCCGCGCTCTTTTGCCAGGCTTCGCTGATCACATGCGAGATGGTGCCCGTGCCGGGCGAGGCAAAGGTCAGCTGGCCGGGCTTGGCTTTGGCTGCCTTGTGGATATCGTCCAGCGTCTTGTACGGCGCGTCGGCATTGACGATCAGCACGGCGGGACCCGCGGCAACCAGCGCCACCGCGCGCAGGTCGTGGATAGGGTCATAGCTGAGCTTCTTGTAGAGCAGCGGGTTCAGCACCACGTTGTCGGTCTGGGCCATCACCATGGTCAGGCCGTCGGCCGGCGATTTGGCGGTTTGGTCCAGCGCCAGATTGCCGCCGGCGCCTGGCTTGTTCTCGACGACGAAGGTCCAGCCGTTGTCGAGCGTGAGCTTGTTGGTCAACAGCCGCGTCATCGCATCCGTGCCGCCGCCCGCAGGGAAGGGCACGACGAACTTGATCGGGCGTTGCGGATAGTTTTCACCTTGTGCCATCACTGGCGATACCGCAGCGGCGGCCAGGACGAGAA
>NZ_QXMN01000328.1:0-617 GCF_003581445.1 Acidovorax cavernicola | reverse complement strand
GACATCTACGGCTTTCGCGTCATCGTGCCTTCGTTCACCGGATGCTATACGGCGCTGGGCGTGCTGCACCAGATGTACAAGCCCGTGCCCGGCAAGTTCAAGGACCACATCGCGATTCCGAAGAACAACGGCTACCAGTCGCTGCACACCACGCTGGTCGGCCCTTCGGGCGTGAGCATCGAATTCCAGATGCGCACCGAAGAGATGCACATCGTGGCCGAAGCCGGCGTGGCCGCGCACTGGCTCTACCAGGCGCAACAGCGCCCCGGCGACACCGAGCAGATGAGCACCCAATGGCTGCAATCGCTGCTCGACATCCAGAACGAAACGCGCGACGCGACCGAGTTCTGGGACCACGTCAAGGTCGACCTGTTCCCCGACGCGGTCTATGTGTTCACGCCCAAGAGCGAAATCATGGCCATGCCGCGCGGCGCCACCGTGGTCGACTTCGCCTACGCCATCCACAGCAAGATCGGCAACCATGCGACCGCCGCGCGCATCAACAACGAAGACGTTCCGCTGCGCACCGAACTCAAGAGCGGCGACGTGATCGAGATCGTCACTGCCGAGAACGCGCGCCCCAACCCGGCCTGGCTTGGCTTCGTGAAAACCGCGCG
>NZ_QXMN01000327.1:0-620 GCF_003581445.1 Acidovorax cavernicola | reverse complement strand
ACCATTGATTGTCAAAAGACCCAGGGCCCGATTTGGTGCCATAACGGCACCAGGCCGTGCCGTTATGGCACAAATATAACTGCTCAACGCTGGGTGACTCGGCGCCAGAATTCTTCTGCGGCCGGAGTCAGGCGCCGCTTGGGCCGGTACATGCGCACGTCGAAGCGCACTTCCATGTTGCGGCTTCCCGCCAGCGCCAGGCGCCTGGCCTTGCAGTCCGCGTGCGCCATCGACCAGGGCAGCCAGGCCACGCCCAGGCCCTTGTGCACGTATTCGTACTGTGCATCGGCCGAATCGCATTCGAGAATGCGGTGCAGCCGCGGCGCGTCGGGGTTCTGCGACAGATGGTCTTCGACCAGGCGTCCCAGCGCCATGCGGTGCGGATAGGCCAGGTAGGGCACGCTGCCGGGCGCCGCAAAGCTGTGCAGCGCCTGGCCCGCGGCGTTGGCGCGCGAGACCGGCACCAGCCGGTCGCTGGCGATGTGCACGTGGGTGAACTGGCGTGCATCGAGCCGCACGGCGATGGCGGGGTGGTGGTAGATCAGCGAAAAATGGATTTCGTCCTGCTCCAGCATCGTCACGGTTTCATGCAGCGTGCGCGTGAACACCGTCAGCGGGCT
>NZ_QXMN01000326.1:0-622 GCF_003581445.1 Acidovorax cavernicola | reverse complement strand
TGAAAAGCCCCCTCGCCGTAAGCGCAAGGTTTTCTACGCAACGTTCATCGGCGTAGAGTGAGTCGGCCCCTAAGGCGAGGCAGAGATGCGTAGCTGATGGGAAACAGGTCAATATTCCTGTACCGATGTGTAGTGCGATGTGGGGACGGAGAAGGTTAGCTCAGCCAACTGTTGGATATGTTGGTTCAAGCCTGTAGTCGTGCCCGGTAGGCAAATCCGCCGGGCTTAGATGAGGGGTGATAACGAGTCTGCTTGCAGACGAAGTGAGTGATACCCAGCTTCCAGGAAAAGCCACTAAGCTTCAGCTACACACGACCGTACCGCAAACCGACACTGGTGCGCGAGATGAGTATTCTAAGGCGCTTGAGAGAACTCTGGAGAAGGAACTCGGCAAATTGATACCGTAACTTCGGGAGAAGGTATGCCGCAAGTAGGTGAACCTGTACAAGGGGAGCCCAAAGCGGTTGCAAAAAATCGGTGGCTGCGACTGTTTAATAAAAACACAGCACTCTGCAAACACGAAAGTGGACGTATAGGGTGTGACGCCTGCCCGGTGCTGGAAGATTAAATGATGGGGTGCAAGCTCTTGATTGAAGTCCCAGTAAACGGCGGCCGTAACTAT
>NZ_QXMN01000325.1:0-622 GCF_003581445.1 Acidovorax cavernicola | reverse complement strand
CCTCACGGGCCAGAACCCCGCAGCGCTCGACGCGCAACTGGCCGCCGTCGCCCGCGTGCCCCAGGCACCCGATGCGCTGGCGCTCCAGATTCCCGCCGAGACCCTGCGCCAGCGCCCCGACGTGATCGCTGCCGAAGCGCGTGTGGCGGCTTCGCTGGCGCGTGTCTCGCAGGCCGATGCCGCGCGCTATCCGAGCTTTCGCCTCGGCGGCTCGCTGGGCCTGCGCGCGCTGACGCTGGGCGCATTGACCCAGGGCGGCTCGGTCGTGAGCGCGCTGCTGGGCAGCATTTCCGTGCCGCTGCTCGATGGCGGCGCGGCGCGCGCCCAGGTGCGCGTGCAGGAAGCCTCGCTCGAGCAGTCGCGCCTGAACTACGCCGCGACCGTGCTCACGGCCTTGCAGGAAGTCGAGGACGCGCTGGCCGCGCTGCAGGGCGACGGCCTGCGCCTCGAACAGCTGCGCATCGCGGCCGAAGCCGCGGCCAATGCCGCGCTGCTCGCGCAGCAGCGCTACAGCAGCGGCCTCGTGGATTTCCAGACGGTGCTTGAGACCCAGCGCACCCAGCTGTCCTCGCAGGACAGCCTGGCCAGCGCCCAGGCCGCGCTCACTGCCGACCATGTGCGG
>NZ_QXMN01000100.1:0-3890 GCF_003581445.1 Acidovorax cavernicola | reverse complement strand
GGCTCCGGTCGCGGCACCGACGCCGATCCCCGCGCCAGCACCTGCGCCCGCACCCGCACCCGTCATTGCACCGCCGCCTCCTCCGGCGCCAGTGCCCGCACCGCCTCCCGCGCCCGTCGCTGCACCGGTTGCCGTCGTCGAGCCCGCCCCCATCGCCACCGAGCGCAAGAGCTGGTTCGACAAGCTCAAGACCGGCCTGCGCAAGACCGGCACCGGCATCCAGGCCGTGTTCGTCAATGCACAGATCGACGACGCGCTCTACGAAGAACTCGAATCGGCGCTGCTGATGGCCGACACCGGCGTCAAGGCGACCGAGTACCTGCTCGACGACCTGAAGGTGCGCGTCAAGCGCCAGATGGCCACCGACGCCGCGCAGGTCAAGCTGCTGCTGGCCGATGCCGTCACCGACCTGCTCAAGCCGCTCGAGAAGCCGCTGGTCATCGGCGAGTACACGCCCACCGTGATCATGGTGGCCGGCGTCAACGGCGCGGGCAAGACCACCTCCATCGGCAAGCTCACCAAGCACCTGGCGACCGAAGGCGCCTCCGTGCTGCTGGCCGCGGCCGACACCTTCCGGGCGGCGGCGCGCGAGCAGCTGCTGGTCTGGGCCGACCGCAACACCGTCGAGATCGTGAGCAACGAAGGCGGCGACCCGTCGGCCGTGAGCTTCGACGCCGTGAACGCCGGCAAGGCGCGCGGCAAGGACGTGGTGCTGGTCGACACGGCCGGGCGCCTGCCGACGCAGTTGCACCTGATGGACGAGCTCAAGAAGATCAAGCGCGTCGTCACCAAGGCCGACGCCACCGCGCCGCACGAGGTGCTGCTGGTGATCGACGGCAACACCGGCCAGAACGCGCTCGCGCAGGTCCGGGCCTTCGACGAGACGCTGGGCCTCACGGGCCTGATCGTGACCAAGCTCGACGGCACGGCCAAGGGTGGCGTGATCTGCGCCATCGCGCGCGAGCGGCCGGTGCCGGTGTACTTCATCGGCGTGGGCGAAAAGCTCGAAGACCTCGAGACCTTCAACGCCCGCGAGTTCGCACAGGCCTTGCTGGGCTGAGGCCTTCGCCTCCGCCCGCCCTTCGCGTCGGTCTTCGCGTCGGTCAAAAAAAACGGCCCCCGGCTTTCGCCGGAGGCCGTCAGCTCCCTGTCTTTCTTATTTCTCCCTTGTATTCCCCCTGCGTGTGGCCCTTGCCGCGTCGCGCCCTGTGTGCATAGGCACCGGTGGTCGACGCCTGCAATACCCCCTGATTCGCTTCCCCGAGACCCGAAATTACGACGGGGAGCCAAGGTCCGGCAGTGCCAAAAGTCACTGCATGTGTGCTGAACCGCGTTGATCAGCGCGTAATGAACTACAACGTATTCAGTTTCAGCCGCAGGCTGTGTGCGAAACGCTACGGTGCCGGCGCGAGCTCGGCCATGGCCTGCAGCAGCGCATCGGGCGCCACGGGCTTGAACAGCACCGGCACGCCCGACTCGCGCACGCGCTGCAGGCGGTCGGGCGAGGTCTCGCCAGTGATCAGCAACAGCGGCAGTTCGGCGCCTGCGTACCGGCTCAGGCGCAGGCCGGCGTCGAGGCCGTCGACACCGTCGGCCAACCGGTAGTCGCACATCAGCAGGCCGAAGGGCCGGCCCTCGGCGCGGGCCTGGTGCAAGGCATCGGCGGCGGCGGCCTCGTTGGCGACGGCATGCGCGTCGACCGCGTGCGTGCGCAGCAGGCTGGTCATGGCTTCGCGGACTTCCAGCTCGTCGTCCATCAGCAGCACGCGACCGGGCAGCGTGGCGGCGCGGCGGCGCGCGGCCAGCTCGACACTTCCGGCCGGAAACGGCCCCACGAGCGCACTGACCTGCGGCTGCGCGGTGGGCAGCACCACGCGAAAGTGCGTGCCCCGGCCCGGTCGCGAGTGCATCTGCACCGGATGGCCCAGCAGCCGCGACAGCCGCCGCACGATCGACAGGCCGATGCCCAGGCCGCGCGCGCGGTCGCGCCCCGGGTTGTCGATCTGATAGAACTCTTCGAAAATCCGGTGCGACTGCTCGGGCGCGATGCCGATGCCGGTGTCGCGCACCTCGATCCACACGGTGTCGCCACGGTCGCGCGCCGTGACGGTCACGCCGCCCTGCACGGTGTACTTGAGGGCGTTGTCCATCAGGTTCGACAGCATGCGGTGCAGCAGTTGCGGGTCGCTGCGCACCCACAGGCCGCTGGCACGCACGCGCAGCTGCAGTTCCTTCTGTTCCGCCTGCGCCGAGAAGGTGTGGTTGAGCGGCAGAAACAACGCATCGAGCTCCACCGGCTGCGGCGACGGCGTGATGACGCCCGCGTCGAGCCGCGAGACGTCGAGCATGGTGTCCAGCGACGCGCCCAACGCGTTCACGGCGCGCATCAGGCGCTCGGCGTTGCGGCTTTCGGGACGGCCGCGCAACTCGTTCTCGAGCGCGGCGCCGAACAGCGCGATGGCGTGCAGCGGCTGGCGCAGGTCGTGGCTGGCGGCGCCGAGGAAGCGGGTCTTTTCTTCGCTGGCGCGCTCGGTGGCGGCGATCTGGTCGCCCAGCCGCGCGGCCAGCGCTTCGTTCTCGAAGCGCAGCATGAGCGAGTCGGTCAGCAGCCGGTGCTGGCGCACGCCGGCGTGCAGGGTCAGCATGAGGTAGGCCGAGCCGGCCGCGGCCAGGAACAGGTGCAGCCCGTCGCCCTGCCAGGCCAGCGCGATGATCATGCCCAGCGACATCGGCAGCGTGTAGCCGAAGAGCGCGGGCTTGAGCGGCCACAGCGACTGCGCGGCACGCGCGCAGCTGCCGACGATCACGGCCATCAGCAGCGAGGTCATGGGCAGGTTCTCGTGCGGCACGATGAACCAGGGCACCACGGCAGTGATCATGCTGACCAGCGTGACCATGCGCGAGATCTTGCGTGCCCAGTACGGGCTCTCCGAGGCCGGGCGGGCGGGCGTCCAGCGCGGGGTGAAGAACACGTAGATGTCGACCGCGATCAGCGCCGCCATCCAGAACAGCAGGCGCGCATCGAGCAGCTGCGAGTAGATGATGCAGCCGAACACCACCACGAAGCCCAGGTGGGTCAGCGTCGAGATGCCGTAGGTGTCGTAGACCGAGCCGACGTGCTCGCGCAGCACGCGCTGGCCCAGCAGCTGGCCGGCGGCGGTGTCGCCGCGGCCCGCCAGCGTGGAGCCGCTCAACGCAGGGTGCTGATCAGCTGGGCGCGCGAGCGCATGCCGAACAGCAGCAGGATGGTCGAGACATGGTTCTTCACCGTGCCCTCGCTCAGGTTGGCCAATTGCGCGATCTCCTTGTTCGCCTTGCCTTCGAGCACCCACTGCAGCACCTGCATCTGGCGCGGCGTGAGTTCCTGCCAGGCGCTGGCGTGCGCGAATTCCGCATAACCCGACAGCGACTTGGGCAGCGCCGCAGCCGGCAGCGTTTGCTGCTGCTGTGGCGTGCCGTCAGCCTCGAACAGGCCGCAGGCGCGGATGAAGCCCACCATCTCCTTCAGGTCGGCGGACTTCGGCAAGAAGGCACTGGCGCCCAGCGCGAGCGCCCCTTGCGCCAGCGTGCTGTTGGCTGTGCCCGAGAGCACGACGACGCGCGCCGCCGGAAAGCGCAGGCGAAACTCGGCCAGGCCGCTGAGCCCGTGCGTGTCGGGCAGCGCCAGGTCGAGCAGCACGAGGCCGACGGCAGCTTCGTTGGCTGCGTAGAGCGCGAGCGCATCGGCGATGTTGCCGGCCTCGAACACCGAGATGCGCGCGCCCGAAGTGGCGGCCTGGGCCTGCACCAGCGCGCTCACGCCCAGGCGCAGCAGGTCGTGGTCGTCCACCACCAGGATCGCGCTGGACACGCCGGCGGTTGCACCGGTGTCATGACTTAGGGCACTGTCG
>NZ_QXMN01000324.1:0-626 GCF_003581445.1 Acidovorax cavernicola | reverse complement strand
GTCTGGAACAACGAAGTCCGCATCGTCGACCCGGTCACGGGAGCGCTCCAGCCCGCGGGCGCGCAGGGGGAGATCGTGGTGCGCGGGCCCGAAGTAATGCTGGGCTATTCGCGCGAGGAAGATACCCGCGGTGCGTTCGATGCCGAGGGCTACTTCATGACCGGCGATCTCGGCACGCTGTCGGCCGACGGCTTCATCACCGTGACCGGCCGCAAGAAGGATCTGATCATTCGCGGCGGGGAAAACCTCAGTCCCAAGGAAATCGAGGATGTGCTCCACGCCCATCCCGATGTGCTCGAGGCCGCGGTGGTGGCGATGCCGCATGCGCGGCTGGGGGAGACGCCCTGTGCCTATGTGGTGCTCAGGCCGCAGGCTTCCATGGATTTCGCGGGCATGACTGCCTATCTCGAATCGCGGCGGCTCGCGCGCCAGAAATTTCCGGAAAAACTGGTGTTGCTCGACGCCATGCCGAAGACGGCTTCGGGCAAGATCCTCAAGCATGTGCTGCGGGCGCAGCTGCTGCAGGCTCCGGCCTGCGACAGGGAAGTGGCATGACGAGCGCGCTTTTTTCACCGCTGACGCAACGCGGCGTCACGCTGCGCAACCGGATTGCCGTCAGCCCGATG
>NZ_QXMN01000323.1:0-630 GCF_003581445.1 Acidovorax cavernicola | reverse complement strand
GGCAGCTGCCATTGCGCCTGCGCCGCCGCGGGCTCGGCTTCCAGCAGCGCGGCGCGCACTTCGGCGGCCATCTGCGCCAGGTCCACGGTCTGGCGGCGCTGGTGCTCGCGCAGCATTCCCGCCACCTGCAAGACGCCATCGAGCATGCTACCCATGCGACGCGCGGCCTGTTCCATCACACCGAGGAATTGCTCCGCTTCCTGCGCATCCGCGCCCTGCAGTCCGGCCGCATGCAGGGTTTCACGCAGCAGGGGCGAATACGAAGTGATGTGGCGCAGCGGCGCGCGCAGGTCGTGCGACAGCGCGCGCAACCAATCCTCGTGGCCGGCGCGCAGCGCCGCGAGCTCCTGCTCGCGCCGGGCCAGCAAGGCCAGCGCCTGGGGCAGGTCGGTGGGGCGCGGTGGCCCCGATGCGGCGCTGGAAGCAGGGTCGGGCATCATGGCTTGGGAAGTTTGCTCGGACGTTTCCAATGGGCAATGTTGGACTGGCGACCGCGCGCCACGCCCAGCGTACCCGCGGGCACATCCTTGGCGATGGTGGAGCCGCCGCCGACGGTCGCACCCGCGCCGACCGTGACCGGCGCGACCAGCACGCAATTGCTGCCGATGTGCGCGTCGGCCTCGATCACGG
>NZ_QXMN01000322.1:0-631 GCF_003581445.1 Acidovorax cavernicola | reverse complement strand
TCCTCATTCCCCACGATCCACTGACGCCGCAGCGCCGGCTGCAGGCACGCATCGCTCCGGGCACGCGGGTTCTGCGCGCCGCGGAGATCACCGCCTGGGCGCAGGCCGAGGACCTGATCGCCGCGGCCCGTGAGCAGGCGCAGGCGATCGTCGCCGACGCCCAGGCCGCCTACGACCAGGAATGCGCGCGCGGCTACGCCGAAGGCCTGGCCGAAGCGCAGATGGCCCAGGCCGAGAAGATGATCGAGACCGTGGGGCGCACCGTCGACTACTTCGCCCAGGTCGAAGCCGACATGGTGGCGCTGGTCATGGGCGCGGTGCGCAAGATCATCGATGACTACAGCGATGCCGACCGCGTGCTGATCGTCGTGCGCAACGCGCTGTCGGTGGTGCGCAACCAGAAGCAGATGACGCTGCGCCTGCATCCGCAGCAGGTCGAGGTGGTGCGCGCGCGCGTCAACGACCTGCTGTCCGCCTATCCCGGCGTGGGCTATCTGGACATCATCGCCGACGGCCGCCTGGGCCCGCATGCCTGCATCCTGGAAAGCGAGATCGGCCTGGTCGAAGCCAGCATCGACGGCCAGATCGCGGCGCTCGAGAAAGCGTTCCAGAAAGGGCTGGGCAGCCGCGT
>NZ_QXMN01000321.1:0-633 GCF_003581445.1 Acidovorax cavernicola | reverse complement strand
GAGGCCCAGAACCAGATGTTTGCCATCGAACTCTTTCATGCACCTAATTTAGCAGAGTCGGCAAGCCGATGGACAGCCGTTTGACAGGGGATAACTGCCCGAGTCCGGGCATGCGAAATGGGCACGCATCTATAATCCTTCTTTACCAACACCAATAAAGACATGACCAAATTTGTCTTCGTCACCGGCGGTGTGGTGTCTTCCCTGGGCAAGGGAATCGCCTCCGCCTCCCTTGCTGCGATCCTCGAATCGCGCGGCCTCAAAGTCACTCTGATCAAGCTCGATCCCTACATCAACGTGGATCCGGGCACCATGTCGCCGTTCCAGCATGGTGAAGTGTTCGTGACGGACGACGGCGCGGAAACCGATCTGGACCTGGGTCATTACGAGCGTTTCATCGAAACGCGCATGAAGCAGTCCAACAACTTCACCACCGGCCGCATCTACCAGAGCGTGCTCGAGAAGGAACGCCGCGGCGACTACCTCGGCAAGACCGTGCAGGTGATTCCGCATATCACCAACGAAATCCAGGACTACATCAAGCGCGGCGCCGGCATCGGCACGGACGACGCTGTCGATGTGGCGATCTGCGAAATCGGCGGCACCGTGGGCGACATCGAGTCCCTGCCCTTC
>NZ_QXMN01000099.1:0-3940 GCF_003581445.1 Acidovorax cavernicola | reverse complement strand
GGTTTACCCTGAGGTCTGGTCCAGCCAGCGTTGCAGTGCCTGGGTGCGCGCAGCGGCCACGGCCTCGCCGATCGCGCGGCCGGTGCGGCCTTCGGCCGCGTCCCGGGCCGCGACCTCTGCCGTGACCACACCCAGCGCCTGGTCCAGCGCCGCCTGCAGGCGCGCGCGCTGGCCCGCGAGGCGCCGGCACTCGGCCTGCGACAGCACCGCGGCGATCCCGGCCTCGGCCCGGGCCGCAGCCTGCGCCTCGTCCTGCCCGGCCACGCCCTGGGGCGGCAGCACGGCGCAGCTGGCCAGTCCCAAGGCCAGCACGCCCAGGCATCGGTGTGCCCAGCCCCGATCCACCGCCCTACCCATTCCTTGCATTCCAGGCATCGCGCAGTACCCCTCTTTGTCTTGTCAAGTCACCACCATAACCGCGGTCTGGATAAAGGCAAGCCGGCCGGGCCTACACTTGCGTCTCATGGAAATCTGGTTGCACGAGGTGCTGGAATGGTTGTCGCTGCCGCAATTCGGCTTGAGCACGGTATTTCTCGTCGCCTTGATCTCTGCGACCTTGCTGCCGCTGGGCTCCGAGCCCGCGGTCGCCGGGCTGCTGCAGCTCAACCCCGATCTGTTCTGGCAGGCGATCCTTGTCGCCACGGCCGGCAACACGCTGGGCGGCGCGATCAGCTGGTGGATGGGCCTGGGCGCGCACAAGGCCTGGCACAAGGCCAGGGAGCGCCGGCTGATCGACGGCAAGCCGCGCCCCGACAAGGCCGCACGCCAGCCCTCGCGCCATGAGCGCAAGGCCAGGATCTGGCTGCGCCGCTTCGGCGCCAAGGCCTGCCTGCTGAGCTGGCTGCCGCTGGTCGGCGACCCGCTGTGCGCGGTCGCGGGCTGGCTGCGCCTGCCGTTCTGGCCCTGCGTGTTCTATATGGCGATCGGCAAATTCTTCCGCTACCTACTCATGACCAGCGCCATCGTCTGGATCTGGCCATCTTGAGTTCCGGCGGCTAAAGATCCCGCCGTATCAGCGCACCGGTGAACAGCACCGGCCCCGTAGGCCCGGTTTCGCTGGGCACGCCGCCCTTGGGCTCGAGGCTGATGGCCAGCGTGGGCACGGCCTGCACCTGGGCTTCCCGGGCCGGGAGCTGCTCGAGCCGGCCCGTTCCCAGCACGCCCAGCGAGCGCGGCTTGCCCTGAGGCGGCAAGGCCCACAGCTGCAGCGATTGATCCGCGCCTTCACGAAAGCCGCCGACGCGCTGCAGCACCAGGCGGTTCTGGCGCGCGTCGAACGTCACCAGCATCGATGGATCCTGCTTGCCATCGGCGAGCACCGCCACATACTGGATCTGCGGCGCGGCCTGCGCGGTCTGCAACTGGCTTTGCAGCAGCGCCATTTGCTGCGCGCTGGTCTGGCGCAGGCCGTGGTGCGACCACAGGCCCACCGCGACCGCGGCCACGGTGGCAAACGCTCCGGCCCAGGCGGCATTGCGCCACCAGGAAAGCCTGGCCGCAGGCACGGTGCGTGGCTGCGCGGCACGCGGGTTCTCGGCCTGCAGCAGATTGTCGATGCGGGTCCAGACCGCGGCATCGGGCTGCACCGGCGCCTGCACTTCCGACAGCGCTGACCAGCGCCCCTGCCACAGCAAGGCGGCGGCGCGCACCGGCACATGCTCGCGCGCCAGTTGTTCAAAGCGCCGGCGCGCACCGCCGCGCAGCGTGCCCAGCGCGTAGGCCGCGGCGAGGCGGTCGAGCAGTTCGGGGTTCTGGATCAGGTTCATGGTGACGACTCCTCGCGCTCAGACATGCCGGGACATGCATTTGCGCAACTGCTCCAGGCTGCGGCGCATCCAGGTCTTGACGGTGCCCAGCGGGAGTTTGAGCTGGCTGGCCAGCTCGCTGTGGCTCAGGTCGCGCAGGTAGGCCAGGCTCACCACCTCGCGCTGGGCCTGTTCCAGCCGCTGCAGGCACTGGTGCAGCACCAGGGCCTGCTCGCTGGCCTGCGCCAGCTGCATGGGGTCCAGCGCGTCGCTGGCCGGCAGGAAATCCTGCGCATCGTCGAGCGTGACGCTGACATGCATGCGCTCGGCGCGGCGGCGGCGCAGGAAGTCCAGGGCCCGGCTGCGCACCACCATGCCCATCCAGGCCAGCGGCGGGCTCAGCGAGGCGCGATAACTCCCCGCATTGCGCCAGATGCCCAGAAAACTCTCCTGCAGCACATCCTCGGCCCATTCCTTGTTGCCAAGGATGCGCAACGCGAGCCCATACAGGCGCGCGGCGGTGTGCTCGTAGAGCCGCTTGAGCGCGGCGTCCTCGTGCACGGCGATGCGGTCCAGAAGATCCATCAGTTCGCTGTCCGGTGTATTGGCGCTCATCCGTCCATTGTGCGGAGAAGTGCCGACTTGCAGACGCGCTGTTGGTTTGCTGCCAACCCAGGTAATCGTGTCTTGCATACCTGGCTATACGCAGGCAATGCGCGGCTGGATTCAGCAACGCTGATGGCAGGGCCGGGAAGCGCCGCGCCCCCCTTCCCGCCCGGGATCAGTCGGCCTTCAGGCCGATGCTCTTGACGAGTTCACCAAAGCGCTCGGCCTCGACCGCGTGGTGGTCGATGAACTGCTTGCGCGTCATCACGGCCGGCGTCGCGCCCAGGCTGGCGACGATGTCGCGCACGTTCTTCTGCTCCATGGCCTTGGCAATGCCGTCGCGCACCTTGTTGACCACCACGTCGGGCACGCCCGTGGGCGCGTAGATGCCGAACAGCGTGTCGGCGTCGAAGCCCGGCAGGCCGCTTTCGGCGAGCGTGGGCACGTTCGGGTACTGGGGCGAGCGCTGCGGGCTGCCCACGGCCAGCAGGCGCAGCTTGCCGGCGTCGACATGCTTGAGGCCCGGACCCGGATCGAACCAGTACTGCAACTGGCCGCTGATCACGTCGTTGAGCGCGGGCGCGGCGCCGCGGTAGGGCGCGTGCACCGCATCGACCTTGGCCATGCGCTTGAACATCTCGCCCGCCAGATGCGGCGAGCTGCCCTGGCCCGGCGAGCCATAGCTGACCTTGCCCGGATTGGCCTTGAGGTACTGGATGAACTCGGCGACGTTCTTCGCCGGCACATCGGGATGGGTCTCGAGATAGACATGCACGCGCGCCACGGCGGCGATCGGCGTGAGGTCGCGCGCGGGGTCGAAGCTGAGCTTCTCGTAGATCATCGGGTTGATCGTGATCGCTCCGCCCGAACTCAGCAGCAGCGTGTAGCCGTCCTTGGCCGAGCGCACGGTTTCGGCGATGCCGATGTTGCCGCCCGCGCCGGGCTTGTTCTCGATGACCACGGGCTGGCCCAGGGTCTTGGTGAGCTGGGGCAGGATGGCGCGGGCGAGCACATCGGCCGCGCCGCCGGGCGCGAAATTGACGACCAGGCGCACCGGCTTCTCGGGCCAGTTCTGGGCCTGCGCCGGCAGCGCCAGGCCGCCCAGCGCGGCCACGGCGAGTGCCGACACGGCAAGCGCCGACGCGGCCTTCAGGCCCTGGCGGCGCGTGGCATGGGAATGGGATGTCATGATGGTTTGTCTCCTTGTGAATTTCTTGTGGTCTGCCCGCGCTGCGCCGCCCGTTCAGGCGACTTCGACTTCGACCAGCATGGGCCGCGGCGCCGCGATCGCCGCCTCGAGCACGGCGCGCAGCTGCAGCGCATCGTCGACATGCACGCCGTCGCAGCCCTGGGCCTTGGCCAGGCCCACGAAGTCGATGTCGGGCAGCTCCGTGCCTTCGACTTTCTCGCCGTCGCGGTAGCCGAACACCTTGGCGAATTCCTGCAGCGCCGCGTAGCGCCGGTTCTTCAGGATCACGAACGTGATCGGCAGGCGCAGCTGGGCCGCGCTCCACAGCGCCTGGATCGCGTACATGCTCGAGCCGTCGCCGATCACGGCGATGACTTTGCGCGCCGGCTCGGCCAGCGCC
>NZ_QXMN01000320.1:0-640 GCF_003581445.1 Acidovorax cavernicola | reverse complement strand
GTCAAAGGCCGAGGAGACCACATCGGCGACGACCTGTTCGGCGAGCGCCGAAGAATCCACCACCATGGCGTTCTGCCCGCCGGTCTCGGCGACCAGCGGTATGGGCTGGCCGTTGCGGCCAAGGCGCCCGGCCAGCGACGCCTGCAAAATCCTGGCGACCTCGGTGGACCCGGTGAACAGCACCCCTTGCACGCGCGCATCCCCGACCAGCGCCGCGCCGACCGTCTCGCCACGGCCGGGCAACAACTGGACGACACCGCGGGGGACTCCCGCCTCCCAGAGCCGGCGCACCGCGTGGGCGGCCACCAGCGGAGTCTGCTCTGCGGGCTTGGCGAGCACGGGATTGCCGGCGGCTATGGCTGCACAGACCTGTCCGACAAAGATGGCCAGCGGGAAGTTCCAGGGACTGATGCAAACGATGGGACCCAGCGGCCGGTGGCTGTCGGGCGTGAAATCGCTGCGCACCTGCATCGCATAGAAACGCAGGAAATCGACGGCTTCGCGCACTTCCGCAATGGCGTTCGCCGCGGTTTTTCCGGCCTCGCGCGCGAGCAGGCCGATCAGGACCGGCATGTCCGCTTCCAGCGCCGCTGCGGCCCGGTTCAAGGCATCCGCACGCACCTCGGACGATGTGGCCGCC
>NZ_QXMN01000020.1:0-116738 GCF_003581445.1 Acidovorax cavernicola | reverse complement strand
CCCCCTCCGCCGCCGCAGGCGCCGAGGATCAACAGGGTGGCAAGGGAAAGGGCGTGAGGGATTCTGGAGGTGGGATGAGGCATCGTTGGACTCTTGAAAAAGGGAAAGGGCCTGGGCAGCGAACCGAGGGCGCTGCAAACAATAGCTTTCGCTTTTCGAAATCAAATGATGCAAATGCACCATTCTGGAAACAGCGCCGACGTGCCCCGGGTGCTTCCCCGGAACATGGGATGGGCACATGGCGCAGGGGCGGGAAGACTCGGCGCATGACCTTCACGGCCGGTGTCCCGCACGATTTCAGCGAACTCCTGCTGCGGCTGTACCGCCTCTCGCACGAGCTGCCCATCGACGCCTTCCAGGACGCCGCGCTCGACCTGATCAAGCCCGTGCTGCCCTTCGATTCGTCGATGTGGGGTACCGCCACCCGCACCGACCACGGCATCGACATCCACACGATCCACCTGCACAACCAGCCGGTCGAGATGGTCACGGCCTACGAGCAGGTCAAGCACATCGACACGGCCGCCCTCGAGGTCGGCAAGCGGCCGCGGTCGACGCTCGCCTTCAATGCCGACGCATGGTTCTGCGCCGACGACCAGGCCGAGCTGCGCGACTACGGCCGGCGCTTCGAGCAGGCCAACTTCTTCATCAGCTCGGATGCGAACCCGCAGACGAACTTCGTCCACTGGCTCAGCCTGTTCCGCGCCGACCCCGAAGCCCACGGCACGGAGGAAGAGCGGCAGCTGCTCGCCAGCCTCTCGCCGCACGTGATGCAGGCGCTGGCGATGAACCGCGTGATGCACCTGGACCGCCTCGAAGCGGGCGGCGCGTCGCCCGGCGGTTCGGCCATCGGCGACCTGCGCGGCGTGCTGTACCACGCCGACCGGCTGTTCGAGGCGACGCTGAAGGCCGAGTGGCCGTCCTGGCACGGCCGGGCGCTGCCCGATGCGCTGCTGCAGCACTTCCTGCAGGGCCATGCGCGCTTCAACGGCCGCGAGATCGTGGTCACGCACCGCGTGGAGCAGCACCTTCTGTTCCTGCGGTGCCGCCCGCGCTGCCGCGCCGACAGCCTCACGCCGCGCGAGCACACCATTGCAGAGTTGCTCGCACGCGGCGACACCCACAAGGAAGTGGCCGCCATCCTGAACCGCTCGCCGGCCACGGTGCGCAACCACATCCAGTCGATCTACGACAAGCTGCAGGTGAGCAACGTGGCCGGTCTGATCCACGAACTGCGACTGGCAGGCTGATCGCCATGCTCAAGAAAGAAAAGGCGCCGTGTGGCGCCTTTTCTGCTTTCAGCTACGTGCGGCTCACTTCGGCCGGATCGCGTCCGCCGTGCCCTGGATGAAGGCCTTGATGCTCTCGATGTCGTCGCCCGAGAGCTTGCCCGTGAAGTCGGGCATGCCGCGCGACATGGCCGGGCCCTTGAGCACGAACTTGTCGAGATTCTCGATGTAGGCCGGGTCGAGGTAGCCCAGGTTCGGGATGTTGCCGCCGCGGTCCACGCCCGGCACGCCGTGGCAGAACACGCAGTTGCTCACGTACAGCATGGTGCCGGCCTGGACCTTGGCGGGGTCGTACTTCACGCCCTGCACCAGCTTGGCCATGCGGTACTCGACGAAGGCCGGCATCTTGGCCGTGCCGCCCACCGCGAAGGTGTAGACCGTGCCCGGGCCCTGCCGTTCGGTGGCGCGCTGCGCCAGGCCGTACACGCCGCCCCAGCCCACCGCGATCGACACGTACTGCTTGCCGTCCACCATGTAGGTCGCGGGTGCCGCGACCACGCCGGTGCCGGTGGGCGTCTCCCACAGCTTCTCGCCGGTCTTGGCGTGGTAGGCCACGAGGCGGCCGTCGGCCGTGCCCTGGAACACGAGGTTGCCGGCGGTGGTCAGCGTGCCGCCGTTCCATGGCGAGGCGTAGTCCACGCCCCAGGCTTCCTTCTGCCTGACCGGGTCCCAGGCCACGAGGCGGCCGAAAGGCTTGCTCGTGGGCGGCTCGACGTTGGCAAACTTGCCGAGGTTCCAGCCGAGCGCCGCATGCGGGCGGCCGGGGGCGTTCTCGTCGAACTTCCAGGCCTTGTCGTCCATCAGGTTGATCGGCACGTGCTGTGCGGGCAGGTAGGCCAGGCCGGTCTGCGGGTTGTAGGACATCGGGTGCCAGTTGTGCGCACCGAACGGCCCCGGGATGCTGTCGCCCGGCTTCTCGTTCTGGCGCGCAGCGGCCACCTCGATGGGCCGGCCGTTCTTGTCGTAGCCCGTGGCCCAGTTGACCTCGACGAAGTTCTTCGCCGAGATGAACTTGCCATTGGTGCGGTCGATGACGAAGAAGAAGCCGTTCTTCGGCGCGTGCAGCAGCACCTTGCGCGCCTTGCCGTCGAGCTTCACGTCGGCCAGGATCATCGACTGGGTCGAGGTGTAGTCCCAGTTGTCGCCGGGCGTCTCCTGGTAGTGCCACTTGTACTTGCCGGTGTCGGGGTCGAGCGCGACCACCGAGCCCAGGTAGAGGTTGTCGCCGCCCTTGGGGCTGCGCGCCTTGTGCGCCCAGGGCGAGCCGTTGCCGGTGCCCACGTACATCAGGTTGAGTTCGGGGTCGAAGGCGAAGCTGTCCCACGCGGTGCCGCCGCCGCCGGCTTCCCAGTACTTGCCGCTCGGGTCCCAGGTCTTGGCGGCCTTGGCCATCGACTCGTCCTCGAAGGGCTTGCTCGGGTCGCCGGGCACCACGAACCAGCGCCATTTCTGGTCGCCGGTCTTCGCGTCGTAGGCGGTGACGTAGCCGCGCACGCCGTACTCGGCGCCGCCGTTGCCGATGATGACCTTGCCCTTGAACACGCGCGGCGCACCGGTGATGGTGTAGCTGCCCTTCTGGCCGTCGATGGTGTTCTTTTCCCAGACCTTCTGGCCGGTGGCGGCATCGAGCGCGATCAGCCGGCCGTCGTAAGCGGCCACGTAGACGCGGCCGTCGTACAGCGCCACGCCGCGGTTGACCACGTCGCAGCAGCCCCTGAAGCCTTTCGTGCGGTCGACCTGCGGATCGAAGGTCCAGATCTTCTGCCCGGTGCGCGTGTCGATCGCATGCACGATGCTCCACGAGGCCGTGACGTACATGATGCCGTCGACCACCAGCGGCGTGGCTTCCACGCCGCGCGTCGACTCCAGGTTGTACGACCAGACCAGCCCGAGCTGCTTCACGTTGCCGGTGTTGACCTGGTCGAGCCGGCTGAAGCGCGTCTCGGCGTTGTCCAGCCCGTAACTGGGCCAGTCGGGCGTCTTCTTCGCGGCGTTGGCGCGCACGAAGTTGCTGTCGACGCGCTTCACGGCGGCGCCGGCGCGGTCCTGCGGACTGGCGGCCGTCTGGGCCAGTGCCGGTGCCGAGAGGCCCAGGCACAGCAAGGCGCCCGCAAGCAGGCGCCGCCCGGAAAGAGGCTTTGTTGTCGTCTTCATCGTGGTCTGTCTCCTTCGTCGTTCTGCCCCGAGGATCGTTCGCACGGCAGCCGCCTTCACCCCCGGGATTTCCCCAATCAAGCCTTGTTCCATTGCGGAACACATTCGAGAAGGTCCCGGAAACCCAGAGAGGCGGCAACCCCATGGCGCTCGACAGGCTCGGCACGGCGGATGCGCCGCGCCAACTCTTTGCCAGCACGCCGGCGCAGCGCGTGGCGCTGGCGCGGCAGCAGTTCTTCGAAGAAGGCGTGCGCCCCTCGGGGCTGGTCGGCGAGGCGGTCATCCAGTCGTGGATGCGCTGCAGCCGCACCCATGCCGACCGGCAGCGCGTGGTGTCGTTCGATGCGGTCACGCCCAGCCGGCTGCACACCACGCTCGCGCGCAACCGCGAACTGCTGGACGTGGCGCGACACGAACTCGCGCAGATGGAGCACATGCTCGCGGGCACCGACTGCCGCGTGATCCTGACCGACCGCGACGGCGTGGTGGTGCACGTCACGAGCCAGGCTGCCGGCGCGCACCAGCCCGTGCTGCGCCAGACCGCGCGCCTGGGCGTGAACATCTCCGAGCGCGTCGTGGGCACCACGGCGCCGGGCATCGTGGCCAGCACCGGGCAGGCCTGCACCGTGGACGGCGCCGAGCACTACTACGACGTGCTGTGCCACATGCAATGCGCCGCGGCGCCGATCCGCGACGTGAGCGGCCAGCTCGCGGGCGTGCTCGACCTCACGGTGGAGGCGCGGCGCTTCGGCTTCGACGCAGCCTCGATGGTGGCGCTGCACGCCACCATCATCGAGAACCGGCTGCTGCAGGCACAGTCGCGCGACCACCTCATCCTGCGCTTCCAGGCCAGCCCCACGCTGCTGGGCACGCCGCTCGAGGCGCTCGCCGGCATCGCGCCCGACGGCACCATCGCCTGGCTCAACAACGCCGGCGCGCGGCTGCTGGGGCGCTTGCCCGAAGCACCCGACGACCGTGATGTCGAATGCCTGCTGGGCCACGACCTCGCGAGCCTGCTGCGGCTGGGCCGTCGCGAGGCCGCGCAGCCGCTGCGGCTGGCCAGCGGGCTCGGCGTGTGGATGCAGGCGCAGCTCAAGGGCACGGACGGCGCGGACTTCCGGCACGCCGTGGCGATGCCCGACATGACGAACACGCGGGTCGATGCACCCGTGGCGCTTGAAGTGCAGCCGCAACCGCCCGAGACATCACCCGCTGTCAGCGACACCGGCCCCACACCGCCCACGGAAACGCTGCGCGAGCACAGCCGCAAGCTGATCGAGGACACGCTCGCCGCGCACGGCGGCAACGTGTCGCAGGCGGCGCGGCAACTGCGCGTGTCGCGCGGCACGCTGTACCGGCGGCTGCGCGGCTGGCAGGACGACGACCTCGGCGCGACACCCCCGTCGGACTGACGGCGACGGTTCAGGCGCCGGCGCGCGCCAGTGCGCGGGCGCGGCGCGCCTTCGCATCCGGCTGAAGCGGTCGCAGGTAATCGTGCAGCGCGAGCGCCGCCGCGCCCACCGCCGGCGCCAGCGCTTCATAGCGCGCGGTGCGCAGTTCCGGCGCGGGCATGCCGGCGCGCTCCGCGTGGCCCTTCACACCCTCGAACGCGGCCTGCGCGAACGCCGGATGCTCGGCACACACCTTGCCCCCCAACACGATCGCACGTGGGTTGAAGGTGACCCACAGGTTCTGCAGCAGTACGCCGAAGAACGCAGCGGCGCGCGCCATGTCCGCGCCTTCGCGCGCCAGCACGCGCGAGCCGAAGAAGGCCTCGGCGCAACCACGCCGGCCGCACGAGCACAACGGCCCGTCGAGCTGGAGGATGGTGTGGCCGATCTCGCCGGCCATGCCCTGCGCGCCGGTGAAGAGGCGGTCGTTCAGCACCACGCCCGCGCCCACGCCCACGTCGCAGTTGACGAAGATGAGTGGGTCTTCGCCTTCGCCCGCCGCGAACTCGTACTCGCCGAGCGCGGCGGCATCGGCATCGTTCTGCAGCTGCACGGTGACGCCCGGCAGGCCAGCCTGGGCCAAGGCCTTTTCAAGCAGCGGCAGCAGGCTCACGTTGCGCCAGCCGAGGTTGGGTGCGAAGCGAACGACGCCCGTGCAGTCGTCCACCGCACCGGGCACGCACACACCCAGGCCCGACAGGCGCAGGCCGCGCGAATCCAGGAAGGCATGGGCCGCCGTCGCCATGCGCGCGACCTGCGCGCACACGCGTGCGGGTTCGCCGTCGTCGAGCGGCCGGGTGTCGGCATGCAGCACATCGCCCTGCAGCGACACGCAGACAAGGCGCACGGTGTCGACGGCGATCTCCACGCCCATCAGCGCGCGCACATCGACGTTGATGCGCAGCGGCGTCGAGGGCCGCCCCAGCCCGTCGGCCACGGCCGCGCCCGACTCGCTCAGCCAGCTCTCGTCGAGCAGCTCGCGCACCAGCAGGCTCACGGTCGACTTGGTGAGCCCGCTTTCACTGGCGAGCCGCGCGCGCGACAGGTCCGGCTGCGCGCGCAGCAGCCGCAGCAGCACGCTGCGGTTCATGCGCTTGAGCAGCTGCTGATCGCCGATGGTGGTCACAGGCACACCCCCAGGCTTCGCGCACTTCGTGTCGCTTCGCCAACCCCCTTGCAGGGGGCAACACCAGCGGCCCGGCAAAGCCGGTTCCGCGGTGTTTCCCGAATGGATCGCGCGCCCACCATCACCTGTGAGCCTGTTCTTTTCCCTCGGGCCGCTTGCCGGCAATGATCATTCCGAGCACCTCGTCCTCGGTGACATCGGCCGTGCGGTAGGTGCCCACGAGCTTGCCGTTCTTCATCACTGCGAGCCGGTCGCTCAGCGAGAACACGTCGGGCATGTCGTGCGTGATGAGGAAGATGCCGACGCCGTCGTCCTTCAGCTGTTTCACGAGCCGCCCGACCATCGCGGTTTCTTCAGGGCCGAGCGCGGCGCAGGGCTCGTCCATGATGAGGATGCGCGCGTTGAAGTACAGCGCGCGCGAGATCGCCACCACCTGCCGCTGACCGCCCGACAGGCGCCGCACCGGGATGCGGATGTTGGTGAAGTTCTTGTTCAGGCGCTGGAACACCTTGCGCGCCTGCACTTCCATGAAGTGGTCGTCCAGCGTGTTCCACGCCGTCATCTTCTCGCGGCCCAGGAAGAGGTTCGCCACCGAGTCGAGGTTGTCGGCCAGCGCGAGCGTCTGGTAGATGGTCTCGATGCCCTGCGCCTGCGCTTCGGCGGGCGTTCGGATGTGCACCTTCTCGCCCGCGATGAGCGTGTCGCCCGAGTCGATCGGGTAAGCGCCCGCGAGCATCTTCATCAACGTGGACTTGCCCGCGCCGTTGTGACCCAGCAGCGCGACCACTTCGCCGGGGTAGAGGTTGATGCTCACGCCGTCCACGGCCTTCACGCCGCCGAAGGCCTTGCGGATCTCGCGCAGCTCGACGAGGGGTTTCGTCTTGTCGATGTCGGCCATGTCAGTTCTCCCCGAACTTGCGGCGGTACAGCACGTCGAACACCACCGCGACGATCAGCACCTGGCCGATGATCACCATGCGCTTGCCGATCGGCACGTCCAGCAGCAGCATGCCGCTGTCGAGCGACTGCATGATCAGCGCGCCCAGCACCGAGCCGAAGATCGAGCCGCTGCCGCCCGCCAGCGCCGTGCCGCCGATGACTGCGGCTGCAATCACGTACAGCTCCATGCCCGTTCCCAGCGAGTTCGTGCCCGCGTTGAGCCGCGCGATCGACACGATGGCCGCCACCGTCACCAGCACCGCCAGCAGCGCGAACAGCATCAGCGTGACGCGCTTGACCGGAATGCCCACCAGCGCCGCCGCGTCGGGGTTGCCGCCCATCGCGAACACATAGCGCCCGAAGCGCGTGCGGTGCACGATGAACGACAGCACGATCGCCACCGCCGCCCAGATCAGCACCGGGATCGGGATGCCTTGCGGCTCGCTCTTGGACGAGATCTGGTAGCTGTTCATCACCCATGCAAAGCCGACCACCACCGCCACCGGCACCGCCGTGAGCAGCACGTCGAGCCACAGCGCCTCGGTCGGCATGTCGTAGCGCTGGCGCGCGCGGCGCTTTTGCACCATGCGCCCGAACAGCGCCAGCGCCACCAGCCCCGCGAGCACCCAGCTCGCCGTGGCGCCGATGCCGCCGTCATAGCCGCCGCCCAGGCGCTGGAAGAACTCGTCGTTCACCGGCTGCGTCTTGCCGTCGGCCACCAGGAAGGCCGCACCGCGGAACGACATCAGCCCACCCAGCGTGACCACGAACGACGGCACGCCCAGCACCGCCGTGAGCCAACCCTGGTAGATCGACACCAGCAGCGCCACCGCGAGCCCCGCAAGGCAGGCCGTGGGCCACGACCAGCCCGAGGTGTACTGCAGGTAGGCGATGAGCACGCCGACGAAACCCATCACCGAACCCACCGACAGGTCGATATGGCGCGCCACGATGATCAGCACCATCACGGTGGAGACGATGCCGACCACCGCCGTCTGCTGCGCGACGTTGTAGAGGTTCTCGGGCGAGAGGAACACGCCGCCCGACATCACGCTGAACGCCACCGCCATCACGGCCAGCAGCACGCACATCAGGATCAGGCGCAGGTCGATGCCGGTGCGGCGCCACCAGCCGGGTGTTGGATCGCTCATTTTTCAAACCCCTTCAGGACTGCGGGTGCGCAACCGCCCAGCGGCAGGTCCTTGCGGGCCTGTCGGAAGCTGTGTTGCGGGATTGGAGAGGCGCACCCGACGGCGAGAGGTCGGTGCGCCGTGGTTGCTGCGTTACTTGCAGGCCGCGGGCGCGTTCGCGCCCGAGACGCCCTTGCAGAGCTCGTCCTTCTTGATCCAGCCGGCCTTGACGATCACGTCGAGGTTGTCGCGCGTGATCGGCACCGGCGTCAGCAGGCGCGAGGACAGCGAGAGCTTCTTCGCGCCGCCGGCCCACGGCGCGGCCTTGTCGACCGGCTTGCCTGCCGCGAGCGCGACGGCAGCCGTGGCGGCTTCGCGCCCGAGCTCGCGCGAGTCCTTCCAGATCGTGGCGGTCTGCGTGCCGAGTGCGATGCGGTTGAGCGCGGCGAAGTCCGCATCCTGGCCCGACACCGGAATGCCGCGCAGGCCCTTGGCCGTGAGCGCCGCCACCGCACCGCCCGCCGTGCCGTCGTTGGCCGCCACCACCGCATCGACCTTGCCGCCGACCTTGGTGAGGATCTGCTCCATGTTCTTCTGCGCCACCTCGGGCTTCCAGCCCTCGGTGTACTCGTCGCCGACGATCTTGATGTCGCCCTTCTTCACGGCAGCATCGAGCACCTCCTGCTGGCCCGCACGCAGGAAGTCGGCGTTCGGGTCGCTCGGCGAGCCCTTGATGATCACGTAGTTGCCCTTGGGCTTGACCTTGAAGACCTCGCGCGCCTCCATGCGACCGACCTCGACGTTGTCGAAGGTGATGTAGAACACGCCCGGCGCTTCGATCAGACGGTCGTACGCCACCACCGGCACCTTCTGCCGCGTGGCCTTCGTGACGGCGGGCAGGATCGCGTCCTTGTCCATCGCCAGCACGATCAACGCCTTCGCGCCCTTGGACATCAGACCCTCGATGTCGCCCAGCTGCTTCTCGGGCGAGCCACCCGCGTCGGCGCTGATGTACTTCGCGCCCAGCTTCTCCAGCTGCGCCTTGATCGCGGCCTCGTCGGTCTTCCAGCGCTCCTCCTGGAAATTGGACCAGCTCACGCCGACCACGGTCTGCGCCATCGCGCCCACGGCCGAGAGGCCGAAGGCCATGGCGGCGAGGGTGTGTTTCGTCATCAGTTGCATGGGTGTCTCTCCTCTGGGTGGTTTGCCGGGCTTGGGGCTCGCGCGCCGGGTAGTTAGTTTGAGTGGCGAACTAACTATCCCATCCCCTCTGGGTGATGGGCACCCGGGAATTCCCGCAGGCGGATGGCGACGGCCAAGCGGCTCTCCATTCAAGCCGATACAAATGGAAAACTCTGGGGACAGTTTCCGGACAAGCCCCCTGTTATCCACAGCGGCAGCGACCGGGCCCGAGTTGTTCCTTTTTTGATAGCACCACGAAAGCACAGGAGCACACAGTGGTTCGGGTGTGACAAGTTGTTGTCAGGCAAGGGAAAAAGCGCACTGTCCACAGCAGGGGTTTACCCTTATCTACTACTACTAACTTAAATAAGAAGAATAAATAGAGAAGAGAGCGATGAGCCTGCGTCCGAAAAGGAGGCGCAGCGAGGGGCGGAGGGTTAGCCCGGTACGTCGATTCCGTCTCGCTTGATACGATTTTTCTCAAAGCGACCATCCTCAGGGCGCTGGAGACAAGATGGACCCGAGCAACCCCACTGGCGCCGGCGAGGCGCTGTATCGCGTCATGGTGCGCATCCGTGCCTTCGAGAACGCTGCCGAGACGGCCAGCCAGGGCGGCGTCAGCGCCTACGGCCAGCAGGCGGGCGGCGCCGCCAAGGTGCGCGGGCCGCTGCACCTGTCGACCGGGCAGGAGGCCGTGCCGGCCGGCGTGTGCGCCCATCTGCGCGCGAGCGACTACCTCACCTCCACGCACCGCGGCCACGGCCACACGCTGGCCAAGGGCGCGGACCTCACGCGGATGATGTGCGAGCTGTTCGGCAAGGCCACGGGCTTCAACGGCGGCAAGGGCGGCTCGATGCACATCGCGGACTTCTCGGTCGGCATGCTCGGTGCCAACGGCGTGGTCGCGGCCGGCTTGCCGATCGCAGTGGGGGCGGCGCATGCGCAGAAGCTCTTGAAGCAAGGCGACGGCATCACGGTCTGCTTTTTCGGCGACGGCGCGATCAATCGCGGCCCCTTTCTCGAAGCGCTGAACTGGGCGCGCGTGTACGACCTGCCCGTGCTCTTCGTCTGCGAGGACAACCGCTGGAGCGCGACCACCGCGAGCGGCCCGATGACGGCGGGCGACGGCGCCTCGGCGCGCGCCGCGTCGATGGACATCGCGGCCACGCAGGTCGATGGCAACGACGTGTTCGCGGTGCACGAGGCCGCCGCCGGCCTGGTGGCCGAGGTGCGCAGCGGCGCGGGGCCGCGCCTGCTGCACGCGCTGACGTACCGCGTGAAGGGCCACGTGTCGGTCGACCTCGCGGCCTACCGCGACCCGGCCGAACTGGCGGCCGCGCTGGAGACCGACCCGATCGCGCGCGCCCGCGGCCACCTGCTGGACATCGGCGTGGCCGCCGCGACGCTCGACGCCATCGAGAACGCCGCGCGCGACGAGGTGGACACCGCCCTCGCCGTGGCCGATGCGGCGCCCTGGCCCGAGGCCAGCGCCGCCTTCACCGACGTGCAGACCACGGGAGCAGGCCAATGGCTGTGACGACGCTGAGTTATTCCGAAGCCGCCGTGCGCGCGCTGCAGCAGGAGATGGACGCCGACCCGCGCGTGGTCGTGCTCGGCGAAGACGTGGGCCGCGGCGGCATCTTCGGCCAGTACAAGGGGCTGCAGCAGCAGTACGGCGCCGGGCGCGTGATCGACACGCCGATCAGCGAGGCCGCGATCATGGGCGCCGGCGTGGGCATGGCGCTCGCGGGGCTGCGTCCGGTGGTCGAGATGCGCGTGGTCGACTTCGCGCTGTGCGGCATGGACGAGCTGGTGAACCAGGCGGCGAAGAACCGCTTCATGTTCGGCGGCCAGGGCCGCGTGCCGCTGGTGGCGCGCATGCCGGGCGGCATCTGGGACGCCTCGGCGGCGCAGCATTCGCAATCGCTCGAAGCCTGGTTCGCGCACCTGCCGGGCGTGGTGGTGGTGAGCCCGTCGACGCCGCAGGACAACCACGGCCTGCTGCGCGCCGCGCTGCAGTGCGGCGACCCGGTGGTCTACATCGAGCACAAGACGCTGTGGGGCGTGCGCGGCGAAGTCGACGACGCACTGGCCGTGCCGCTGGGCAAGGCGGCGCGCGTGCGCGAGGGCAACGCGCTCACCCTCGTGAGCTGGAGCAGGCAGATGCAGTCCTGCGCCGCCGCCTGCGAGACGCTGGCAGCCGAAGGCATCGCAGTCGACCTGATCGACCTGCGCACGCTGTGGCCCTGGGACCGCGAGACGGTGCTGTCGTCGTGCGCGCGCACGGGGCGGCTGCTGGTGGTGCACGAAGCGGTGCAGGCCGCGGGCTTCGGCGCCGAGATCGCCGCGAGCGCGGCCGAGGCCACGGGCTGCCGCGTCGCGCGGCTGGGCGCCCCGCGCATTCCGGTCGGCTACGCGCCGGTGCTGGAGGCGCAATCGCGCGTGAGCGTCGACGCGATCGTGGCGGCGGCGAAGAAGCTGGCAGGCTGACGCGCAAGGACGCCAACGGCCATGGACCCGCTCTTCTTCAAGCTGGTGCGGGTGGTCAACCTGACGGCGCGGCCGTTTCATGAGCGCGTGGGTCGGGAGCACCAGCTCACGCTGAACGAGTGGCGGGCGATGGCGGTGCTCGCCACGCAGCCGGGGCTCACCGCGACGCAGGTGGCTGATCTGACCGGCCTCGACAAGATGGCCGTGAGCCGCGCGCTCGCGGGCCTGAAACGCCACCAGCGCGTGCAGCGCCGCGGCGACCCGACCGACCAACGCTGCAGCCGGCTGTACCTCACGGCTGCCGGCAAGGCGCTGCATGCGACGGTCGGTGCGCTCGGCCGGCAGCGCGAGGCCGAGCTGTTCGCGGGCGTCGATGCCGACGAACTCGCCCGCCTGAGCGCCACGCTCGACACGCTGATCCGCGCCGTCGAACGCGCGCCCGACCACGGCGCCGCCGATCAGACCGTGTAGCCGCCGTCCACGCTCAGGTTGGCGCCGGTGACGAAGCCGCCGTCCGGGCCCACGAGGTAGGCGACCATGCCGGCGATTTCCTCGGCGCGGCCGTGGCGCGGCAGCACCATCACGTCGTGCATCGACGCCGCGCGCGGGCCGGTGGCGGGGTTCATGGCGGTGTCGACGGGGCCGGGCTGCACGTTGTTCACCGTGATGCCGCGCGGGCCGAGGTCGCGCGCAAGGCCGCGCGTGAGGCCGACGATGGCGGCCTTGCTCATCGCGTAGACGCTGGCGCCCGCGTCCAGCACGCGCTCGGCGTTGATGCTGCCGATGTTGACGATGCGACCCGTGCCATCGCCCATGTGGCGCGCGGCGGCCTGGACGGCCACGAAGGTGGCGCGCACGTTGACGTCGATGGTGCGGTCGAAGTCCGCGAGCGAGAAGCTGTCGAGCTCGCCACCGAGGTACACGCCCGCGTTGTTCACCAGGATGTCGAGCCGCTCGAAGGCGCGCGCGGCCTGGGCAATGGCGGCCGTCAGTGCGGCGGCGTCGCCGGCATCGGCGCGGATGGCCAGCGCGCGGCCGCCGGCGGACTGGATCTCGCCGGCGAGCTTATCGGCCTCGGCCTGTGCGCTGACGTAGGTGAAGGCCACGACCGCGCCGTCGCGCGCCAGCCGGCGCACGATGGCGGCGCCGATGCCGCGCGAGCCGCCGGTGACGAAGGCGACCTTGCCGGCCAGCACGGGGGAAGAAGAAACAGAGGTGGAAGCCATGATTTTTCCGATCAGTTGGAGGAGGAAGGCCTTCAGTGTCGGAATTCCATTCCCTTTGCGGTAGTCATCAATCAGCCCCATCAGATTCAACCCAAGGTTGAAGATGCGCGCCAGAATCGCGGCATGGAACCGCTCAATCACCTCGAATCCTTCGTGCAGAGCGCCGAAGGCGGCAGCTTCTCGGCCGCCGCGCGCCGCCTGGGGCTGACGCCCGCGGCGGTCAGCAAGAACGTGGCGCGGCTCGAGGCGCGACTGGGCGTTCGGCTGTTCCAGCGCAGCACGCGCCGGCTCACGCTGACCGAGGCCGGTGAGCGCTTCCTGGCGCAGGTCGGCGGCGCCCTGGCCACGCTGCAGGAGGCGGTGGCCGGCCTCGCGCAGGACGACGGCCAACCCTCGGGCACGCTCAAAGTGAGCATGGGCCAGGCCTTCGGGCGCGAGCATGTGCTGCCGTTCATGGGCGACTTCCTGGCGCGCTATCCGGGCATCGTGCCCGACTGGCATTTCGACAACCAGCAGGTGGACCTGATCGGCGAAGGCTTCGACGCAGCCATCGGCGGCGGCATTGCGCTGTCGCCCGGCGTGGTGGCGCGCGAGCTGGCGCGCATCCATGTGGTCGCGGTGGCGGCGCCAGCCTATCTGGCGGGGCGCGCGCTGCCTGTGCATCCGGCCGAACTGGCGGGGTTCGACGTGCTGCTGCGCCGCTCCTCGCCCACGGGCCGGCTGCGCCCGTGGACGCTGCGGCACGCGAGCGGCGACGAAACGATGGTCGACCTGCCGCAGCGCCCGCGCGCGATCTTCAACGACCCCGAGGCGATCGCGCAGGCGGCGCTGCTGGGGCTCGGCGTGGCCATGCTGCCGATGCCCTTCGTGGAACGCGGCCTGCGCAGCGGCGCGCTGGTGCGGCTGCTGCCCGAGTGGCACCAGGATTCGGGCGCCGTGTGGATCTACTACCCGAGCAAGAAGCTGCTGCCGCCGAAGACGCGGGTGTTCGTCGACTTCGTGCTGGCGCGCTTTCGCGAGGCGCGCTTCGCACAGCGGATGCAGGTGGACTGAGCCACATCGCCCCCTCAACGGCCCCGAACGGCCCGGGGTTTTTACTCGCGACGCCCGTCACGCCCGCCTGTACAAACGCGCATGACTTCCATCTCCCACTCCATCGCCCCCCGGTCCCGCACCCGTCGCCTCGCGCTGGCCGCCACCGCGGCGGCCACCCTCGCCTTGCTGGGCGGCACCGCACACGCGCAGGCCACCTGGCCGACCAAGCCGGTGCGCATCGTCGTGCCTTTCGCCGCCGGCGGCACCACCGACATCCTGGCGCGCGCCGTGGCGCCCGAGCTCTCGAAAGCCTTCGGCCAGCAGTTCATCGTGGACAACCGCGCGGGCGCCGGCGGCAACGTGGGCGCTGAGATCGTCGCGCGCTCGCCCAACGACGGCTACACGCTGCTGATGGGCACGGTGGGCACGCACGGCATCAACCGCGCGCTGTACCCGAAGCTGCCCTTCGACCCGATCAAGGACTTCGCGCCGGTCACGCTGGTGGCCGCCGTGCCGAACGTGATGGAAATGAACGCCGAGAAGGCCAAGGCGCTGAACATCCGCAACGTGCAGGACTTCATCAAGTACGCCAAGGCCAACCCCGGCAAGCTGAACATGGCCTCCAGCGGCAGCGGCACCTCGATCCACCTGGCGGGTGAGCTGTTCAAGAGCATGACGGGCACCTTCATGACGCACATCCCGTACAAGGGATCGGGCCCGGCGCTGCTGGACCTCGTGGGCGGCAACGCCGAGGTGATGTTCGACAACCTGCCTTCGTCGATGGCGCAGATCAAGGGCGGCAAGCTCACGCCGCTGGCCGTGACCAGCGCGCAGCGCTCGCCCGCGCTGCCCGACGTTCCGACGGTGGAGGAAGCCGGCGGCCCCTCGCTCAAGGGCTATGAGGCGAGTTCATGGTTCGGGCTGCTGGCACCGGCCGGCACGTCGCCCGAGATCGTGAACCGCATCCAGCAGGAAGTGGCGAAGTCGCTGGGCACGCCGGCCATCAAGGAAAAAATGCTGGCCCAGGGTGCGATCCCGAGCGGCAATTCGCCGGCGGACTTCACGAAGCTCATTGCGAGCGAGCATGTGAAGTGGGCGAAGGTGGTCAAAGAATCCGGCGCGAAAGTGGACTAACCCCAAAGGATTGGCTCTCCCCCAGGCTTCGCGCACTTCGTGTCGCTACGCCAACCCCCTTCCGGGGGCAACACCTGAGGCCCGGCGGAGCCGGTTCCTCGGTGTTTCTCGAAAAGAGAAGAGGCGACTGGGAAGGAGTGGGGGCTCAGGTGCCCCAGGTTACGTCCTTGCTCTCGGCTTGCGAGTCCTTGAGCATGTGAAGCAGCGGCGTGGCGCGCTGGTGGAGGCCGACATGCTGGTTCTCCGCCTCGGCGTCGTGGCCCTCGACGGCGTGATCGTCGTGATTGTGCGGGGCGGGTTTGCTGTCCTCGCGTGCGAGCGCAGCTTCGAGGGCGGCGATGGCGCCGGGGATCTGCTCGACCGTGATGATGCCCTGCGGCGCAGCCGGCTTGCCAACGATGTCGAGCAACTGGCGCGCGTGCGTTTCGAGCATCACGAAATCAGGAGCAGCCCGGGATTTGAAGCGGTAGAGCATGGTGTCGGTGTCCTCACTTATTTGTAGATGTAGTCACGGGCAAAAGGGTACACCGATTGCGCGCCGCGCAAGACCCCTGCGCGCCCTACATCGCCGTCAGGTTTTGTCGACAGCATCTGGTGCAGCGAGATCCACCCCTGCTCGAAACTCATCGCCGAACCCGCGAGGTACAGCCGGTAGGCGCGAAGAATGCGCTCGGCGTTTTCGCCCTGGCGGCCGCTGCCCTGGCTCAGCACCTCGCGTGCGGTGTCGAGCTGCGCCTCGAGCGCATCGGACCACGCCCACAGCGTGCGCGCGTAGTGCGGGCGCAGGCTCTCGGTGTCGACCATCTCCAGCCCGGCCGCCGCGGTCTCGCGCAGCACGTGCGTCACGTGCAGCAGCTCGCCGCCCGGGAAGATGTACTTCTCGATGAAGTCGCCCATGCCCGCGCCAAGCTGGCGGTAGTTCAGCTCGCCCGAGGTGATGCCGTGGTTGAGCACCAGCCCGCCCGGCTTGAGCAGCGCGTGGATCTTGCGGAAGTAGGTGGGCATGTTGGCCGCCCCCACGTGCTCGAACATGCCCACCGACGAGATCTTGTCGAAGGGCTGGTCTTCGGGCACATCGCGGTAGTCGCGCAGCTCCACGCGCACGCGGCCCTGCAAACCTTTTTCCTCGATGAGCCGCTGCACGTGCGCGTGCTGGTTCTTCGACAGCGTGATGCCGGTGGCGTCCACGCCGTAGTGCTCGGCCGCCCACAGCAGCAGCGCGCCCCAGCCGGAACCGACGTCGAGGTAGCGCTCGCCGGGCTTCAGCATGAGCTTGCGGCAGATGTGGTCGAGCTTGGCTTCCTGCGCCTGCGCCAGCGTGAGGTCGGGCGTGCGGAAGTAGGCGCATGAATAGACGCGGCGCGGGTCGAGCCACAGCGCGTAGAAATCGTCGGAGACGTCGTAGTGGAACTCGATCTGCGCGGCGTCCTTGCGCAGCGAGTGCGAACCGCGCGACTTGGCACGGTGCTGCAGGCGGCTCCACCAGCTGGTGTCGGTCTCGGCCGGGTTGCCGGGCAACAGGCCGACGGTGGCATCGATCAGGTCGCGCATGGCGCCCTCGATCTGCACCTTGCCCTCGACGTAGGCCTCGCCGATGGCCCCGACCTGCCGGCCGGCCAGCTTGGCCAGCACCGACCACTCCTTGAAGGCCAGCGTCACGCGGGAACCCGCCTGGGCGACCCGGCGCCCGTCGGGCAACTCCAGTGCGATGGGCACGGGCAGCGAGGCCAGCTGCGACTCGATCTTGGGTATCAAGTGTTGCATGGGGCCATGGTATTGATTTTTCCAAGGATTTGCATGACATCGCGCGCCGCAGGGTCCGCAGGCCCTGCAGAGAACCCTCGTTGACAACAAATCGTTTATGCCTAAACTATTCAACCATGAACAGCTTGACCTCCCCCCGCCTCGCGCCCGCCTCGGACCTCCAGCGCATCCTGTGCATCGGTGGGGGTCCGGCCGGCCTGTATTTCGCCCTGCTGATGAAGGCCCGCAACCCCGCGCTGCAGATCACCGTGGTCGAACGCAACCGCCCCTTCGACACCTTCGGCTGGGGCGTGGTGCTCAGCGACCAGACGCTGGGCAACCTGCGCGCGGCCGACGCCCCCACCGCCGCGCTCATCGGCAACGAGTTCCACCACTGGGACGACATCCAGGTCTTCTTCAAGGACCGCCAGGTGCGCTCGGGCGGCCACGGCTTCTGCGGCATCGGCCGCAAGCGCCTGCTGAACATCCTGCAGGAGCGCTGCCTCGAACTCGGCGTGGAGCTGGTGTTCGAAACCGACGCCACCGACGACCAGGCGATTGCCGCGCAGTACAAGGCCGACCTCGTCATTGCCAGCGACGGCCTCAACAGCCGCATCCGCCAGCGCTACGCCGACGTGTTCAAGCCCGACGTCGACCTGCGCAACTGCCGCTTCGTGTGGCTGGGCACGCACCAGACCTTCGACGCCTTCACCTTCGCCTTCGAACAGACCGAGCACGGCTGGTTCCAGGCGCACGCCTACCAGTTCGACGACAAGACTTCGACCTTCATCGTCGAGACGCCCGAAGCCGTGTGGAAGGCCCACGGCCTCGACCAGATGGAGCAGCCGGAAGCCATCGCCTTCTGCGAGAAGCTGTTCGCCAAGTACCTCGGCGGCCACTCGCTCATCAGCAACGCCACGCACCTGCGGGGCTCGGCCAACTGGATCCGCTTTCCGCGCGTGGTGTGCGAGCGCTGGACGCACCGCATCGATGTCGAAGGCCGCTCGGTGCCCGTCGTGCTCATGGGCGACGCTGCGCACACGGCGCACTTCTCGATCGGTTCGGGCACCAAGCTCGCACTCGAAGATGCGATCGACCTGGCCAACGAGTTCGCGCAAGGCGGCACCGTCGACCACGTGCTCGAAGGCTATGAAGCACGCCGCAGCGTCGAGGTGCTGAAGATCCAGAACGCCGCGCGCAACTCCACCGAATGGTTCGAGAACGTGCCGCGCTACACGGGCATGAAGATCGAGCAGTTCGCCTACTCGCTGCTCACGCGCTCGCAGCGCATCAGCCACGAGAACCTGCGCGTGCGCGACACGCAATGGCTCGGCGGCTACGAGCAATGGCTCGCGGGCGGCAAGGCGATGGCGCCGATGCTGATGCCGCTGAAGGTGCGCAGCCTCGAACTCAAGAACCGCATCGTGGTCTCGCCGATGGCCACCTACAGTGCGGTCGATGGCGTGCCGCAGGACTTCCTGCTGGTGCACCTGGGTGCGCGCGCACTCGGCGGCGCCGCGATGGTGTGCGTCGAAATGACGAGCCCGACGCCCGAAGGTCGCATCACGCCGGCCTGCACGGGCCTGTACAACGACACGCAGCAGGCTGCGTTCAAGCGCATCGTCGACTTCGTGCACACGCAGTCGAGCGCGAAGATCGCGATCCAGATCGGCCACAGCGGCCCCAAGGGCTCGACGCGCGTGGGCTGGGAAGGCACCGACGAGCCGCTGGAAAGCGGCAACTGGCCGCTGCTCGCTGCGAGCGCCCTGCCCTACGGCGAACAGAACCAGCTGCCGGCCGCGATCACGCGCGCCGAGATGGACACGCTGCGCGACCAGTTCGTCGACTCGACGCGCCGCGCCATCGAATGCGGCTTCGACTGGCTCGAACTGCACTGCGCGCACGGCTACCTGCTGTCGGCCTTCATCAGCCCGCTCACCAACCAGCGCACCGACGAGTACGGCGGCGACATCGAGGCGCGCTGCCGCTATCCGCTCGAAGTGTTCCGCGCCATGCGCGCCGTGTGGCCGACCGACAAGCCGATGAGCGTGCGCATCTCGGCGCACGACTGGGCACCCGGCGGCAACACCGACGCCGACGCGATCGTGATCGCGCGCCTGTTCAAGGACGCCGGCGCAGACTTCATCGACGTGTCGTCGGGCCAGACCACGCGCGACGCCAAGCCCGTCTACGGCCGCATGTACCAGACGCCGTTCGCCGACCGCATCCGCAACGAAGTCGGCATCTCGACCATCGCGGTGGGTGCCATCACCGACGCCGACCAGGCCAACAGCATCATCGCGGCCGGCCGCGCCGACCTGTGCGCCGTGGCACGCCCGCACCTGGCCGATCCGGCCTGGACGCTGCACGAAGCCGCCAAGCTGCAAAGCCGCGACGTCGACTGGCCCAAGCAATACCTGAGCGGCCGCGACCAGATGTATCGCGAGATCGCGAAGCAGCAGCAGATCGCCGCGGCCACCGCCGCCGCAGGCCGTGCGCCCGACACCGAAGAGACACACTGACATGGACCTCGAAGCACGCGCCCACAGCGAGCACCCGGAGGAGCTGCGCCTCTGGCTGCGCATGCTCACCTGCACGCAGCTGGTGGAAAAGCAGGTGCGCAACGGATTGCGTGCGCAGTTCGCCACCACGCTGCCGCGCTTCGATCTCATGTCGCAGCTCGAACGCTCGCCCGACGGGCTGAAGATGAACGAGCTCTCGCGCCGCATGATGGTCACGGGCGGCAACGTCACCGGCATCACCGACCAACTCGTGACCGAAGGGCTGGTGGAGCGCATCAACGTCGAAGGCGACCGTCGCGCCTGGCGCGTGCGCCTCACGCCGCGCGGGCGCAAGCTCTTCCACGAGATGGCGCAGCAGCACGAAGACTGGATCGTCGAGGCTTTCTCGAGCCTCAACCCCAAGGAGATCGCGCAGCTTCACAAGCTGCTCGGCAAGGTCAAGCAACATTCACACAGCAGCCAATTGGCGGAGACCGCATGAAGCACTACATCGGCGCAAGCAATCCCATGCGCGCGCAATTCGAACCCAAGGCCGACTACCAGGCCGAGCACTTTGCCTGGCGCTACGAAGCCGGCGTCGGCACCATCACGCTGAACCGCCCCGAGCGCAAGAACCCGCTCACCTTCGACTCGTACGCCGAGCTGCGCGACCTGTTCCGCGCGCTGACCTACGCGACCGACGTGAAGGTCATCGTCGTCACCGGCGCGGGCGGCAACTTCTGCTCGGGCGGCGACGTGCACGAGATCATCGGCCCGCTGACCGGCATGCGCATGCCGGAGCTGCTCGAGTTCACGCGCATGACGGGCGACCTCGTCAAAGCCATTCGCAACTGCCCGCAGCCCATCGTCGGCGCAATCGACGGCGTGTGCGCCGGTGCCGGCGCGATGATCGCGCTGGCCTGCGACCTGCGCTACGGCACGCCCGCCACGCGCACCGCGTTCCTGTTCACCCGCGTGGGCCTGGCCGGCGCCGACATGGGCGCCTG
This sequence comes from Acidovorax cavernicola, assembly GCF_003581445.1. Lineage (NCBI taxonomy): Bacteria > Pseudomonadati > Pseudomonadota > Betaproteobacteria > Burkholderiales > Comamonadaceae > Acidovorax > Acidovorax cavernicola. The sequence goes on along the minus strand of NZ_QXMN01000020.1, from coordinate 96,331 downwards.
CGCGCTGCTGCCCCGCGTCATCGGCCAGGGCCGCGCTTCGGAGCTGCTGTTCACCGGCCGCGCCATGACCGCCGAAGAAGGCCAGGCCTGGGGCTTCTTCAACGGCCTGCACGACAGCGCCTCGCTGCTCGACGCCGCCACCAAGGTCGCGCGCGACCTGGCCGAAGGCCCGAGCTTCGCGCACGGCATGACCAAGACGATGCTGTCGCAGGAATGGTCGATGACCATCGACCAGGCCATCGAGGCCGAAGCGCAGGCACAAGCCATCTGCATGCAGACCGAGGACTTCAAGCGCGCCTACGAGGCCTTCGCGGCCAAACGCAAGCCGGTGTTCGGCGGAGATTGACGCGCATGATGACCAAGATCCCCGCCCCACCTTCGACCGCGCACCTCGCGCTGCCGTTCTTCGACGACGCGCACCGCGCGCTCGCCAACGACCTGCTGGCCTGGTGCGCCGCCCAGGAGATCGACGAGCGCGACGACCGCGCCGCCTGCCGCGAATGGGTGCGCCGCCTCGGTGACGGCGGCTGGCTGCGCTATGCCGTGCCCGGCAGTGCCGGCGGCGCGCTGGAGCGCCTCGATTCGCGCGCACTCGTGCTGCTGCGCGAAACGCTCGGCTACCACTCGCCACTGGCCGACTTCGCGTTTGCGATGCAGGGCCTGGGCAGCGGCGCGATCACGCTCGACGGCACGCCCGAGCAGCAGTCGCAGTACCTCACGGCCGTCGGCAAGGGCGCGAAGATCGCGGCCTTCGCGCTCAGCGAACCCGAGGCCGGCTCCGACGTCGCAGCCATGGCGATGCGCGCCGAGCCCACCGCCGACGGCTGGCGTCTGAACGGCGAGAAGACCTGGATCAGCAACGGCGGCATCGCCGACTTCTACTGCGTGTTCGCGAAGACCGATCCCACGGCCGGCACGCGCGGCATCACTGTGTTCATCGTCGACGCGACGACGCCGGGGCTCGACACCTCTGCGCACATCGACGTGATGGCGCCGCACCCGCTGGCCACCTTGCGCTTCGACAACTGCATCGTGCCGCGCACAGCGCAGCTGGGCACGCTGAACGGTGGCTTCAAGCTCGCCATGCGCACGCTCGACATCTTCCGCGCATCGGTCGCCGCGGCCGCGCTCGGCATGGGCCGTCGCGCGCTCGCCGAAGCCATCGCGCACGCCAAGGGCCGCCGCATGTTCGGCCAGACGCTCGCCGACTTCCAGCTCACGCAGGCCAAGCTCGGCGAGATGGCCGCGCTGATCGACAGCGCCGCGCTGCTGACCTATCGCGCCGCCTGGATGCGCGACGACGCCGAGCGCCGTGGTGCCCCGGCGGTCGGCGACGTGTCGGCTGCCGCCGCCATGGCCAAGATGTGCGCCACCGAAAACGCGAGCCGCGTGATCGACATGGCGCTGCAGATGCACGGCGGCCTCGGCGTGAAGGTCGGCACCAAGATCGAAAGCCTGTACCGGGACATCCGCTCGCTGCGCATCTACGAAGGCGCGACGGAAGTCCAGCAACTGATCATCGGCAAATCCGTTCTGCGGGGGTGAAACCGTGTCTGCCCAAGTCGATCGCTTCGTTCACGACCGCCTGCCGCCACCCGAGCAGCTGCCGGTCTTTCGCTACGACCTGCCCGAGCTGCAGTTTCCCGACCAGCTGAACCTGGTCGAGGAGCTGCTGGACAAGGCGGTCGCCAAGGGCTTCGGCGACAAGCCGATGCTGCGCTCGCCCGCCGGCGTGCTCACCTACGCCCAGGCGGGCGTCGAGGTGAACCGCATCGCCCAGGTGCTCATCGAGGATCTCGGGCTGGTGCCCGGCAACCGCGTGCTGCTGCGCGGCGGCAACTCGGTGTGGATGGCGCTGTCGTGGCTCGCCGTGGTCAAGGCCGGACTGATCGCCGTGGCGACGATGCCGCTGCTGCGCGCCAAGGAGCTGGGCGAGATCATCGAGAAATCGCAGCCTGTGGCCGCGCTGTGCGAAGGCCGCCTGCTCGAAGAGCTGGTGACGGCACAACAGGCGCACCCCGTGCTCGCGACGGTGATCGCCTTCAACCAGCCCGACGCACCCGATTCGCTGTCGGCGCGCGCCGCAGGCAAGAGCGGCGTGTTCCGGGCCTGCCCCACGGCGGCCGACGACATCGCGCTGCTCGCGTTCACCTCAGGCACCACGGGCAAGCCCAAGGCGCCCGTCACCACGCATCGCGACGTCGTCGCCATGTGCCAGACCTGGCCACGCCACGTGCTGCGCGCGCGCAGCGACGACATCGTGGTCGGCACACCGCCGCTGGCCTTCACCTTCGGGCTCGGCGGCCTGCTGATCTTCCCGATGTGGGCCGGCGCGTCGGTGTACTTTCCCGAGGGAGCGTTCTCGCCCGAGGCGCTCGTGAAGCTCATCAACGAGGTCGGCGCGACCATCTGCTACACCGCGCCCACCTTCTATCGCCAGATGGCGCCCTTCGTCCGGCAGCACGGGGCGCCGAGCCTGCGCATCTGCGTGAGCGCAGGCGAGGCGCTTCCCGACGCCACGCGCCAACTCTGGAAGGAGACCACCGGCATCGAGATGCTCGACGGCATCGGCGGCACCGAGGTGTTCCACATCTACATCTCGGCCGCCGGCGACGACGTGCGCCGCGGTGCCGTCGGCAAGGCCGTGCCAGGCTTCACGGCCAAGGTGGTCGACGACGACGGCAACGAAGTGCCGCGCGGCACGGTCGGCAAGCTCGCCCTGCAAGGGCCGGTCGGCTGCCGCTACCTCGACGATCCGCGCCAGGCGGCCTACGTGAAGAACGGCTGGAACTACCCCGGCGATTCCTTCGTGCAGGACGACGACGGCTACTTCTTCTACCAGGCGCGTGCGGACGACATGATCATCACCGCCGGCTACAACGTCGGCGGCCCGGAGGTCGAGGACGCGCTGCTCAAGCACCCGGCCGTGGCCGAGTGCGGCGTGATCGGCAAGCCTGACACCGACCGCGGCATGATCGTGAAGGCCTTCTGCGTGCTCAAGCCCGGCAACACCGGCGACGCCGCGATGGTGAAGGCCCTCCAGGACCACGTGAAAGCCACCATCGCCCCCTTCAAGTACCCGCGGGAGATCGAGTTCGTGACGGCGCTGCCGCGCACCGAAACCGGCAAACTCCAGCGCTTCAAATTGAGACAACTCAACAGCGAGACACCATCATGACGAACAAGATCATTCAGCCCCCGGGCTGGTTGCCCCCGAAGGGCTATGCAAACGGCATCGCCGCGCGCGGCACGCAAGTGTTCGTCGGCGGCCAGATCGGCTGGAATGCCCAGCAGCAATTCGAGTCCGACGACTTTATCGACCAGTGCGGCCAGGCGCTGCGCAACATCGCCGAGGTGCTGCGCGAAGCCGGTGCTGCCCCTGAACACATGGTGCGCATGACCTGGTACGTGACGGACCGCGACGAATACAGCCGTCGCCTGTCCGAGCTCGGCCCGGTCTACCGCGACGCACTGGGCCGCAACTTCCCGGCGATGACCTGCGTGCAGGTCGCGGCGCTGGTGGAGCACCGTGCGAAGGTGGAGATCGAGGTGACGGCGGTCATTCCGGACTGATCCGGCTCCTCACGCGCTACTGCTGCGCACGGTCTCGAGCCGGTCTCTTGCGAGGCCGGCCCAGAAACGGAAAAGCCCTCTTCGCGAGGGCTTTTTCTTGATCGAATTTCGACCGGAAATTACCAAAAGAATTTGGCCAAAGAAAAAGGCCCTTTGATTTCTCAAAGGGCCTTTAATTTGGTTGCGCGAGCAAGATTTGAACTTGCGACCTTTGGGTTATGAGCCCAACGAGCTACCAGGCTGCTCCATCGCGCGGCAGACTTAAATTATAGCTTATTCAGCAGCGTTTTGCTCGGCGGCTGCATCTTTAATTTCAGCACGGTCGACCAGCTCGACGAGCGCCATCGGGGCGTTGTCGCCCACGCGGAAGCCCATCTTCAGGATGCGGGTGTAGCCGCCCGGACGCGCTGCGAAACGCGGGCCGAGTTCGCCGAAGAGCTTCACGACGGCGTCGCGGTTACGCAGGCGGTCGAAAGCCAGGCGCTTGTTGGCGAGCGTGGGCTTCTTGGCCAGGGTGATCATCGGCTCGATGACGCGGCGCAGTTCCTTGGCCTTGGGGACCGTGGTCTTGATGACTTCGTGCTCGATGAGCGAGTTCATCATGTTCTGCAGCATCGCGAGGCGGTGCGAGCTGGTGCGGTTGAGTTTGCGGAGTCCGTGTCCGTGACGCATGGTGCTTTCCTTTACTTTATAAAAACAGACAGCCGTATCAGGTACTGTCCGGTGCACTGGCCCTTTTCAGGGGGCCGATTTTTCAAAAATTCAAATCAACGCTTGTCGAGACCAGCCGGCGGCCAGCTTTCGAGCTTCATGCCAAGGGTGAGACCGCGCGAGGCGAGCACTTCCTTGATTTCGTTGAGCGACTTGCGACCCAGGTTCGGGGTCTTGAGCAGTTCGTTCTCGGTGCGCTGGATCAGATCACCGATGTAGTAGATGTTTTCGGCCTTCAGGCAGTTGGCCGAACGCACCGTCAGTTCGAGTTCGTCGACAGGGCGCAGCAGGATCGGATCGAATTGCTGGGCGCTGCGCGGGGCGGGTGCATCGAATGCAGCGAGTTCGCCGCCTTCGAGCTGCGCAAACACGGCGAGCTGTTCAACCAGAATTTTAGCCGATGCGCGAACCGCATCTTCGGCGCTGATGGCACCGTTGGTTTCGATCTCGACCAGCAGCTTGTCCAGGTCGGTACGCTGTTCGACACGGGCGCTTTCGACGGTGTAGCTCACGCGCTTCACGGGCGAGAACGACGCATCGAGAACGATACGGCCGATCGACTTGGTCGGCTCGTCCGCATAGCGGCGCATCGTGCCGGGCACGTAGCCGCGACCCTTTTCGACCTTGATCTGCATGTCGAGCTTGCCGCCTTGCGACAGGTGCGCGATCACGTGGTCAGGGTTGATGATCTCGACGTCGTGCGGGGTCTGGATGTCCGATGCGAGGACCGGGCCTTCGCCGTCCTTGCGCAGGCTCAGCGTGACTTCGTCGCGGTTGTGGAGCTTGAACACCACACCCTTGAGATTCAGCAGGATGTTGACGACATCTTCTTGCACGCCGTCGATCGACGAGTACTCATGCAGAACGCCAGCGATCGTGACTTCGGTGGCCGAGTAGCCGACCATGGACGACAGCAGAACGCGACGCAGCGCGTTGCCGAGCGTGTGGCCGTAGCCGCGCTCGAAAGGCTCGAGCGTGACCTTGGCCTTGTTGGCGGCAAGTTGCTCGACCTGGATGGTCTTGGGTTTCAGCAGGGTGGTTTGCATGCAGACTTCCTCTCAATACCCCCGGCTCGTTACACCGGTAAGGCTGGTGAAGCGCCTGATCCGCAACAGAGTGCGGAACAGGAACGTGAACAACAATATCAATCTCCCGCCGGCGCAAGGACGCGCAGGCGGGTAGAGAAAATCAACGCGAATACAGTTCGACGATCAGCGATTCGTTGATGTCGGCTGCGAATTCGTCGCGATCCGGGACCTTCTTGAAGGTGCCTTCGGCCTTGTCGGCGTTCACATCGACCCAGGCCGGCATGCCGACTTGTTGGGCGAGTTGCAGCGCTTCGACAATGCGGTTCTGCTTCTTCGACTTTTCGCGCACGGCGATCACGTCACCGGTCTTGACCAGGTACGACGGGATGTTGACCGACTGGCCGTTCACGGTGATCGCCTTGTGCGACACGAGCTGGCGTGCTTCGGCGCGCGTCGAGCCGAAGCCCATGCGATAGACCACGTTGTCCAGGCGCGACTCGAGGATGAACAGCAGGTTGGCGCCGGTGTTGCCACGGCGGCGATCGGCTTCTTCGAAGTAGCGGCGGAATTGCTTCTCGAGCACGCCGTACATGCGCTTGACCTTCTGCTTCTCACGCAGCTGCAGACCGTAGTCGGAGGTGCGCTGACCCGAGGTGCGACCGTGCTGGCCGGGCTTGGAGTCGAACTTGGCCTTGTCCTGGATCGAACGGCGGGCGCTCTTCAGGAACAGGTCGGTGCCTTCACGGCGGGAAAGTTTGGCCTTGGGGCCGAGGTAACGTGCCACGGTATTTCCTTGGTGTCATCTGCCGCAGTTGCCTGCGGGAGCCGTCGGCGGAGGTGCCGATGGCGGTGGGCTTAGTGAAAAAACAAATGCGCAGCCGCTCGAAAGCTGGCTGCGCCTTGCGGACTGACGATCAGATGCGGCGACGCTTCTGGGGACGGCAGCCGTTGTGCGGAACGGGCGTCACGTCGGCAATGGAATTGATCCGGATGCCGAGCGCAGCCAGTGCGCGCACCGACGACTCGCGACCGGGGCCAGGGCCCTTGATCTCGACGTCGAGGTTCTTGATACCTTGTTCGACAGCAGCACGGCCGGCCACTTCGGAAGCGACCTGCGCAGCGAAGGGGGTCGACTTGCGCGAGCCCTTGAAGCCCTGGCCACCCGACGAAGCCCACGACAGGGCGTTGCCCTGGCGATCGGTGATCGTGATGATGGTGTTGTTGAACGAGGCATGCACGTGGGCGATACCGTCCGCAACGTTCTTGCGAACCTTCTTGCGAACGCGCTGTGCGGCGTTGTTTGCAGGTGCTTTAGCCATGCTTGTCTATCCTTATTTCTTCAGGGACTGCGCAGCCTTGCGCGGACCCTTGCGGGTGCGGGCGTTGGTGCGCGTGCGCTGGCCGCGCATCGGCAGGCCGCGACGGTGACGGAAGCCGCGATAGCAGCCGATGTCCATCAAACGCTTGATGTTCATCGTCGTCTCGCGACGCAGATCGCCTTCGATCGTGAACAGAGCGATCTGGTCGCGGATCTTCTCGAGATCGGCGTCGGTCAGATCCTTGATCTTCTTCGAATATTCGATGCCGCTCGCTTCGCAGATCTGACGGGCGCGGGTGCGACCGATACCGAAAATGGCGGTCAGGCCGATTTCAGCGTGCTTGTGCGGCGGGATGTTGATGCCAGCAATACGTGCCATGTGCGTCCTCTAATACTCTTCAATCAACCCTGGCGCTGCTTGTGGCGCGGGTCGGTGCAAATCACACGCACCACACCTTTACGGCGGATGACCTTGCAATTACGGCAGATGGTTTTGACCGAAGCCGAAACTCTCATTTCATTCTCCTAAAACTGTTTAACGTGGCGGTACACCGCCCACACCCAAATTCTCAATACTGAAACTCACGGCCCTACGATGTCTTGAAGTTCGCCTTCTTCAGCAGCGATTCGTACTGCTGGGACATCATGTAGTTTTGCACCTGGGCCATGAAGTCCATCGTGACGACCACGATGATCAGCAGGGAGGTACCACCGAAGTAGAACGGGACGTTGTACTTCAGGATCAGGAACTCGGGCAGCAGGCAAACGAAGGTGATGTACACCGCGCCGGCCAACGTCAGGCGAACCAGAATCTTGTCGATATAGCGAGCGGTCTGGTCACCCGGGCGAATGCCTGGAATGAACGCACCACTCTTCTTCAGGTTGTCGGCCGTTTCCTTGCTGTTGAACACGAGTGCCGTGTAGAAGAAGCAGAAGAAAACGATCGCGGCAGCGTACAGCAGCACATAGATCGGCTCGCCCGGGCGCAGTGCGCTGGCGATGTCCTTGATCCAGCGGAAACCACCGTCACCGGCGCTGAACCAGCCCACCACCGTTGCCGGCAGCAGAATGATCGACGACGCGAAGATCGGAGGAATCACACCAGCCATGTTCAGCTTCAGGGGCAGGTGCGACGACTGACCGCCGTAGACCTTGTTGCCAACCTGGCGTCGCGCATAGTTCACGAGGATCTTGCGCTGACCGCGTTCCACGAACACCACGAAGTAGGTGACCAGCACCACGACAGCGATGATGAAGAGCGCGACGATGGGGTTCATCGCACCGGTCGTCACCAGCGAAGCCAAGCCACCGATGGCGCCCGGAAGACCAGCCGCGATACCTGCAAAGATCAGGATCGAGATGCCGTTGCCCAGGCCGCGTTCGGTGATCTGTTCGCCGAGCCACATCAGGAACATCGAACCAGCAGTCAGGCTCACCATGGCGGTCAGGCGGAAGCCGAAACCGGGGGCGATCACCAGACCGGCCGACGATTCGAGGGCCACTGCGATGCTGAACGACTGGAACAGAGCCAGGCCAAGCGCGCCATAGCGCGTGTACTGCGTGATCTTGCGGCGACCGGCCTCGCCTTCCTTCTTCAATTGCTCGAAGCTGGGAAGCACGTAGGTCATCAGCTGCATGATGATCGACGCCGAGATGTACGGCATGATCCCCAACGCGAACACGGTGAAACGCGACAGCGCTCCGCCCGAGAACATGTTGAACAGGCTCAGAATGCCGCCCTGTTGGCCCTGGAACAACGCTGCCAGCTGGTCCGGGTTGATACCCGGCACAGGAATGTGCGCGCCAATCCGATAGACCACGAGCGCGAGCAGCAAAAAGACCAGCCGACGACGAAGGTCGCCGAACTTGCCTGTTTTTGCGATCGTTGCCGCGTTAGTTGCCACGAAGAACTTCTTTCAGTCCGATGGTGATCAGGCGAGGCTGCCGCCGGCTGCTTCGATCGCAGCCTTGGCACCAGCGGTCGCACCCACGCCCGTCAGCTTGACGGCCTTGGTGAGTTCGCCGGTCTTGATGATCTTGACGACCTTGGCGAGCTGGCCCACGAGGCCGGCTTGCTTCAGTGCCAGGACATCGACTTCGGCCAGGCCGAGCTGCTCGAGAGCAGTCAGCGTGACTTCGGCGTTGTACTTCAGCAGTTGCGACTTGAAGCCACGCTTCGGCAGACGACGCTGCAGCGGCATTTGACCGCCTTCGAAGCCGACCTTGTGGAAACCGCCTGCGCGCGACTTCTGGCCCTTGTGACCGCGACCCGAGGTTTTGCCCAGGCCGGAACCGATACCGCGGCCGACGCGACGCTTGGCGTGCTTGGCGCCAGCTGCCGGCTTGATGCCATTGAGTTCCATATCAGTCTCTCTTACAGAACTTTGACCAGATAACTGATCTTGTTGATCATGCCGCGCACTGCGGGCGTGTCTTGCAGCTCGCTCACGCTGTTGAGCTTGCGCAGGCCGAGGCCACGCACGGTCGCGCGATGCGATTCCTTGGTGCCGATCGGGCTCTTCACCAGCTGCACCTTGAGGGTTTGTTGTTGCGTCATTTGAATGCTTCCTTCAGCCTTGCGAGAGCTTGCGCTCAGGCGAAGATTTCTTCGACGGTGAGGCCGCGCTTGGCAGCCACCTGGCCGGCGGTCGTCGAGTTCTTCAACCCGTCGAGCGTGGCGCGAACCATGTTGTAGGGGTTCGACGAACCATGGCTCTTGGCCACGATGTCGGTGATGCCCATGACTTCGAACACGGCGCGCATCGGGCCGCCGGCGATGATGCCGGTACCCTTGGGAGCCGGGTACATCACGACGGTGGCAGCACCGTGGTGACCTTGCACCTGGTGGTGCAGCGTACCGTTCTTGATCGGAGCCTTGAACAGGTTGCGACGGGCTTCTTCCATTGCCTTCTGCACGGCAGCCGGCACTTCCTTCGACTTGCCCTTGCCCATGCCGACGCGGCCATCGCCGTCACCGACCACGGTCAGCGCTGCGAAACCGAGGATACGACCACCCTTCACCACCTTGGTGACGCGGTTGATCGCGATCATCTTCTCGCGCAAACCGTCCTCAGGACCTTCGTTCTGCGTTCTTGCTTGAATCTTTGCCATTTTGAATCTCGTGTCCGATTAGAACTGCAGACCGGCTTCGCGGGCTGCCTCGGCCAGCGCCTTGACGCGGCCGTGGTAGGCGAAACCTGCGCGATCGAAAGCGACCTTCTCGACGCCGGCAGCCTTCGCCTTTTCAGCGATGCGCTTGCCGATGGCGGTGGCAGCGGCGGCATTGCCACCCTTGCCCGAGGCGCCGAGTGCTGCGCGCACTTCGGCTTCGGCGGTCGATGCGGTTGCGATCACCTTGGTGCCGTCGTCGGAAATGACGGTGGCATAGATGTGCAGGTTGGTGCGGTTCACCGTGAGGCGGGCCACGCCCTGCGTCGCGATGCGGATGCGGGTCTGGCGCGAGCGGCGAAGACGCTGTGCTTTTTTGGTCAACATCATTTTGCTGCCCCTTACTTCTTCTTGGTCTCTTTGATCACGATCTTCTCGTCCGCATAGCGGATGCCCTTGCCCTTGTAGGGCTCTGGCGGACGAACAGCGCGGATCTCAGCAGCGATCTGGCCGACGCGTTGGCGATCGGCACCCTTGATCACGACTTCGGTCGGGGTCGCGGTGGTCACCGTGATGCCTTGCGGCATGTCGATGTTGACCGGGTGCGAGTAACCGACTTGCAGGTTCAGCTTGGCGCCGGACGCTGCAGCCTTGTAGCCGACGCCGACCAGACTGAGCTTCTTCTCGAAGCCCTTGGTCACGCCAACCACCATGTTGTTCACCAGCTGGCGAACCGTGCCGCTCATCGCGTTGGCTTCACGCGATTCGTTGGCGGGCTCGAAGCTCAGCTTGCCGTCCTTGTTGACGACATTCACCAGCGCATTGCGAGCCAGGCTGAGCGTACCGCCCGTGCCCTTGACGCTGATCTGGTCTTCCTTGATCGACACATCCACGCCTGCGGGGATGGTGACCGGCATTTTTCCTACTCGGGACATTTCAGTAACTCCTCGATGTCTCGGTTAGGCGACGTAGCACAGAACTTCGCCGCCGACACCGGTGGCGCGCGCCTTGCGGTCGGTCATCACGCCCTTGGGGGTCGTGACGATCGCAACGCCGAGGCCGTTCTGGACTTGCGGAATGGAAGTGCTGGCCTTGTAGACGCGCAGGCCAGGACGGCTCACGCGCTCAATGCGCTCGATGACCGGACGGCCAGCGTAGTACTTCAGCGAGATTTCAAGTTCGCTCTTGCCGGCTTCGGTCTTGACCTGGAAACCGTCGATGTAACCCTCGTCCTTCAGGACTTGTGCGATCGCGATCTTCACTTTCGAAGACGGGACCGACACGGTGGGCTTCGCCACCATCTGCGCGTTACGGATACGCGTCAGCAGGTCGGCAATGGGATCACTCATGCTCATGTTGTTTGCTCCTGCCTGGCTTACCAGCTGGCCTTGGTGACACCGGGGATGTCGCCATTGAAAGCCAGTTCGCGGATCTTGGCGCGAGCCAGACCGAATTGACGGAAGGTGCCACGGGGGCGACCGGTGATTTCGCAACGGTTGCGCTGGCGCGTGGGGTTCGCGTTGCGCGGGAGCTTCTGCAGGGCCAGGCGGGCCGCTGCGCGCTCTTCGTCGCTCTTCTTCGCGTCGTTGGAAGCTGCCTTCAGTTCTGCGTGCTTCGCAGCGAACTTGGCAACCAGCTTGTCGCGCTTGAGTTCGCGCTGGATCAAAGATGCTTTAGCCACAGATCACCTCAGTTCTTGAACGGGAAACGGAAGCCAGCGAGAAGCGCCTTGGCTTCTTCGTCGGTCTTGGCCGTCGTCGTGATGCTGATATTGAGACCGCGCAGGGCGTCGACCTTGTCGTATTCGATCTCAGGGAAAATGATCTGCTCTTTGACGCCGATGTTGTAGTTGCCGCGGCCGTCGAATGCGCGACCCGAGATACCACGGAAGTCACGCACGCGGGGCAGGGCCACGGTGACGAAACGGTCCAGGAACTCGTACATGTGCACGCCACGCAGCGTGACCATGCAGCCGATCGGCTGGTTTTCGCGGATCTTGAAGCCGGCAATAGCCTTCTTCGACTTGGTGACCACGGGCTTCTGGCCAGCGATCTTGGTCAGGTCGGCGACGGCGTTGTCGAGGACCTTCTTGTCGGCGACTGCTTCACCCACACCCATGTTCAGGGTGATCTTGGTGAGACGCGGAACTTGCATCGGCGACGTGTAGCCGAACTTTTCCGTCAGGTCTTTCGCGATCTTTTCGCGATAGTGTTGTTGGAGACGTGCCATGTGAGTACCTCTTAGGCGAACTTGATTTCGTCGCCGCTGGACTTGAAGACGCGAACCGCGACGCGCTTGCCGTCAGCACCTTCGGAGATCTTGATGCCCACGCGATCGGCCTTGCCGGTCGCGGCATTGAAGATCGCCACGTTGGATTGGTGAATCGGCATGGCCTTCTCGACGATGCCACCGGTCGTGCCCTTGAGGGGGTTCGGCTTGGTGTGCTTCTTGACGAGGTTGATGCCGTCGACGATCACATGCGAGTCGTCTGCGCGCAGCGACACGGTGCCGCGCTTGCCCTTGTCACGACCGGCCAACACGATGACCTGGTCGCCTTTGCGAATCTTGTTCATGGCGTTGTGTCCTTAGAGAACTTCGGGGGCCAGCGACACGATCTTCATGAACTTCTCGGTGCGCAGTTCGCGCGTGACCGGTCCGAAGATGCGGGTGCCGATGGGCTCCAGCTTGGCGTTGAGCAGAACGGCGGCATTGCCGTCGAACTTGACGAGCGAGCCGTCGGCGCGACGGATGCCCTTGGCGGTGCGGACCACCACTGCGCTGTAGATCTCGCCCTTCTTGACGCGACCACGCGGAGCGGCTTCCTTGATGCTGACCTTGATGACGTCGCCCACGCTGGCGTAACGCCGCTTGGAGCCACCGAGCACCTTGATACACAGGACGGATTTCGCGCCCGTGTTGTCGGCCACTTCGAGCCGGGATTCAGTTTGGATCATTTCTTGATATTCCCAACTTGTACCGATGCGCCTCCAGGAGGGAAACGCCGCGGTCAGTCTTGGGCCCGTCGTCCACGCCTCGAACCACTCGAGACGCTTCCGCTTTGGGCTGAAAGCTTCGCCTTTTGAAAGCGAAGCCCGCGATTGTGGCACCCAACTCAAGGGATGTCAACTGCCCTACTACACCATCACCGGCTGCCGCTAGACTTTGTGGCGTGCGCGCCCCTATTCACCCCCCCGTTCCGCCGTCTTCGCCGCTGCGCCGACGCGTGCTGGTGGGCGGCGCGGGCCTGTTGGGGCTGGGATTCGGCCTCGGCGGATGCCGCAGTGCGGCACCGCCGGCTCCGGACACCGGCCGGCTGCAGCGCCTGGCGGAAGCCCGCTGGGCACATCGACGCTCCATAGAGAACACCACGGCGGGCGGCCTGTCAGGCATCGACTACGACCCGATCAAAGGTGAGTACCTGCTTCTCAGCGATGATCGGTCGGACCTGGCGCCTGTGCGCTGCTACACCGCGCAATGGCTCCTTCCGACCGACGTCGCCCCCGAGCCGACCGGCGTTGTTCAGCTGCAACGCCCAGGCGGCGGCCCGTGGCCGGGGCGGCGCCAGGCGGTCACCGGCCTGCCAGTTCCCGACCCCGAAGCCCTGCGGCTGCGCCCCTCGACCGGCACCCTGCTCTGGACGAGCGAAGGCGACATCGCCCGCGGTTTCGGCCCTGCGCTGCATGAATCAGGCCGCGACGGCCGCTTCCTGCGCGAATTCGCGCTGCCGGCGATGTTCGCACCGGACCCGACCCAGCGCCGCGGCCCGCGCGACAACCTGAGCTTCGAAGGCCTGGCCCTCACGCCCGACGACCGTTCGGCCTGGATCGCGATGGAAAACGCCCTCATCCAGGACGGCCCGGTCCCGACCACCTCCACCCCCGGCGGCCCCTGCCGCTTCACCCAGGTCGACCTGTCGACCGGCCACGCCGTGCGCCAGATCGCCTACGTGCCCGACGCCATCCCGCTGCGCCCGCTCGTGCCGGGCACCTACGCCGACAACGGCGTGAGCGAGGTCCTGATGCTCGACGCCCACCGCATGCTGGTGCTGGAGCGCGCCTACGCCACGGGCGCCGGCAATTCGCTGCGCCTGTACGAGATCGACACCCGGGCCGCCGACGACGTGCTCGCCATCGACGCCCTCTCGCCCGGCAACCACCGCCCCGCCGCCAAGACGCTCGTGGCCGATTTCGCCACCCTCGGCCTGTCGCGCCTCGACAACAGCGAAGGCATGTGCTGGGGCCCGCTGCTGCCCGACGGCCGCCGCCTGCTGGTGGTCGTGAGCGACGACAATTTCAACCCGCTGCAAGTGACGCAGTTCGCCGCCTTCGCCTACACCGACCGACCATGACCATCGCCGTGACCTTCCTGCCCCGCACCGCGCCGGGCCCCCTGCCCCCCATCGCCTTCATCGGCGGCGGCAACATGGCCAGCGCCATCATCGGCGGCCTGATCCAGCAAGGCGCCGCGGCCGATAACTTCGAGGTGGTCGAGCCCTTCGAGGACGCCCGCACCAAGCTGACCCAGTCCTTCGGCATCGTGGCCCAGGCCGAGGCCACGGAGGCCCTCTCGCGCTGCGCCGTGGTGGTGTGGGCGGTCAAGCCACAGACCTTCGCGGAAGCCGCCCGCCCCGTGCGCGCCTTCGCCGGTGACGCCCTGCACCTGAGCGTGGCGGCGGGCATTCCGTCGGACAGCATCGCCCGCTGGCTCGGCACCGAGCGCGTGGTGCGCGCCATGCCCAACACGCCGGCCCTGGTGGGCAAGGGCATGACCGGGCTGTTCGCGCGGCCGGGTGTCGAAGGCGCCGACCGTGCGCGCGTCGGCCAGTTGCTGGCGCCGACCGGCGAGCTGATCTGGGTCGACACCGAACCCGCGCTCGATGCCGTGACCGCCCTGTCGGGCTCGGGCCCGGCCTACGTGTTCTATTTCATCGAGGCGATGACCGAAGCCGGTGTCGAGATGGGCCTCAGCCCCGACCAGGCCCAGCGACTGGCCATCGGCACCTTCACCGGCGCCTCGGCGCTGGCCCACAGCGCGACCGAGCCGCCGTCGGTCCTGCGCGAACGCGTGACCTCCAAGGGCGGCACGACCTACGCGGCCCTGAGCGCACTCGAAGCCGCCGACGTGAAAGGGCAGTTCAAGACCGCGATCCGCGCCGCGCAGAAGCGCGCGGCCGAGCTGGGCGAGGAATTCGGGCGCGGCTGAGCCGGTGAGCCGGCTGGTTACCGGACGGTGTAGCCAGCCACGATGCCCACAAACACCGTGAAGCCCAGCCAGTGGTTTTCGCGGAAAGCCTTGAAGCAGCCCTCGCGCGTGCGGTCATGGATCAGGCGCCAATGCCAGAGCGCCTGAGCCGCCGCCGCGGCGATCCCCAGATAGAAGAGCACCCCCAGCGAACGGCTGGTACCGGCCCAGATCCAGACCGCCAGGAAGATCGCATAGCTCGCCATCACCGCCGCCACATCCAGGCGGCCGAAGGTGATGGCCGAGGTCTTCATGCCGATCTTCAGGTCGTCGTCGCGGTCCACCATCGCGTACTCGGTGTCATAGGCCAGCACCCAGAACAGGTTGCCCGCCAGCAGCCACCAGGCAAATGCCGGCACCGTCGACTGCACCGCGGCAAAGGCCATCGGGATGCCGAAGCTGAAGGCGATGCCCAGCACCGCCTGAGGGATCGACACGAAGCGCTTGGCAAACGGATAGATCAGCGTGATCGCCAGGGCCGCGAACGACCACAGCACCGTCGTGCGATTGGTGGTGAGCACCAGCCCGAAAGACATCAGCGCCAGCACCGCCCCCAGACCCAGCGCCTCCTTGACCGACATCGCACCGCTGGTCACGGGCCGCTGGGCCGTGCGCTTCACATGGCGATCGAAATCGCGGTCGGCCACATCGTTGATGCAGCAGCCCGCGCTGCGCATCAGGAACGTGCCGAGCGTGAACACCACGAGCAGATGCCAGCCGGGCCAGCCGTCGGCCGCGAACCAGAGTGCGCCCAGCGTGGGCCACAGCAACAGCAGCCAGCCGGCCGGCCGGTTCCAGCGGATGAGATCGAGGTAGAGCGCAAAACGGCGGGCGAGAGGCATGCGAACAACAAGGCGGCAGACGTCAAAAGAGCGGCCATTGTGCCGCTCTTGAAGGGGCTCCCGGCACATCATCAGGTGCCGGGAGATCGGGACGACGTCAGTCCTCGAGCAGCGAGCGCAGCATCCAGGCCGTCTGGTCGTGCACCGTGCAGCGTGCGGTCAGCATGTCGGCGGTCGGGTCGTCGCCGGCCTCTTCGGCCACCGGGATGAACTCGCGCGCGATGCGCGACACCGTTTCGTGGCCCTTCACGAGGATGCGCACCATCTCCATCGCCTTCGGCGGGTTCTGCGGCACGTCGGGCACGGTGGCGATCTTGCTGAACTCGGCGTACGAGCCCGGCGCGTAGTGGCCCAGCGCGCGGATGCGCTCGGCGATCACGTCCGTCGAGCCCCACAATTCCGTGTACTGCGTCATGAACATCGCATGCAGCGAGTTGAAGTGCGGCCCCGTCACGTTCCAGTGGAAGTTGTGGGTCGTGAGGTACAGCGTGTAGGTGTCGGCCAGCACGCGGCTCAGGCCTTCGGCAATCGCTGCGCGGTCCTGCCGCTCGATGCCGATGTTGATCAGCGGCGCGTTGCGGCTGCCCGACTCCTGCGCGACGACGGCGCCGCCCTTCTTGGGCACCTTGCCGGCGGAAGCAGCGGGCGACGGGGACTTGGTCTTCTTCGAGGGTTTGGCCATGGCGGAGAGGTCTTTCTTGAAGTTGGGTGAACGACACCGAAATTCTGAAAGCCGGCAGGCGGCTTCGCAACAGCTTCACTCTATCCCAGCGATCAGCGATCCCAAACAGCCCGCACGTAGGCCGAGGCCCCGAATCGCGGACAGCACTCTAGGAGAGTCGCTTGACGCCCGGCAGCTCGCACGCGTAGATCGCGTTGCGCAGCGCCGCGATCGCCTCGTAGCGCGTGAAGGTGCGGCGCCAGGCCAGCACCACGCGGCGCATCGGCGGGTCGCGGTCCTGCGCATCGCGCACGGGCAGGTAGCACACCATCTGCTCGGGCTCCTTGCGACCCTTGACCTTTGGCTTGAGCGCTTCGGCCGGCACCGACAGGCGCGGCACCAGCGTCACGCCCATGCCCGAGGCCACCATGTGCTTGATGGTCTCCAGCGACGAGCCTTCGAAGCTCTTGCGGATGCCCTCGGCGTTGCTCGAGAAGCGCGCGAACTCGGGGCACACCTCCAGCACGTGGTCGCGGAAACAGTGGCCCGTGCCCAGCAGCAGCATGGTCTCGCTCTGCAGTTCTTCGGAGGTGATCGACTCGCGGTCGGCGAACTTGTGCTTCGCGGGCAGCGCCGCCATGAAGGGCTCGTCGTACAGCGGCGCCATCGCCAGGCCCGTGTCGGGAAAGGGCTCGGCCATGATCGCGCAATCGATCTCGCCGGCGCGCAGCATCTCGAGCAGCTTGACCGTGAAGTTCTCCTGCAGCACCAGCGGCATCTGCGGCGTGCGCGCGATCACCTGGCGCACCAGGTCGGGCAGCAGGTACGGGCCGATCGTGTAGATCACGCCCAGGTTCAGCGGACCGGCCAGCGGGTCCTTGCCGCGCTTGGCGATCTCCTTGATGCTGGCGGCCTGGTCGAGCACGCTCTGCGCCTGCTGGACGATCTGCTCGCCGAGCGGCGTCACGGTCACTTCACCGGCGCTGCGCTCGAAGAGCTTGACCTCGAGTTCGTCCTCGAGCTTCTTGATGGCCACCGAAAGCGTCGGCTGGGACACGTAACAGGCCTCGGCCGCCTTGCCGAAATGCCGCTCACGGGCGACTGCGACGATGTATTTGAGTTCGGTGAGAGTCATAGCTTGCGTCAATTATGCGCAAGGGCATGTGACCCGGCTGAGGCGGGGTTAAAAGTCGCGGGCGACGCGGGCAGGACTCCAATCAGTCGGAGCGACTCCAGACCCATTGCTCCGGCCGCCCCCCGTTCGAGGGCATCGGCTCGCCCTGCGTGACAGCCACGCTCACCCGCAGATCCGTCAGGCAGGCCCAGATGCCCGACCGCGGGCACTTCTGGCCGGTGTCCGCAAACAGCAGCTCATCGCGGCGCATGCGCTGCCCTTGGACCTGCGCCGAACCATCGGCCTCCGCGGCGAACGCGATGCGACCGGACGCGGCGCGCTCCGCGAAGATCTCGATGGCACCTTGCAAGGCGATGAAGAAATCCCAATCGGACAGATCCTGCTCCGCCGCAGCGGCAGTGAAGTCGGACTGGTACAGACGTTGATAGCGCTCGGCGTTGTAGTCCAGTTCGAAGAGAACCTGGCCTGTCGCGGCATCCATCAGCCGGAATTGGCTGAAGCCCTGCCGCAAGCGCCCATCGCCATACCGCGAAGGCGCGATCTCGCACCGAAGGACCGGCGGGAGCATGACCACCGAGCCATCGCCGCGCTTCTGGCAGATCTCGAACACGGCGCCGTCGTCACTGCGAAAAACGAATTTCTCGTCGGGCGTCCAGTAGCTGTAGTAGCGCTTGTCGTTCTCGATCGTGTAGCCGCCTTTGACAGGGAGATCGGCGAGCACCGCGGCACCCGGCGGCTTTTCGGCGTCGTCGATCGGGCGCCAATGGCCGGTTGCGGGGTCCAGGTCGATGAGGTCGGAGGCGGTGTGATGGAGGTAGAGCCACATGGGACTGTTTCTTTGCTCGGCTCTCGATACAGCCCAATGGGACCTATCCTTGTCTCAGTCTAGGCACCTGACTCGAGACGCTCCAGCGAGCGATTGGCCCGCGCCCAGTCTGCAAGGTCCTTGGGGTACAGAAGGTGATCACGAAAGCTGCTGTCGTCGATACCGTGGATCAAGCAGACAGCGGCAGCTTCGAACGACCAGTAGCCGTAGTAAGGCATGTACTCGCCTTCGACAGCATGCAAATGCCCATCATGCCAAGGCGCTCCTTCGAAGCTCTTGTACCAGCCGTCGAGATACTCCTTGACCTTTGCACTTGCCTCGTCAGGTGTCTCAACCGTGTAGAAGGCATCGATCAACGGGTCGTACGGGCTGACATGAAAGAAGTCTGTGTTGTCTCGCGGGTCCGAGATGGCTGGCTCGATCAAGGATTCGAAAAGCAGATCGGTTCCCCGATAGCGCTCCGTCCAATGGGCAACTTGCCGGATGGCATCACCGGCACCCAGGAGCACCCCAATACTGATGACATCGATCGCCAATTGAAAGTGGTAAAGGTCTTCAAAATGAAGAGGGGTTCCGTCTTCGCGCAGATCATCACCTGACTCAAGGGCCAACGCTTTGATATGGCTGCGATATGCGTCGTGCCATTGAACCAAGGCATTGACTGCATCTGCGTATAGAGAGTTCAGTTCCTCAACAGTGCACCCACCGGTGTATTTGAGCTTCAAGATGTTGAGTCGCTCTATGAACGTGCTCCCCAAAACTCCGGCGAACTCGACGTCATCCACAGTGATTCCGCTCGAATCAAGCTTGTTGTTCTCCTCGATCAAGAGATTGAGCCATCGAATATTGAGCTTGTAGTACTGCGCTGATAGAAGCTCTTGCCCTTGCTTTGCACGAAATACTGCGGCACTTGACCATCCGAACCTCGCCACCAGGCACCCGGTTCGGGCGCGAGTCAGCGCCTTCCGCCTTCGGCGCGCCCGGCTTGAGATGGGCCAGCGAGTGGTGGGTGCGTGCCCAGTCGGCAAGGTCTTTCGGGTACAGAAGGTGATTGCGAAATGTGCTGTCGTCGATGCCGTGGATCACGCAGACAGCAGCGGCTTCAAACGACCAGTAGCCGTAGTAGGGCATGTACTCGCCTTCGACAGCATGCAAATGCCCGTCATGCCAAGGCGCACCTTCGAAGCTCTTGTACCAGCCGTCGAGATACTCCTTGACCTTTGCACTCGCTTCGTCAGGCGTCTCTACCGTGTAGAAGGCATCGATCAGCGGATCGTAGGGGCTGACATGGAAGAAATCCGCGTTGTCTCGTGGGTCAGGGACTGCTGGCTCGATGAGCGACTCAAAAAGCAAATCGGTCCCTCGTGCACTTTGCATCCAAAGGGCGCTTTGGCGAAGTGCATCGCCATCACCCAGCAGCACCCCCAAGCTCACGACATCGATGGCGATTTGGAAGTGATAGAGATCCTCGAATTCGAATGGCGTCATATCAAGGCGAAGGTCCTCTTCGCGCTTTTTTGCGAGCCATTCGGAATACTCTTGCTCGGCTGTATGCCACTCACCCAAGGCTGTCATCACCTCCCCATACAGGGGGATCAACTCTTCGATGGAACAGCCAGCGGTGTAGTTGAGCTTGAGAATATCCAGGACGTCCTTGAATCTTCCCGCCTCTCCGAATGGTTCGAGATCACCTGCAGCTTTCCGCTGCAAGAGCGATTTTTCCGACTCAGACATCAGGAAACTGAACACCTTCAAATTCAGTGTGTAGTCCTGCTCTTTCAGAAAAGCTTGCCTGCTCTTGACGCGAAATTCTCTCACGACAGACCTCGCGGTTCGCTCATCACGCAACTCAGTCCCAATTTTTGAGCCGAACTGCCCGCGTGGCATCGAATTCTTTGTCACCCCGATCCAACCGTCAAAGCTTCGGGGAAGACTGGTCGATGTCCCACTGCCAGAAAGTGGAGCCATAGCTGCTCCCTTTGACGTTGGGCATGACTTCACCAACCTTGAAGTAGCGACGACTTCCAACCTTGGCAGGCGTCAGCCACCAGCCTGCTTTGGGACAAGGCTCGCCACCGGGCACGCGGTTCGAACGCGAGTCCGAACCTTCCGCCTTCGACGCGCCCGGCTTGAGGCGGGCCAGCGAGTGATTCGTGCGTGCCCAGTCGGCAAGATCCTTCGGGTACAGAAGGTGATTTCGAAATGTGCTGTCGTCGATATCGTGAATCACACAAACGGCGGCAGCTTCGAAGGACCAGTAGCCGTAGTACGGCATGTACTCGCCTTCGACAGCATGCAAGTGCCCGTCATGCCAAGGCGCACCTTCGAAGCTTTTGTACCAGTCGTCGAGATATTCCTTGACCTTTGCACTCGCTTCGTCAGGCGTCTCAACCGTGTAGAAGGCATCGATCAGCGGATCGTAAGGGCTGACATGAAAGAAGTCCGTGTTGTCTCGCGGGTCCGAGACAGCTGGCTCGATCAAGGACTCGAATAGCAGGTCGGTGCCGCGATGTTGCTGGAGCCACTTCGCGATCTGGCGCAGCGCATCCCCATCACCCAGGAGGACTCCGAGGCTGACCACATCCATCGCCAGTTGGAAGTGAGACAAGTCGTCAAAATCCAAAGGCGTTCCGTAGTCGCTCAGCTCCTCGCCCGACTCAACCGCCAATGCCTTGATATAGACACGGTAGGCATCGTTCCACTCGCCCAGCGCCTTCAATACATCTGCATAGACCGGCTTCAGCTCATCGATGGCATCACCCGCGGTGTAGCGAAGCTTCAAGAGATTGAGTTGATCCTTGAATATGCCGCCTTGACCAGCAGGCTCGAGGTCGCCTCGTGCACGAAGGTTGACGACTCCCTGCGCATAAGCTTTTGAACTCTCTGCGAGATCGAAGATATTGAGGAGGTAGTACTGCTCCGTCAGGAATTTCTGTCTTCTCTTGGCGCGGAATTGGTGAGCGGTCATGACGCGGAGTTATCAATTTCTAAAGTTGGCGATATTTCTCGTCATTTGCGAGGTTTGGTGGGCTTGGTGGGTTTTGCGGGCTTGTTGCCTGCAGTTCCATCGCGTTGCGATGTCCCGGTTTTGGCCTGCCGCGCACGCTCACGAGCCTTCACCACTGCGTCAATTGCAGTGGCCTCCCACTCACGTGTGATGCCGTGCTGGGTGTGCGGATGAACCTGAGCATCCGGCTTCCCCATATGGATGTCCGTCAGAGCTTCGGCGTGGTCGAGAGCCCCCTCTGACTCGAAAGTGATAAGCACGACACGACGCGCGGCCGCATACGCCTTGATCGCATTCCCGGCTGCGCGATCAAGGCCTTCAGCAGGGGCTCTGTCGGTCACCCACTCCTTGGACATCTGCACCATCTTGAATTCCACCCCTCGCTTATCTTGACTGTCGCTCAACAGATAGTGCAGCAGCTCATGATCGGGACTCAGGCCTGTGACCTTGGGCATCTTGCCCTTGCTGACGAGGAACTTTCCTAGCCCGTAGGCCGCCCCGATGCTCTCTCGGGCCTTGGCTTCGGTCACGGTGTAGTTCGCGCCGTGCTGCCATACCGCATCCAGCCCCGCATGATTCACCTTCGGGAGGTCGATCAGCCGCAGATTGACCGGCCTCTTGTCTACGTTGAGCTTTCGGACGGTCGCGGGCGACCACTGCCCCTTGAGCTTGTCGTGCGGCCAACTCCCGCGCAACCGCTTCGCCTCGTGGTAATCGGCCATATGCTCGCCCACCAGACCCTTCTCCTGGCTGGCCAGATTCTTGAACGTCTTGCGCAAGAGCTGCTTCGCGGTATGAACCGGCCCACCTCCCCTCCTGGTATCAGTCTCTGCGCGCCCCCCCACAGTCTGCTTTGTCTGCCGCGGCGGCACCTTGCCACGCGGATGAAGCTCGGCCGCGTTGTGCCCGGCCCTGGCTCGCGTGCCCGGATTGGCTGATGCGGTCACCGCGCGCTGCCCCGCCGCCATGACGATGGCTGCGGCCTGCTCACCCAGCAGGTCTTCCAGGAATTCGTAGATCTCCTTGCTGGCGCGCTGCAGCGGGGCCCGAATCTGGCCGCGCATCTTCTTCAGGCTGGGCAACAGTTCCCTGGCAAGCTTTTGCACGGGGTCGGGAATCATCCAGTCTTTCCAGCCGCTCGCAGTCGCAATGAACTCGAGCAGTTCGATGCAGGAGTTCATCGCAAGATCGACTTTCTGGATCGCCTCATTGCTGCGCGCCACCCACTTGCCGAGGAGCTCCTTTCGTATCCATTTGATCGCGCCGCCCTTGCCCAATCCCAGCAGGCCTTCCACGGCTTGCAGGCCGCTGTGAACCGCGCCCTTGACGGCCCGACGCTCTCTCCACAGCGGCTTGAAAACGGTCTTGAACGCACTGCCCACTTCAGGGATGGCGCCGAACGCTGCAAAGCCCAGGTTGACCAGCTGATCCGAGCTGGCCTTGTCGAACCCTCCGCGTTGATTGATCTTGAACAGGGTGCCCGTGATGTCGCGCGCATCCATCACCTGGTCGAGGATCGGAATCAGCGAGATCAGCCCGCCGACGATCTGGGCACCGAAGTGCTGGTCTTCCTCGAAGTCGCCCAGCAGCAGCGTACGAAAGAAGCGCTCGATTTCGCCACGCGTTCCGCTCATGCGCTTTCTCCCTCTCCCGATGTCCAGCCGCCGATCGGAGGTTCTGTGGCCAGCGCCTTTTCGATCAGGGCAACGCCCTGGTCCTTCACGTCCTGCTTTTGAAACTCTGCATCGTTCCTGGTCAGCGGAGGCGCTTTCCAGTCTCGCGCGTCTTCCCCATATTCGACGCGATAACCGCCCTTGGGCACCCCGCGCAGCAGTTTGTAGCCGTCCTGATCGAGCATGCCTTGCAGCACGGCACCGCTATCGAAGGTCACCTTGTAGGTGGCCTGCACCACCGGTGTCAGGTCGTCGTAGGTGTAGTGCAGTTCGAGGTCAGGCGATGTTTCCGTCAGTGCGCCGACGGGCAGGTAGGGCAACTCCGCCGGGCTCCCCTTCGGCCCCACAAAGCTCTTGCTCGTCCCCTTGATATCCAGCAGTGCCGGCATCTTCAAAGTGATGTTCGCCCCGTCCAGCTCGATGCTCGTCTGCCCCCCCTTGAGCGTGATCTTCTGCTGTGCCAGCACATGGATCTCGTCGTTGCTGCTGGTGACCGTGAAGCCTTCCTTGGCCAGCCATTCGAGTTCGTTGGTGTGCGCCTGCACGCTCACCGGCCCCTCTTGCGCAATGACCTGGATGCCGCCTTCGTGGCTGTACAGGCCCACCGATTTGCCAGCCGCCAAACCCACGGTCTTGCCCGCCGCCAGATGAGCCTGCGCTTGCGCGGTCCAGTGAATGGCCTCGCCCGCGAACACGGTGGCGCTGGCAGGCGTGGCCATGTTCAGGCTCATGGCCGCATCGAGCACCATGAGTGGGCGCGCGAAGGCAGGCACGGGGTCTTGCCCTTCACGCGCTCCTGCACCATCGCCGCCGTTCCCACCCTTCGGCTCACGCGCATCCTGTCCGTTGACGTTGCCCGGGTAATGGCCGTTCTTCTGCGGATCGATGTCGTCGATCAGCGGCTGCAGCAGCGCCGTGGCATTCAACGCCAGCGCCTTGGCGCCACCGGCCGCATCAGACAGCTTCTGCGCCTCGCGCAGCGCGCCCGCGAGCTGCCCGCGCACGCTGGTGGTGTCCTGCACGCTGCCCGCCGCGCGTTCCTGGGCCAACGTGGAGATCAGCAGGCCTTCGCCGGCGCGCGTGGCGACCCAGGCGTCGGAGCGCAGCTCGGCGCCGCTGCCGCGCCAGGCGCCGCGGCTGCTCTCGTCGGGCGACTGGGCGTTGAGGTGACCCAGGTTCAACTGGCTCGCCGCGTGCGAGCTGGCCAGGCGGGTGCGCACCTGGCCGGGGGCGTCGTCGGCGATCCACTGGTTGTAGCCGCTGCCATCGAGCGCGCGGCTGTGCCAGCCTGAGAGCACGCCCGCATGGTTGGCCGACGAATCGGTGCCGGCCGACCAGGGCGGCAGGTCCTGGCCGTTGTACAGCTGCTGGGCGACGACTGGTCGATCGATGTCGCCTTCGATGAAGGACACGAGCACTTCGGAACCCACACGCGGCAGGTGGTGCGCGCCCCAGTTCGGGCCGGCCACGGGGGCGGCCACGCGCAACCAGACCGACTGGCGGTTGCTCGCATGGCGACCGGCGGCCACCAGGCTGCCTTGGCCTTGGCCTTGCCCCGGTCCTTGTTGTTGCTGCGCCGTACGCTGGGCCTGCCAATGGAAACGCACCTGCACGCGATGGTCGCGCTGCGTGTGCACGGCGGTGGGGGCTTCGTCGTCATCTGCGCCGACCACGAGCGCGACCATGGCCTCAGGCGCTGTGGGCTTGGGCTGCCACAGCGGCACGACCTGCGCCTCGGCCGGCTGGGCTTCGAAGCTGTTGCGGTAGCTGCCCTTCTCGAGTTCGCCAGCCTCGAGCACCTGCGCAGCCTGCGAGCCGAGGTTGTTGGCCGCTTCGTGGCGCACGCGCAGTGCGAGGAACTGGTTGCCTTCGTAGCGGTCGTGCTGTGTGAGCGTGAAGCGCTCGCCCGCGCCGAGTTGCCGCACGCTGCCTGCCGCGCCGTAGCGCTTGATGCGCGACTCGAACGCCACCAGCTGTTGCTCGGCACGTCGGGCGGCGGCGGCGCTGTCGGCATAGCGTTGGGCGCCGGCGCCGTCGTAGTGCTCCAGCACGGGCACGTCGCCCATGGCGAGTGCGCTTTGCACCGCGCCGGTAGGGGCTTGCAGCATGCTGGCGTCCCACGCGTTGCGCATGACGGCATTGGTGGCGACCTGGCGTCGGCTGCTCCACGCGGTGATGGTGTCGGTCGATTCGGTGGCGTCGACGCGGTGGAAGCGGATCTGCGACAAGGCGCAGTCGGGCGGGGTTGCCGCACGGTCGAAGATCACCAGGCGGTGGTGCGAAGGTGCGCTGTTGTTCGCAGAGCCTGCGTCTCCCTCACTCCCTGTCGACTGCTCATGTTCGAAACGAAAGCTCAGGCCTTCTTCGGCCAGCAGGCGCAGCACGAAGGCCAGGTCCGACTCGCGGTACTGCACGCAGGTGGGCCGCACAGGCATCTCTTGCGTGACTTCGAAAGTGAAGCTGGCGGTGGTGTGGTCGGCGAACACCTCGCTGACGATGTCCTGCACGTTCTTGGCAGCGTACACGAAGCTGTCGCGGCGCAGGCCGAGCGCGGCGAGCCACGGTTGCAGGTGCAGCCGGTAGCGCGCCAGGCCACCGTCACCTCCCAGCGCATCGACCGTCGTGAGGTAGCCGTGCCAGGTGCGAAAGCTGCCATTGGCCAGCAGCAGGCGCAGGCTCAGCTCTTCGCCGATCAGCGCGAAGGGATCGAACTCGCTCGATGTGGCGAGGGTGTCGATGGAGAAGTCGAAGAGTTCGTTGATGCCTTCGGTGCCGGTGAAGCGCTCGACGACGACCGCGTTCTGCGGTGCCGATGCGGGCAGCTGCAGCTTGATGAGCCGCGCCTGCTCCGACAGCCGCGCGACGTTCAGGCCTTCGAGCTTCCATGGCGTGGCGCCGTAGGTCTGCATGACGCTGTTTGACGTACCTGATGACATGGTGATCCACCTCCCTGGTATCAGTGCCGGCAGGGCCGGTCGCTGCTTGTGTCGAACCCAGTCAACTTCACAACCGGGCTTCTTGGCCTTGGGCAACAGGCTTCCTGGGCCGCGAATCTCATGACCCCGTCGATGCCATTGAAAGCTTGCCATCCTCAATGGCTTGCTTGTAGTCGTGTGTATTTCTGAGTTGCTCGGATGACACGTTCAAAATGGGGGCCTTTGGTGGCAACGTGAAGGTTCCTTCGCGCAACGCCTTCCGCTTCGCAGAAATCAGCCTCATACGCTTTCGTGACTCCACAAGCGAGATCTGATATTTGTTTAGATTCACTCTCTCTGGCAAGGCAAAACCGAGCAGGCGGAAAACCTCTGTTGAAGGAGCAGAAAGTGTTTGCATGTCCTTATTCGCCCAAAGGGCGAGGCCACCGCAAAGCAATACGAGAGCCGCGACGATAAAGAGTTGGAACTCCAAAAAACTCCAACTTCCCGCCCCCTGAAACCAACTCAAAAGCGTCAAGGGCACATACGCAAGGCCGAAGCACCATAGAGAAATTTTCCAATTTGCGAGCATCTCTGCAGCACCTCCCCAAGAATGCTCAACCCAGACCAGCCCCTGCTTTTCATCCAAGATGCCGCGCGCCACGATCACATCGCCATTCCGCTCTGCCGCAATCCGTACGCAATTTCCCTCTTTCAACAACTGAGCTCCCGCGAACTGGCCACAAACGACTTGCCCGTCAATAAGACACGCAAAATTCTGCGTGGCCTCCCCGTCGTACATCGCCAGCATGGCCGCATTTGCAGCTTGGCCGAAAAGATCCCCAGCCGCTACGGCCGCCCCGGCAAGAGCGCTTTTCCCTCGATAGTGGTTGTCAATTTTCTGCAATAAGTTCTCGCGGCCTTCTCCAAGATGAAGTTCACGAAGAACCCCCTCAAGGAGGATCATCCTTGACTCGATGTCATCGTTCTTCTGATCTCTCTTGGTCACAGTTAGCCTCCAGCACCAATAGCCTGTACGGCCTTCTCAAGCTCGGTCAACTCTTGTACTGCGCCCTCTTGGAAGTACTCACCCGTCACTTGGCGGCCTAGCCAGTTCCGTGAAGTTTTTTCCTTTCTAAAGACGCACTTCTCACACCAGTTTTGAAGATCGTCGTCCCTTAGCAGCAAATAACCGATCTCAATTCCTGTCAAAATCAATCCCACAAGATTGATGCGGGCGACCCATACGAGCAATCGAACACGAGCAGCCAACACGCCTACGGCCCTGCCAGCGGCGGCAAGAAATCGGTAGCGAATCGTATGCTCTGCATAGCCCTTGGCCATGCGCCCAAGAATTGGCTGGGTGTATGAAACTCCTGCCACAATCGTTAATCCAGCACTAATGAAGCCAGTCCCGGAGCGAATAGCGTAAAGTGCTTTCATGACATGGTCTCGTTCATCCTTGAACTTCATCCAATCGAGGTATGCACTGCAAAGCCCCGCACCAAATCCGAAAAACGCTGCGCCAAACTTGAACCCGCCGCGCACAATATCTGCTCCATCCTTGATGGCACTGATAGAGCTGTACGGCTTTATTTCTCTGATCGACTTGGCACTTGAGTAGTAAGTGTCCAACACGATGCTTCCTACCGCCATCACGGAGCCACCTACCTCAAGTGCGCCCTTTGTTCCCCATTCAAAGTGGGTGAGCTTCTCGCCAAGGGCAATCATTTCGATGCAGCCCAGCAGCACCCCAATACGCGCTTGGTGATAGTTGTTGGTCGGCAGGTTCTTGTTGCCTTCAATCTCCTTCAGGGAAAGCTGCACCTTGGCACGGGCTTTCTCCTGCGCATCAGCCACCAGGGCTTCCAAGGAGCCATCTACTTGGCCCACGACCTTGGCCGCGCCTGCCGCGGCTTTGTCGGCCCTTCTGCCTTCGGCACGGCGATGTGCCCGGGCTCTTGCGTTCGCCGCGAGGGATTCCTTCGGGAGCGACAGCATCAGCTCTTCGTAGGCCAACGTTCCAACGGTCGCGCGCAAGCGCGCATACAACTGGCCGCTCAAGACAGCAGTCAACACTTTGTCGAAAGCGCCGCCAAGGCCGGCTCGAAACACCGCACGGGTCATGTCGGAGGCCTTGTGGTAAAGCACAATCTCAAGGCCTTTGGCCCATTTCTTCGAGAACCCCTCCTTGGTCGACGTGTCGCCCTGGGTTTGATTTCGGGCCCACTCATCAAAGGCGGAGTCAATTTTTTTGAAACCGTCGACCAAGCCCTTGGTTGCCTTGAGCATGACCGCCGTCGTCAAGGCCGAGGCATAGTCGACCTGACCGACAGCCTCCTTGATCTGCTGGTTCGCAGTCGCCACTTCGGCGATCAACGTGTCCTGGTTGTAGTAGATCCCACGCGAGTACAGGTTCTTGCGTTCGATTGACGATGCTTTCAACCACGCATCAATCTTGTCCTCGCCCACCTTGCATCCGGAGAGCCCCAAGGTACAGATGGCCGATTGAACGGCAAAGTCGTAGCCCGACGGTGAATTCGCTGGATCGAACATGTCGAATGCACTCACCAAGCGATCCGATTCGAACCATTTCAGGTGATCGCCTGCCCGCGCAACGGCTGCATCGGACGCCGCCTGCGTGTGCCTTTTGAGCGTCCTGTCAAACAGCGACATCTCCTCGAGATCGAGGCGATTTGCGTAGTCTTTCTCCCATTTTTCCTGGGCATCCCTTCGCGCAGCTTCGAGATGCTGCTTGTAGTTCAGCTCTCGCACCGCGCGTTTGCTTTCCACGTCTTTCTCGATGGCCACCGCATCCTCGACCCGTCCTTCCGCACGGAGGCGCTTGGCGAACTCCAGCTGCTGATTCATCCGACCGTCACTCCACTGCCGGTGGTCATCCTGGAATTTCTGGGTACTGGTGACCACCCCCGTCTTCATCCCGTTTTCAATCTCGCGGATGGCCTCATACACCTGCAAACGCTGCAGATTGCTGGCGCCGTACTTGTCGACCATCGAGAGATAGTGCTCCACACCCTCCATTGGCGCGTTGCGGAAATCGTTGAGTTCTTGTGCGATCCCGATGTGATCGAAGAGCACGCAAACCATGGCCTTTTGCGCGGCAAGCCGCTGCGCCAGGACACCCAGGTAGCCGTTTTCTGCACCATCTGGTTTCGGAGGCGTTCCTGCATATGCTGCGCTGATCGCAGGAAACATCTGTTCCTTCATGACCAACCCCAAGGGGCTCGTCAGTGCTTCCTTTCCCTGCGCATACAGGATGAACTCCGGGACATCTGTCTTGAGATGCGCGGGCGTCAGCATGTGCGTTTGCATCGTTCCCACAGTTGCCCACGCCTTGACGTCGAAGACCTGCATCTTGCCCTTGGCCGCATACTCATCGGCATTCGTCTTGTATTCGTCGAGCTTGGCCTTCGTAAGGAGGCTGGGCGAAAACATCAACCACACAGCCGCAACGTCGGTGACCTTGTCGATGGAGATCACGCTGGCGCCGATACCGCAACTGGTTCGCTCGCAGCTGAACTCGACAGGTTGCTTGGGTGGATTCTCGGGATCGAACTGGTAGAGGAGACTGTCTTCCACCACGAGATAGGCCTGCCAATACCGGACCCCACTGCGCTCGATCAGGGCATAGATGTAGCCACCTCGGACGACACGCGCGGTATACCTCGCATTGGCACCCAATGCGATATCCGTCACGTTCTGGCCAAGTGAGGCCGGCAGCCCTCCCGGAATGGGATTCAGGTTGGCCGGATTGGCGGCTACTGCCACGGCATAGCGCAACGGATAGATCCAAACGCCCTGCTTGTCGCAAAACTTGCAATCCTTCTTGGGTGTCGTCATAGCTTCGAATCTGATGGAATGATCGGCAAGAGGCGCTCGCTGGCGTAGTCCCGAAATGGCACGCCCTTCTGTGCCAGTGAGACACCCGCAATGACCTGCCCGTGAGCCTTCATGGCCTCGGGCCCTTCCGGCCACAGCCAAGCCAACGCCGCGTAGGCGGCCAAATCTTCGATCGTGACCAACCCCAAGTCTTGAGCTTGCGCGATTGCACGAACGATCTTGTCGTCATCACCGAGAGGGACCACATGCCCCCCCATGCGGAGCGACCGGAGGGAAAGGTTCAGCGCTTCAATACGAAGTGCATCGTTCAGTACGCGTTCTGTAAGCGAGAGGCGAACACGTCGGCCGTCAACCTTCGCGCCCGATGCCTGCAATTCCGCGATCTCTCCATCCCTGCGGACCAGAATCCACCGAGCGATAGGGCCGAGCAGGTTGCCTTGCTGCTCGGCGTCCAACACATCCCACAGCCGGGGAAGAACGCGCGGGTCATGAAACCGCAGGAATATCTTGCGCCCGTCGTGCGTCACTGGATCGAATTGACGACTGAGGTGCGCAGCTACACGCCCAACAGGCTGTGCCGGCGCCACGAGAAATCCGCACATGCAAGCCTCAGGCTGCTCCGGATCCATCGCAGCCCGCACGGCGGCACCCGCCAATACGTCTAAAAGTGCCATGTGCTGCACCGTCAAACGCAGCAGTTGCGGGGCCAGTTGCCCGGCTTCCCCAAAGATCGGGTCGTGCAACGCGGACTGTTCCTCGTCACCAAGCGGGGCTTCTTGTATTGAAGCGGCGATCTCCTCCGGGACGGGATTGAAGCGATCGATCAGGGCAAGGACATGGCCATGGCCCTTGCCAAGCGAGAACAACCGTTCCGACAGACGGCGCAGCGCATCAACGGACAAATCACTGGCCATGTTCATCGTGCAACGACGGCACCGCCACCTGCCGATGCGGCGCTCATGCGCAATGCGCACCCTTCGAGTTCCGCCTTGCCCACGCTGTTGGTCGCTTTGTCCCCCATTGGCCCCACAAAGTTATGCATCCCCCTGAACGTCACCTTCCCCGGCGCATGGATCTTGATGCTCGAGCCCTCCAGCTTGACGTACGCCCCGGCGCTGGTCAGCAGCACGTGCTTGGGCGCTTCCACGGCCACGTCCTTGACCGTGCTGGCGATCGTCACCTTCTTGTCCGCCGCGATCTTCGTTGGGCCGGTCTGGCTCTGCACGCTCACCTTGCCGCTGGCCGCATGCAGCGCGATGCCGCGCTCCTGGTTGGGCTCGCTGCCTTCTCCTGCCTTCGCACCCAGCGTGTACAGGCTCACGCCCTTGGCCACGCTCAGTGCGATCTGGCCCTGCGCGGGTACATCTATGTCCTGGCTAGCGACGATGGCGGTGTGCTGGCCGCTCACGGCGATCACTTCCCTGGGCGTGACGAAGCCGATGCCCATCGGCGCGCTGAACTGCAGGTGCGGCTCGCTGTACGCGGTGACGCTGCCGTGGCCGCCTTCGGTGGCTTTGATGTCTCCGCCTGATCCATTGCCCGTGCTGGCTGCACCGCCTTCCTGCTTCGCCTCCAACACTTCAGCCACATGCTTCAACGCTGCGATCGCCGGCAGTTCGCCAGGAGCACCTTCCCCCTGAATCTGCGCCTTCTGCGTCTGCGCACTCTGGGCCAATGAAGTGGCGAGCTCTTCGGCCTGCTTCGTCTGCTGCTGCGCCTCGCGGCTGGCCATGAACGCGCCCTTGGCGTTCGGCTGGGCATAGGCGCTCACGAGCAATCCGGCGCCGGCGCGGATGGCGCCTTGCGCGGTGGTGGCCAGCTCGGCGCCGTGGCCGCGGCCGGTGCCGCGCGCGTTGTCGTCCTGCTGCTTGTGGTGGCCCAGGTGCAGCCTGCTGCTGGCCTGGGTGGTGGCCAGGCTGGTGCTGCCCTGGCCCGGGGTGTCGTCGAAGACGAGCTGGTTGTAGCCGCCGTCGCCGCTCTGGCTGGCGCTCAGTTCCTGGGTCTTGATGCCGCTGAAGACGGCGTTGTGGGCCTGCTCCTTGGCGCCCTTGCCTTCGCCGGCGAACCACGCGGGCGCATTGCCGGTGGATTGGGCGGCGCCCGCCGACTTCTGGTTGTGGGGGGCGTCGACCTGGCCGGCGCCGTTGTACAGCGCGGCGACGACCACGGGGCGGTCGATGTCGCCGTGGTGGAACTCGACCAGCACTTCCTGGCCCACGCGCGGCAGGCTCATGTGGCCCCAGTTGTCGCCGGCGGCGCTGGCGGCCACGCGCACCCAGGCGCCCAGGCGATCGGAAGCGGGGGCGTTGTCCTGGCCGTCGGTGCGCGACTGGCGTGCGCTGGACGCACTGCCGCGCTGCCAGTGGAACTGCACCTTGATGCGGTGGTCGCGCTCGGTGTGCACGGGTGCATCGGCGCCACCCACGCCGATGACGATGGCGCTCTGGCTGCCGTGCACGCTGGGCTTGGGGTGGATGCGCTGGCCGTGGCCGTCCAGGCTCAGGGGGCGGTAGGAAATGGCCGCGCGCACGGTGGTGAACTCGTTGCGGTAGTGGGTGACGGTGTCTGCTTTCGCGTCGGCATTGCCGCTGCGAGCTTCCGCATCGAACACAGTGGCGATGTCGGGTAGGCCCAGTCGCTCGCCGATGCCGGCCTTCAGGTCTTCGTCGAAGTTGTTGCGCGCAATGTGGCGCACAGAGAGCACGGCGAAGCGGCGGTCCTGCTCGCTGTCCTTGTCGTGCTGGTCGTGTCCGCTCAGGGTGAAGGTGGTGGCGGGCGCCAGGGTGCGCACGGCGCTGCGGCCTTCGAAGCGCTTGTTGCGCAGCTCCAGGGCCTGCAGGGCGTTGGCCAGCAGGCGCTCGCCCTGCGCGGAGGTCTCCCAGCCATAGGCGCCGGGGTCGTCGCTCCAGTGCAACGTGCGCTGGCCGGCGGCGCGGCTTTGCTGTTGCACGGGGCGCGCGCTCACGCTCTTGTAGTCCCAGCTTTGCTGCGCCAGGCTGTTGGTGTGCAGCTGGCGGTGGCCGCGCCACTGCTGGATGGTGTCTTCGCGCTCGCTGGCATCGGCGCGGTGAAAGCGGATGGTGGCTTGTGCGTTGGCGCGGAAGGCGCCGGCGTGGTCGGCGATGACGAGGGTGTGGCTACCGAGTGCCCCTTCCTTGCCCGTGGCATGTTCGAACCAGTAGTACAGGCCTTCCTCGGCGAGCAGGCGCGCGACGAAGTCGAAGTCGCTCTCCTGGTACTGGGTGGTGATGCCGCGCACGGGGTAGATGTCGCGCTGGGCGATCTCCCAGCGCCATTGCGGCGCGAGTTGCCCTTGGCCCTGGTAGCGCCCGAACACGGCATCGACGATGTCGAACACGCTCTGGTGCTGGAACAGGCAGCTGTCCTGGCGGTAGCGCAGGAAGGCCATCCAGGGTTCGATGACGAGCCGGTAGCGCGCCATGCCGCCGTTGCTGGCCACGCACTCGGCCTGGCTCACATGGCCGTGGAAGGGGCGCAGCTCGGTGCGGCTTTGCGCGGTCTGCAGGTCCAGGCGCACGCCCTGGCCGATGAGGGTCTTGAGTTCGATGTGCGCGTCGTCGCTCAGTGCGGTGAGTTCGAAGCGAAAGCCGCCGTCGTCGATGCACTCCACGCCTTCCAGGCGCTCGGCCAGCAGCTTGTTCTCGCCCAGCGGTGTGTGCAGCACCAGCAGGCGCTCGCGCTGTGTGGTGCCCGCGCGCAGGAGCCCGCCGAGCGAAGCCGATGTGAGGGTCGTCGTCATTGTTCTGGTTCTCCCGTGGACACGCGCCGATGCGTTGCCGCCGCGCCTAGGTGATCCGGTAGCGGAACTCGCCGCCCTTGCCGCAGCTGGCCTTGATCTTCGCCAGCGGCGTCTCGTCGGCCATGCGCGTGAGCACGGCCTCGGCGATCTCGGGCAGCAAGGTGCCGTTGAGGATGTGGTCGACGTTGCGCGCGCCCGAGTCGACCTCGGTGCAGCGCGCGAGCACGGCCTCGACCAGCGCGTCGTCCCACTCGAACACGGCCTTGTGATTGGTCGCGATGCGGTCGCGGATGCGGCCGAGCTTGAGCGCGATGATCTGCTCCAGCACCGCATCGGTGATCGGATAGAACGGCGCCACCTTCATACGGCCCAGGAAGGCCGGCTTGAAGGCCTTCATGAGCGCGGGGCGCAGTGCCTCGGCCAGTGCGTCGGGCGCGGGGCGCTCGTCGTCGGCCTTGTTGAGGCAGGCCTGCATGATCTGCGACGAGCCGATGTTCGAGGTGAGGATGATCAGCGTGTTGCGAAAGTCGATCTCGCGGCCCTCGGCGTCGTCCATCATGCCCTTGTCGAACACCTGGAAGAACATCTCGAGCACGTCGGGGTGCGCCTTCTCGACCTCGTCCAGCAGCACCACGCTGTAGGGCTGGCGGCGTACGGCCTCGGTGAGCACGCCGCCTTCGCCATAGCCCACGTAGCCGGGCGGTGAGCCCTTCAGGCCCGAGACGCTGTGCGCCTCTTGGTACTCGCTCATGTTGATGGTGATGAGCTTCTTCTCGCCGCCGTAGAGGATGTCGGCGAGCGCGAGCGCGGTCTCGGTCTTGCCGACGCCCGACGGGCCGACGAACATGAACACGCCGCGCGGCTTGTTGGGATCTTCCAGGCGCGCGCTCGCGGTGCGCACGCGCTGGGCCACTGCGGCGAGTGCATGGTCCTGGCCGATCACGCGTTCGGCCAGCAGCGTGTCGAGGCTGCGCACGGTCTTGATCTCGTCCTTGACCATGCGGCCCAGCGGCACGCCGGTCCATGCGGAAACGATCTCGGCGACCACATGGCCGTCGACCTGCAGCGGCACCATCGGCGTGGTGCCTTGCAATGCGCGCAGTTCGGCGAGCAGCGCATCGAGCTCGTCGCGTGCGGGATCTGCGGCGGCAACGGCTTTCTTGCGGCTTGCGGTGCGGGCGGGGGCCTTCTCCGCAGCGGCGGGCGCGGCCTCGGGCTGTGCAGTCGACTCGTCGCGCTGCGCACGCAGTGCGCGGATGCGCTCGACCAGCGCGTTCTCTTCGGCCAGGCGCTGCTGGCTCGCGGCCAGCTCGGCCTGCAGCGCGCTCTTCTTTTCCGCCAGTTCGGCCAGGCGCGCTTCATGGCGCCCACCGGCTGCGGTGTCGCGCACCAGCGCGGCACTCTCCGCTTCGATGCGTTCGAGGCCGCGATGCGCTTCTTCGATCAGCGCCGGTGTCGCGCTCTGGCCAAGCGCCACCTTCGCGCACGCGGTGTCGAGCACGCTCACCGCCTTGTCGGGCAGTTGCCGTCCGCTGATGTAGCGGTGCGACAGGCGCACGGCCTCGGTGATGGCTTCGTCGAGCACGCGGATGTTGAAGTGCTTCTCCATCAGCGGCACCATGCCGCGCAGCATGGCGGCGGCCAGCGTTTCGCTGGGCTCCTCGACCTTCACGACCTGGAAGCGCCGCGCAAGCGCCGCATCCTTCTCGAAGTATTTCTTGTACTCGCCCCAGGTGGTGGCGGCGATGGTGCGCAGCTCGCCGCGCGCGAGCGCGGGCTTGAGCAGGTTGGCCGCATCGCTCTGCCCGGCCTGTCCGCCCGCGCCAATCATGGTGTGGGCCTCGTCGATGAAGAGCACGATCGGGTGCGGGCTCTTCTTCACTTCGGCGATCACGTTCTTCAGGCGGTTCTCGAACTCGCCCTTCACGCTGGCGCCGGCCTGCAAGAGGCCCATGTCGAGCGTGTGCAGCGCCACGGCGCGCAGCGACTCGGGTACGTCCTGCGCGGCGATGCGCAGCGCCAGCCCTTCGACCACGGCCGTCTTGCCGACGCCGGCCTCGCCGGTGAGGATGGGGTTGTTCTGGCGACGGCGCATCAGGATGTCGATGACCTGGCGGATCTCGGTGTCGCGGCCGATCACGGGATCGAGCGCGCCGTCCTTTGCGCGCTGTGTGAGGTTGGTGGTGAACTGGTCGAGCGCGGGCGTCTTGCCGGGCACGCCCGCGGCCAGCGGGTCGGCCGCGGGCTGCTGCGCGTCGCCCTCGGCGGCGGCGCCCGAAGCACCGGCTTCGGCCGCTTCGCTCGAACCGTCGGTGAGCTTGTCGAAGTCGTGCTTCAGGTCTTCGAGGCGGATCTTGGCGAACAGCGGCGAGCCGCGCTGCGCGAGCTGTGCGAGGTCGGGCTGGGTCAGCAGCGCGAGCAGCAGGTGGCCCGAGCGGATCTGCGCCGCGTGCGCGTCGAGCGAGGCCAGCAGCCACGCCTGCTGGAACAGCTGCTGCAGGTGCTGCGAGAACACCGGCGTGCGCGTGTTGCCGTTCTTGAAGGTCTGGATCTCGCGCTCGAGGTCCGACTGGATCGCAGTGGCGCTGATGCGGTTGGCGCGCAGCACGCGCGCCAGGTCGTTGTCGGTCTGCTCGAGCAGCGCCAGGAACAGGTGCTCCAGGTCCACCTCGTAATGGCCGTGGGCCAGGCACAGGTTGGCGGCGCGCTGCGTGGCCATGCGTGCGCTGCCGTTGAGCTTGGTGATCAGTGTTTTCAGCGATGTGCTCATGAACGGTGGTGGTGGTCTGTCGGTCTTCTTCGTTGAAAGGTCACTGCAGGGGCTGAAGCTCGTACTGCGTGTCGCTGCGATCGGCCTCGGCCTCGCTCGTGGTGATGAAGCTGTCCCAGCCGAGGTGGCTGCCGCCGCTGTCGCTCAGTTGCACGGCGGTCACTTCCTCGCGCGCCAGGATCAGGCGCACCTCGTACTCGCAGGTCACGCCGGCCAGCAGGGCCAGCATTTTTTCGAGGGCCTTCGCATGCGCGCGGCCCGGAAAGAATTCGCGCAGCGCGCTGCGCTTGAGCGGGCCGATCCACAGGCGGATGCGCAGGTCGCGCTGCCAGATGCGCTCGCCCGCCATCGCGTTCTGGCCGAGGCTCACGTTGCCCTCGCCCAGCCTGGAGCGCTGCTGCACGGGCATGTCGTACCACTTGCCCAGGAACTGCTCGATGCGGATGTGGCTGCGGAAGTAGTCGGACAGCACGCGCTGCAGGTAGGCGGCCGACATCGGCCGGTGCCGCACGGCCGCCGCGTAGCCGGCCACGGTTTCGTCGAACACGGTGCCCGTGCCGTCGGTCAGCGGATCGCGCTGGGCCGTGTGCTCCAGCCCGGCCATCGACAGCAGCACCGGCAGGTAGGCGCGGCTGCGCTCATGCTCGTAGTGCAGCGGCAGGCGGTACTTGCGCCAGGCCGCGTAGAAGAGCGCGGCGGCGCGGTTGCTGAACACGTCGAGGAACGCGCGCGCCGAGCTGTCACGCAGATGCTGCTCGCGGCGCATCAGCATCT
This sequence comes from Acidovorax cavernicola, assembly GCF_003581445.1. NCBI lineage: Bacteria > Pseudomonadati > Pseudomonadota > Betaproteobacteria > Burkholderiales > Comamonadaceae > Acidovorax > Acidovorax cavernicola. The sequence goes on along the minus strand of NZ_QXMN01000020.1, from coordinate 59,128 downwards.
CGGTGTAGACGATGGGCAAGGCGCCCGACACGCCCAGCATGCCGAAGGACGCGGGCGTGAGTTCGATGCGGCCCAGGCCGTGGTCGTCCTCGGCCGTCACCGGGGGATCGCACAGCTGCGTGCCCGACATCAGCTCGCCCATGGCGTCGCGCACCGCCAGCGCCTCGATCTCGCTGGGTGGGAAGTTCAGGCTCGTGGAGCTGCGAAAGCGCACCCAGCGCGGCACCATGCGTTCGCCGGGCACCAGGCGCTGATGCACATCGCGCTCCTGCCGCTTGAGCAGCATGAGCTCGATCAGCCGCACCGCCTGGAAGAACTCGAAGCGGTACGGTTCGTTCAGCAGCCTCTCGGCTACAGGAGGATCGATTCGCCGCTGCGGGGCTTGCATCGCACCAGCTCCTCCTTGTCGCGCGCCGAAACGATCACCAGCTGGGTGAAGCTGTTCAGGTGCACATAGAGTCCGAAGAAATGGTCCATCACGCGGGCAAAGGCCTGCAGGCTGCTGCCCACGAAGCCGGTCTCGTCGACCGTGAGCCGAAGCTCGATGCCGCGCACGAAGGTCGCGAAGGGCTTGCCGGGCAACCACTGCGTGGTGGCCTGCTGCTCGATGGCGGTGATGGCCTCGATCTGCCGCGCCGATACGGCCGAGCGGCCCAGGTCGTACAACCGCAGCATTTCCTTCAACGCCGGCAGCCCGCTGGTGGCCAGCGACAGATGATTGAGCGACAGGTGCGACACCAGCCGCCACTGCACGCCCTTGCCGCGCGGCATGCGCAGCGTCTGCGTCGGGCGACGCAGCATGCGGATCGAGCGCGCCACCGAATTGCCTTCGATGAACAGGTCACCGCCGGGCAGACCGAAGGCCAGCGAATGCGGCAGGTCGCGGTTGGTGCAGGTGAGGTCGATGCTCAGCGTTTCCGTTTGCGGCAGCGAGGGCTGGAAGTCGATGTCGACGATCGAGAGTTCGGTCTCGTAGCCCGGGCTGCGCTGCGCCACGAGTTCATTGCGGCGCGCGAACCAGTAGTGCTCGGCCTCCTTCGGATGCTCGCCGTGGTGCAGCGAGTAGAAGGGGCGGAACTCGATGTAGGCATCGCCCTCGGCGGTCTGCTTCACGAGCTTCACCGAGTCGATGCTGTAGACCTCGAAGCCGAAGGCGCGGCGCGCGTCGGCCACCACCGGGTACGCGGCCGCAGCGTGCGTGACGCGGATCGGGTCGCTGCGCTGCTTGAAGAGATTGATGACGGGCGTGCAGCCCAGCCGCAGGTTGCGGCTGGACACGCCTTCGAGCAGCCGCGCCGTGGGCGAGTCGGCGCGCACGCCGGTCATCACGAGGTGCAGCGTGATCGAGCGGCACGAGCCGATGTGGCGCATCGCGTTCGCCAGGTCGATGTCGACGAAATTGAACTTCTCGGGGAACGCGAAATACTCGCTCAGCAGCCGGTAGGCCGGGTGCGAGCGCGCCGGCAGTTCGATGAGCGCATCGGCCTCGTCGAAACCGACGGGGTGCAGCGCCTCGCCCTGCACCAGCGTCCACTTTCCGCTGCGCTCGGGCTCCACGAAGACGGCGGCGGTCTTCAGGAAGATCGCGTCGGCCAGCGCCGTGGCCAGCGAAGGCTCGGCGTCGATGAAGGTGCGCAGGCGCGCCAGCGTGAGGGCCAGGGTGCCGAGCGACTTCTGCTCGCCGGTGGCCTCGAGCGTGACCGAAAGGCAGCCCGTGGCGTTGCGCGGCAACGAGGCCTGCGCGGGCGCGTTGACCACCGAGTGGTACACGACGTTGGACACCTGCACCGCCGCCAGCGTGACGTCATACACGCTGCGAAAACGGCAGGCGCCGCCGCGCACCGGCTGCGAGGTGAGCTCGGTGCCGCGCGCGATGGTGACGGGCTTGCTGAGCTTGGCAAGCGCCGCGCCGCCGGCGTCGAACTGCGCAATGGAGCACGAAGGAAAGGGCCGCAGGTAGTGCGGGTACATCACCTCGAGCAGCGCTTCGGTCAGCTCGGGATAGTCGTCGTCGAGCTTCTTGCTGATGCGGGCCGTGAGCAGCGCGAACGACTGGATCATGCGCTCGACGTGCGGGTCTTCACTGCTGTCGGCGGAGATGGCCAGGCGCGCGGCGATCTTCGGGTAGCCCTTGGCGAACTCCTGCGAGTAGCCGCGCAGGAAGGCCAGCTCGCGTTCGTAGAAGGGCAGCAACTCGTCCATGGTGTGGTGCGTGCGTACGTGGGTGCGGCGCGGGTCGTTGCGCTAGGCGTACCGGCTCTTGCCGGTGCCGCGGGTGATGGAGTACTGCAGCGTCGTGGGCTGCAGCATGGCGTCGAAGTTCACCGGCTCGGCCAACTCCGGCAGCACGAGCAAGGCGGTGATTCCGAAGAAAAGCATGTTGGTGCTGGTCTGGCCGTCGACCTCGAGCGTCACCGAGACATCGCGCAGGCGCGACTCGTGGCGGGCGATGGCCTGCTCCAGCGAGCGGCAGATGAACGAACGGTCGTAGTGGCTTGCCAGGCTCAGGCCCGAGAAATCGCTCAGGCCGTAGGTCATGACGGAACGCCGGCACTCGGGGTAGGCCTCGAGCTTGGCGTCGTTGAAGGCCATGCGCGTGTTGAGCAGGGATTCGAGGTCGCGCGCGACCATGTTCTTGACCTCGTCCAGCGACAAGTGCCGCAGCACGGGCGAAGCCGGACCGCGCCAGTCGTCATCGAACAGCTTGTCGAGCAGGCCCGGTTCGAATCCGGTCATGGGTCACTCCCTCTCTCGCATCGGGCAGCGGGCAAGGCGTCGCGCACGGGCGCGACGCCAAAAAGAAACCGCGGCCTCTCGCCGCGGTCGACAGTGCCCGGCTGGCGTCAGACCGAGTAGGTCTTGTCGTTCTTCGTGAGGCTCCAGGCGCCTTGCGAGTTGCCGCCCTGGTTGCCGCCGATCTTCTGCTGCGTGTACTTCCACTGCACGGCGGCGTACTTCAGCGAGAAGGTCTCGCTCGGCACGCTGGCCACGTCGGTGCTCACGACCTTCGGGTTCACGCTGGCGATCAGCACGTACTTGAGCTTGATCTCCATGTACTGCACGCGCTTGCCTTCGCCGTCGGCACGGTAGAACTGCACCGTGACTTCGTCGAAGGTGGTGCCGCCCGAGGCGTGCTGGTACAGCAGCGGGCTGACGACGTCCATGTCCTTCGTGAAGATCATCTCGCCGTGCTCGCAGCGCTCGGCGGTGTGGCCGCCGGCGGTCGACGCGGTGGCCGAGCGCGGTTGCACGATGCTGTGCTGCCACGAGCTGACTTCGATCCAGTCCTTGTGGTCCTTGTCCTGCGACTCGCCGTTGATGGCCGGGCTGCCGAACTTGACGTAGATATCTTTCATGTTTCTTCCCCTTCTTTGATTGATTGACTCAATAGTTACCGTGTTGCGACACGGCCTGGCGGCCGCGCCTCCCGATCTGCCTCCTTACTTATTCACTGACTTCGGCAGATCGGCGACCAAGCGCAGTGAAATAGACAGTTCATCCAGCTGGAAGTGCGGCCGCAGGAACGCGACCGCGCGGTACACGCCGGGCCGGCCGGGCACTTCGCCGACCTGGATGGCGGCTTCGCGCAGCGGGAATTGGGCTTTCTGTTCCTGCGTCGCATTGTCGTCGAGCAGCACGTACTGCGCGATCCAGCGGTTGAGGAACTGCTCGACGTTGTGCGCCGAGGCAAAGCTGCCGATCTTGTCGCGCATCATGGCCTTGAGGTAGTGCGCGATGCGGGACACCGAGAAGATGTACTGCAGCTGCGCCGACAGCACGGCGTTGGCGTTGGCACTGTCGGTGTTGTACTTCTTGGCCTTCTGCAGCGACTGCGCACCGAAGAAGGCGGCGTAGTCGGAGTTCTTGCAGTGCACGAGCGGAATGAAGCCCAGGTCGCTCAGCTCCTTCTCGCGCCGGTCGGTGATGGCGATCTCGGTCGGGCACTTCAGGGCGATCTCGCCCTCGTCGGTCTTGAAGGTGTGCGTGGGCAGGTCTTCGACCAGGCCGCCGCCTTCCACGCCGCGGATGGCCGCGCACCAGCCGAAGTCGTCGAACGCGGCCGTCAGGCGCGTGGCGAAGGCCCAGGCGGCGTTGCACCAGAGGTACTTGCCGTGGTCGGTGCCGTCGACGTCCTCGACGAAGTTGAAGCTGTCGACCACCGTGCCTTCGCGCGGGTGGTACGGCAGGCGACCGAGGAAGCGCGGCAGCGTGAGGCCGACGTAGCGCGAGTCTTCCGAATCGCGGAACGACTTCCACTTGGCGTACTCGACGGTGTCGAACACCTTGGCCATGTCGCGCGGCTTGCCCAGGTCGGCAAAGCTTTCCAGGCCCAGCAGCTCGGGCGAGGCCGCGCCGATGAAGGGCGCGTGTGCTGCAGCCGCCACGTGCGCCATCTGGTCCAGGAAGTACATGTCTTCCGGCTGGCGCGTGACGTCGAAGTCGCCCACCAGCGCGCCGAACGGCGCACCGCCGAAGGTGCCGAACTCTTCTTCGTAGACCTTCTTGAACATCGCGCTCTGGTCGAACTCGACGGCGGCCTTGAAGTCGCGGATGAGGTCGCGCTTGGTGGCGTTGATGACCTTGATCTTGAGCATCGTGCCGGTCGGCGTTTCCTTGACCAGGTACTCCAGGCCGCGCCAGGTGCTTTCCAGCTTCTGGAACTCGGGCGCGTGCATCACGGCGCTGAGCTGCGCGGAGATGAGGGCATCGAGGTCGGCCACGCGGGCGTCGATCATGGCCGACACGTTGTCGGAGACGATCACCGAGCCTTCGAGGACCTGGCTGACCAGCTCGCCGATGAGGTCCTTGGCGCGCGTGTGTTCGGCGTCGGACTTGGCGACCTTGCTCTTCTCGACGATCTGGTCGAGCAGGTCGACCGAAGCTTCCGACGAAGCGGCACCGCTGGATGCTGAGAGTGCTTGCGCGGTCATGTTCAGCTTTCGTCCTTCTTGCCGGCGCCCTGTCCCAGGCGCTGGAGTTGCTCGGTGTTGTTCAGCACGTCGGCCAGCAGGTCTTCGAGCTTGCTGTTGCCGGCCATCTTGTTGCGCAGGTCGGCCAGCTTGGTGCGCGCGTCGAGCAGGCGCTTGAGCGGTTCGATCTGGTCGACGACGGCTTCGGGCGAGAAGGCGTCCATCGAGTTGAAGGTGAGGTCGACACCGAAGCTGCCGCCGCGGCCGTCCAGCTTGTTCGGCACCTGGAAGGCGGCACGCGGGGCCACGCCCTTCATGACGTCGTCCATGTTGTCGCGGTCGATGCTGACGAACTTGCGGTCCTTGAGCTTGGGCTGCTCCACCTCGGACTGGCCCGCCAGGTCGGCGATCACGCCGACGACGAAAGGCAATTCCTTTTTCTCGATGGCGTCGCCGAGTTCGACGTCATAGGTGAGTTGCACGCGCGGCGGGCGCACTTTTTGAAGACGCTTCTGCACGCTCTGTCTTTTGGTCGCCATAAGCTTCAATACCTTCGCAATAGAACTGAGAAACGAATTACAAAGTTGTACGGCCTATTCGGACACCGCACATCCATTCGTTAATACATTGGTTTAAAAACCAATTCGATAACCGAAATAATTACTTGAGCGCGTCAAATGGATTGCCGCCACTCGCGCGCGGGGCCGGCGCGGCAGGTGCCGGGCGCGCTGCGGCGACCGGGGCAGGCCGTGCGGCAACCGGGGTCGGCGCGGCGGACGACACGGGCGCGGGCGGCGGGCTGGCCACCGCGGCGCGGCGCGGCGGTGGCGGCTTGGCTTCGGGGCCGGCGGGCACCAGGACCGACAGGCCCAGGGTTTCGCGCAGCAGGGCGGCCAGGCGGTAAGCGTCGGCGTTGGCGTCGCCGCTCAGGCTGCTGTCCTTGCCCAGGTCCTCGATGGAGCGGGCCGCAAGGCGCAGGCCGCCCACGGCGGTGATGCTCTTGGCTTGGCGGCTGGTGGGGTCGCGGCGCAGCGACTCTTCGGCGGCCGAGATGGCCAGGCTGTAACGGCCTTCGTTGAAGTAGATCTGGGCGATCCGGGACCACGGCTCGCCGCGGGTCGGGTTCTCGGTGGCGATCTGCTGATACTGGCGGATGACGGGCGCCTTGTCACCGGTGGCTGCCGCCGCGGCGGCATCGGCGTCGGCCAGGCTCTTGTTGTAGGCCGCGGTGGCCTGGGCAACGGCGGCGTCCGGCGTGGTGGTACAGGCCGACAAAAAGACGGTAGCCCCCACGGCTCCGGCAATCATCGTGCGAGTCATGATTTTTCGAATCGACACATTCCCCCCTGATCTGACTTTTTAGCAGGCCGCAATCATTCATTAATTTGCGACCGGTGACAATAACAATCCACGATACTACATCTGCATTGATGGCAAATGACGGGAGAGGATTAATGCTAATTTCCTAATCGAAAGTCATGTTTGAAATGGTTTAATCCTATTTGGTCCATCGGAATTTTGTTACGGCTCGTCCTTTAATGAAAACATTAATTACATCTGGCGCGCTGCTGGCCATGTTGATGCTCGGCGGGTGCAGCTCGCCGGCCCTCACGATCGCCAACATCGCGCTGGAGGCGAGCGGACTGAAGAAGCCCGAGCTGCCCGAGTCGCAGAAGCCCCCGCGCAAGGTGACGATGTCGATCGCGGCCGGCAAGAACCTCAACGCCGATGGCCGCAACCGGCCGCTGGCCGTGGTGATGCGCATCTACAAGCTGAAGGAGACGACGGGCTTCTACCAGTCGTCCTTCGACGCCTTCGTCACGCCGGGACGCGACAAGACGCAGCTGGGCGACGACCTCGTCGAAAGCCGCGAGATCACGCTCATTCCCGACCAGCAATACACCTGGACCGAGACCGTGCCGCGCACCGCCAATGCGGTGGCCGTGGTGGTGCTGTTCCACTCGCCCGACGCGCAGCGCTGGCGCTTCGCCTTCAACGCCGCGGACGCCGAGAAGACCGGCATCGTGATGGGCGCGCACGCCTGCGCGCTCACGGTGACGCAGGGCGCGGTGGTCGGCCAGCAGAACGCACAAGGCGCCGCGCCCACGGGCGGGTTCAACCTGTTGGGACCGGTCACTTGCCGGCCGTCGCCCGCCTGAACCACCAGGGCGCAGCCGAAGGCGGGCCTGTCCGAGTCGAAACGACGATGCAATACATTCGAAAAAAATTCAGGGGAGTCGATCCAACGTGAGCTATGCAGCCAAGGTCCTCTGGGGCGAGGGCTTGTTCCTACGCCCCCAGCACTTCCAGCGCCAAGACGCGTACCACGAGGCGCGCCTGCGCGCCACGGCGCAGGCGCTGCATCCGTACTTCTGGGGCGTGCGCTCCATCAGCTTCGACCTCGATGCGCTGGCCAGCGGCATGCTGCGGGCCTCGCAGCTGTCGCTGGTGTTCCCCGACGGCGAGCCCTACGCGGCCCCGCAGGCCGACGCGCTGCCCCCGCCCATCTCGCTGGACACGCTGAGCCCGGGCCAGAACGAGATCACCTTCTACCTGGTGCTGCACCCGGTGAAGGAACTCGGCAAGAACTACACCGACCCCAACGAAGAAAGCTTTGCCGCGCGCTACACCAGCGACGCGACGCAGTCGCTCGACCTGTACACCAACGCCGTGAGCGCCGAGGTGGTGTTCCTGCGCAAGAGCGTGAAGCTGCTGGCCGACACCGAGCCGCGCGAGCAGTTCGTGTCGATCCCCGTGATCCGCATCCGCCGCACCGCCGCGGGCGGCTTCGAGATCGACCGCAGCTTCGTGCCGCCGTGCACCAGCATCGAGGCCTCGCCCACCGTCTTCCAGCAGCTGCGCCGCCTGCTCGACGTGCTGCAGGCCAAGGTCAACTCGCTGTACGGCATCCACCGCGAGCCGAGCAAGAACATCATCGAGTTCCGCTCGGGCGACATCGCCTCGTTCTGGCTGCTGCACACGGCCAACGCGGCCTTCGCCTCGCTGTCGCACCTGTTCCATCACCCGTCGCTGCACCCGGAGCGGCTGTTCCAGGAACTGCTGAGCCTGGCCGGCGCGCTGATGACCTTCGCCAAGACCTACTCGCTGAACGACCTGCCGGTGTACGACCACGAGAAGCCAGGCCCGGCCTTCGCCGAGCTCGACCGCATCGTGCGCGACCTGCTCGACACCGTCATCTCCACGCGCTACTTCGCGATCGCGCTCACCGAGACGCGCAACGCCTTCTACCTGGGGCGCCTGGACTCCGGAAAGATCGACGAGAAGACCGTGTTCTACATGTCGGTCACCGCCAGCATGCCGGCCGCCGAGCTGGCCGAGGTGGTGCCGCAGCGCTTCAAGATCGGCGCGCCCGAAGACGTCGACAAGCTCGTGCTCTCGGCCATGCCGGGCGTGCGCATCGTCTACGCGCCGCAGGTGCCGCCGGCCATCCCGATCCGCGCGGGCGCCCTGTATTTCTCCATCGACAGCAAGAGCCAGCTGTACGACCGCATGCTGCAGGCGCAGAGCGTCACCATCTACGCGCCGGCCGGCATTCCCGACATGCAACTCGAACTGATCGCCGTGACCGGTTGATCCGACTGATCGTATGAACACCACCCTCAACAAGGCCCCTTCCCTGCTGGGCGCCGACGCGCCCGCCGCGTCGTTCACGCCCGCGGGCGTGGCCCCCGGTGCCGACTCCAGCCTGCTCGACCTGCTGTACGACGGCTTCGTGATGCTGTTCCTGCTGAAGAAGAAGCAGCAGCCCGCCACCACCGAACAGTTCCTCACGGGCATCCGCAACTACCTGGGCGAGTTCGAGCGCAACGCGCGCAAGCTCGACGCCACGGCCGAGCAGATCCACGCCGCCAAGTACGCCTTCTGCGCCACGGTCGACGAGTTCGTGCTCTCGGCGCCCGAGTTCGCCATCCGCTCCGAGTGGGAGCGCCGGCCGCTGCAGCTCACGATGTTCGGCGACCAGCTGGCGGGCGAGAACTTCTTCAACATGCTCGAGGTCGAGCGGGCCCACGGCGCCGCGCGCATCCAGACGCTGGAGGTGTTCTACATGTGCCTGCTGCTGGGCTTCCAGGGCAAGTACGCCATCGACGGCACCGAGAAGCTGGCCTACCTCACGGCGCGCGTGGGCGACGAGATCGCCAACGCGCGCGGCAAGCGCACGCCCTTCGCGCCGCACTGGCCGCTGCCCGATCTCATCTCGCACTCGCTCAAGCGCGAGGCGCCGCAGTGGGTGGTGGCCGCGCTGTTCGCGCTCATCGGCCTGCTCGGCTTCGTCGGCCTGTCGGCGCACCTGGGCAGCACCACGCAGGGCGCGCTCGCGAGCTACCAGGACATCGTGAAGCTCGGCCCACGCCAGGCCAACCTGACGATCTCGCTGCCATGACGGCCACGACGAACCGGCTCGACCTTGCGGCCCTGCTGGCCCCGATCTCGGAGACCAAGCCCTGCGGCGAGGACATGCTGTTCTCGCGCGAGTTCGACGCCATCCAGGAAGCGCGCAAGCACGACGACCCCTCGCTCGAACAAGGCGAATGGGTCATCGAGCTGAAAGAGGCCGACTGGCCCTTCGTGATCGCCGAGTGCGACAAGCTGCTGCGCGCCTCCACCAAGGACCTGCGGCTGGCCGTGTGGCTCACCGATGCGCTGGCCAGCCAGCGCGGCTTCGAGGGGCTGGCCGACGGCTACCGCCTGCTCACCGGCCTGTGCCGCCAGTACTGGGACGCGCTGCACCCCGAGCCCGAGGGCGGCGACATCGAGATGCGGATCGGCACCGTCACCTGGCTGATCTCGCGTTCGGTCGAGCTGCTGCAGCGCGCGCCCATCGTGAGCGACGGCAGCAGCGGCCACAGCGCGCTGGTCTGGGAGACCGCGCTGGCACTCGACCAGGCCGTGCGCCGCACACCGGCGCAGGCCGACGAGCTGCAGCGCAACAAGGTGACGCTCGACCAGTTCGACCGCCTGCGCCGCGCCACGCCCGCGAAGTTCCTGCAGAAGACGCACCGCGACGTGCAGGCCTGCGAGCAGGCACTGGCCGAGTTCGAGGCCGTGTTCGACGAGCGCACCGCCTCGAACGGCCCGAGCTTTCGCGCTGCGAAGGACGCGGCCACCGCCATCCGCCAGACCGTCGAGCGCTTTGCGCGCGAGGCCGGCGTGCCGATCGACAACGGCGCGGCGCAGCAGCAAGCCACCGCCGCGGCACCGGCCGCCAGTGCGCCGGCCGCCCCTTCCCGCATCGAACCTGTCTTCGACGCCGCCATGCCCCATTCATCCCCCTCGTACCACGCGGTCACGCACGTGCCCGCCGCGCTGCCGCCCGGCATCCACAGCCGTGCGCAGGCCATTGCACAGCTCAAGGAAGTGGCGGCCTATTTCGAGCAGACCGAGCCTTCGAGCCCGGCCGCCTACATGGCGAACAAGGCCGCGCGCTGGGCCGACATGCCGCTGCACGCCTGGCTGCGCAACGTGATCAAGAACGAGCAGGAACTGGCGCAGCTGGTGGACCTGCTCGACCTGCCCAAGGGCGACGACGAGTCGCGCTGAGTACGCGCTGCATGAACGAAAAAGGCCCGCGACGCGGGCCTTTTTTCTTTTCATTTCTTCAGTTGCGCCCGACCCGGAACTCGATGCGCCGGTTGCGCGAGCGCCCCTCGTCGGTCGCGTTGCTCGCCACCGGCTGGTCCGGGCCTACGCCCGACGTCGTGAGGGTCAGCGGGTCGATGCCCTTGCCCACCAGGTAGCCCTTCACCGCTTCGGCGCGCGACTGGCTCAGCGCCAGGTTCGACGTGCGGTTGCCGGCGTTGTCCGTGTGGCCCACCACCGCCACCGACTTGTTCGTGAGCTTCTGCAGGATGGGCGCCATCTCGTCGAGGATGGCGCGGCCCTTGCCCGTGAGCGTGGCGCTGCCCAGTTCGAACTCGATGGTGCGGTTGGCCAGCGCCTGGTCGACCGCGATCTGCTCCGACGCGGGCACGCGCAGGCTGTTCTTGATGGTGTAGGTCGGGTTGAGCGCATTCGCCATGTCGCTCACGATCTTCTGGCGCAGCGCCTCGTTGCCGACCTCGCCGCTCAGCGCCATCTGCGTGCCCTCGATCTGGAACTGGCCTCGATGGATCTCCTTGAGCGAGGGCGTGATCAGCCGCTGCACGTTGGCAGCCCAGTTGGCCGGCATGCTGACGGTGCTCACCACCTCGATCTTGTCGATCACGCCGCTGGGCCCGTAGATGCGGCGCAGCGCCTCGATGACGGCGGCGCGCGTGGCTTCGTCGGGCACCTGCCCGCCGGCCACGACCGGCTCGCCCTTGCCAATGGCTGCGGGCGTGGTCTCGACACGGGCGGCGGTGGCGCCTGCCGCGGCTGGCTGCTGTGGTTGCTGGGCCTGCACGGCCGGCGCGAGCGCGAGCCCGAAGGCCATGGACAGCACGAGAACGCGCAAAGAACAATTCATGACCGTGTCATTCCCCGATGAAGACTTCGCGAAAGGCGGTGAGCACGATGTCCAGCGGCAGCTGCGGCTGGTCGAGGTAGCTCACCAGCTTGAACATCGCGTAGTTGCTGTGGATGGTGTCCTCGACCCACTCCGGGTTGTCGATGTCGATGTTGTGCTCGGTGTAGACCTGCGGGTGCAGCACGCTCTGCAGGCTGCGCGGCGACAGGCCGTTGAAGCCGATCACCAGCCGCGAGCGACCGTCGATCTCGGTGATCAGCAGCACCAGCTCGAAGTCGGCCTTGGCCAGGAACTGCGACACCAGTTCGAGCCAGAAGGTGGCAATCAGCGAGCGGTCGACCGGGTCGCGCGGCAGCGGCAGCGTGAGCCCCTTTTCCAGGTGCGACACCGCGCTGGCCATCACCGGCTGCAGCAGCAGGCCCAGCGCCAGGATGGCGCGGCGCAGCGACACCTTGTGGCCGTCGAAGTTGAGCATCTGCTCGATGCGCAGCAGGCTGGTGTCATGCGTGAACGCCGCGTAGGTGGCGCGTGACGCCGACTTCTTGAAGCCGGTCTCGATGGCCGGGTCGATGGCCTCGAACTTCTTCAGCTCGCTGTCCAGGTCGGTGCCGGCCGCCAGCGACTGCACCTGCGCCGCCATGCGGTCCCAGTAGGGGCCGATGAGCATCGGCGCACCGCGCATGAAGTCCAGCGCCTCGTCGACGTCCACCGAGGTGGCCGCCAGGAACGGGTAGCGGCGCGACGACTCGTCGCGGCTGGCGCGCACGTGCCCGGCAATCGCCACGCGGCTGCGCGAGCCCAGGCAGACGAAGTGCATCGGCGCCGCGTTGTCGTAGATCAGCTTCCAGCGCGGGTCTTCCGACAGCATCTCCATGGTCTGCGACAGCCAGTGGTCGAACACCTTGATGAGCTGCGGGTTGTACATGCCCTTCACGAAGTCGCCGCGACCGGGCAACTTGCCGAAATAGCACAGCTGTTGTGGCGCGCTCATTTTCCTGCTCCCCCTGCCTGCACCGATACCTGGGCCGGCGCCTGAACCGGCACTTGCGCTGGCACCTGGGCCGGCGCTGCGGCGCGCGGCTGCGCCGGCACGCCGATCTCCGCGACCGTCGACGGCAGCACCGTGCCGCGCAGGCCCTTGCCTTGCGGCGAATCGCCGCCCGAGCCGGCCGACTGCGTGTTCTGGATCACGCGCAGCTTGACGGTCACGCTCGCGTTGTCGCGCGCCCATGTGAGCTCGAAGCTGCCGTCGGGCAACTTCGTGCGCTGCGCCGTGCTGAGCAGGCGCTCCAGGCCGAAGTTGCCCGGCTCGTTGATCAGCTCGACGGTACGACCGTCGAAGGTGACGGCGGTGATCTTCGCGCCCGGCGTGCCCTGTGCGTTGGGCCAGACGAAGTTGGACCACTGCGGCGGCGTGTTGCGATAGCGCAGCTGCTGGCCGTCGATTTCCACCATGTATTCCGTCAGGCCCGACACGGGCTGCGGCAGGATCTGGAACAGCGTCTGCGGCTGCGCGCTGCCGCCGGCACCGGCCGCGGCACCGCCCGACAGCGGTGCCACCCACTGCGCGAAGCCGTTCACGAAGTCGGGGCTGAGCGTGAGGCCCTGGTCGCCCCATGCGCGCGGCGACAGCAGGTCGCCGCGGCGGATCACCAGCGAGCCCAGCGTGGTCGTCACGAACTTGCCGATGGCGCCTTCAGGTCCGAAGAACTGCGCGATCTCGGCCGGCGAGGCTTCGATCTTCGCGTTCGCGGCGAACGGGTACTTGGTGGCCAGCGACTGCTGGAACGGCTGGTGCACCTGCGCGCTCCAGATCTTGTTGACCTCCACCGCCGTCGGCTGGACCGTGACTGCATAGGCCTGCAGCAGCGGCCGCACCAGCAGCGGGCGCAGCGCCTGGCGCTGTGCGGCGTCCATGCCGGTGAGCATCTGCTCGTCGACGTACTTGAGTGCGTCGGCCAGTTCGGAGCCGTTGCCTTCCAGCGTCTGCTGCATGAGCTGGCGCGCGCCCGGTCCGGGGTCGCCCTGGTTCTTGATCTGGTTGAAGCGCCCGCGCAGCTTGGACAGCGTGCCCAGGTAGCCGCGCAGCAGCGAGGTGTTGTCGCGCTCGACCACCAGGCGCGCCACGCCCGCGAACTCGCGCCCGATCGGGCCCATGGGGATTTCCGTCGCACCGCCGTTGAGGTCGACGTTCACGTTGACCTGCGAGGGCGTGGCACGGCTGAAGAGGCGCTTGAACCAGTTGAAGGCCCCGGTGCGCGCCTGCTGCAGGCCGGCGTTGACCAGCGAGGGGTTGTCCCACGAAGTCTGGTCGTACACCGTGTCGAAGACCTTGCGGATCGGCGAGTTCTGCGGATCGCCGAGCTGGTTCATCGCCACCACGGCCTGTTCGAAACTGCCCATGTCCTTCACGGCGATGCCCTGCAGGAAGCGCTGCCACTCCTTGGCGTACTCCAGCTTGTACATGGTGGCCAGCGTCTTGCGGATCTGCTCCGGGCTGCCTTCGAGCGTCAGGTCGTCGTTGCCGGCGACGTTGAGCACCCAGTCCTTGCTCGAGGTTTCCTTGTTCGCGGCGTCGCGGATCGCATCGTCCACGTACTGCTGCCAGGCCTCGCGCGTGAACGCCCCCGAGATGGCGACGCTGCCGGCCAGGGTGCCTTCGCTCTCGGCGCCGCCGGCCGTGGCCCCGAGGATGCGCGCCACGGTCATCGGTGCGAAGCGCGTCGAGGCGCGTGCCTTGATCTCCGCATACACGCGTTCGCGCGCCGGCATGCCGCGCACCACGCGGCGCAGGTTGTCGCGCGTCTGCTCGACCAGTGCGAGGTTGGTGTCGGCCAGCGCGGGCCAGTTGTCGTCGCCCACGCGGCGCAGGTAGAAGGTGATCATGCGCTCGGCGTCGCGGATGACGGCCGCGCGCGGCATGTCGCCGCGGTTGCTCTCGAGCCAGCCGCGCCAGAAGCGCGAGATCTGGTCGGTGAGGTGCGCCGTCTCCACCTGCCGCTTGTCGGACAGCATGAGGTAGGTCTTGAGCGCGTTGTAGGCGTCCTGCACGTCCGCGGGCGAGGAGCCGGCATACAGGCCGCCGCCTTCCGCGACCGGGGCCGTGGTGGCGGCACCGGCGACCGGCAGCGGCGCGGGTGCGGCACCGCCCGTCAACGCGGCCACTGCATCGGCGCGCTTCAGACGGTCGGGGTGTGCGTTGACCTCGCGCAGGAAGGCCTGCAGGTTGTCCGATACCGGCGCCAGCATCAGCTGCTTCACGCCGCCGTAGTACTCGGCCACGAGTTTGTCCTCGAGCTGGTTGCCCTGGTACAGGCCCAGCGACAGCGACAGCGGCCGGTCGTTGCGGAATTTCTCGAGCTGCTCGATGCGGTCCTGCAGGATGCCCAGCGCCTCGAAGCGCGTGCGCAGGCCGTTGTCGCTGGCCTGCAGCTTGACCACTTTGTCGAGATCGGCCTGCACGTTCTCCACCAGCTGCCGGTTGCCCAGGTACGACCAGGTCCAGCCACCGAGCAGCAGGCCCAGCACCGCGACGAACGCGAAGAAGCTCACGTAGCGCACGCGCGCCTTCACGGGGCTGGAGAACTGCCGCACCGTCTTCTTGTCGGCAAAGATCACCTTGGAGAACAGGTCGCGCAGGAAGAACCCGTTCTGCGAATAGATCTCCTTCGACTTGGTGGCCGCGTTGCTCAGCGTGAGGCCGAAGCGCTTGGCGATGCGCTCGGTCGACAGGCTGCGCATCGTGCCTTCCTGCAATGCGCTGGTGAAGTAGAAGCCGCGGAACACCGGCTTGTGCTGGAACGGGTTGCTCTCGAACAGTGTGGCCAGAAAGGCGCGCAGCGCGGGCTTGATGGCCGCGAACTCGAGCGGAAAGATCAGCAGCTCGGGCGACGGATCGCTGCTGCGGTGGTTCGCGAAGTGCGAGACGCTGATTTCCTTCAGGCCCATGTAGAGCTCGTCGAAGCGCTTGTCGAACAGGGCCACCGCATCCTGCTTCTCGTCGCCGTCGTAGGGCAGCGAGGCGCCCCACACGCGGTCGCGCTCCATCTTGTCGCTGTCGCCGAAGAACTCGGCAAAGCCGGTGATCAGGTCGGCCTTGGTGAACATCACGTACACCGGCGCGAACACCTCGAGCCGCTCGGTGAGTTCCTGCATGCGCTGGCGCAGGTTCTTCGCGAGCTGGATGGCGAAGTCGGGCCGGCTGCCGATCAGCTCGGGAATGCTCGCCGTGATGATGATGCCGTTGATGGGTGCCTTCGGCCGGTACTTCTTGAGCAGGTCCAGAAAGCCGAACCACTCCTTGCGGTCTTCCTGGTGGATGGAATAGCGGCCCGCCGTGTCGAGCACGATGCCTTCGGTGGTGAAGAACCAGTCGCAGTTGCGCGTGCCGCCGATGCCCTGGATCACCGCGTTACCCTTTTCGGCGAACGGAAACTGCAGGCCGGAGTTCAGGATGGCGCTGCTCTTGCCCGCCGCCGGGTTGCCGATGACCATGTACCAGGGCAGCTCGTACAGCGCCTCGCTGCCCGACATCTGGCCGATCTTCGAGGTCTTGATGGTCTTGACCGCCTCGACCATGCGCCCGCGCAGCTCGTCGATCTCGGCCTTGCGCTCGGGGTCGCTGTCGCGCACGGCAGCTTCGGCCTGGTCTTCCAGCATGTCGCCGAGCTTGCGGTTGGCCGCGCGGGTGCGCATGCGCCGCACGAACCACACGAGCAGCCACAGCAACAGCAGCACCACGAAGATGCCGACGGCCCAGATCGCGCCGATCTCGAGCGTCTGTGCCCCGAGCAGCAGGAACGCGCCGAGCGCGATGGCCCCGATCACCGACAAGGTGCGCGGATCGGCCAGGAAACTGAAGAATCGCCGCATAGAGGTTTTTTGGAGTCGGTCCTGTTTAAGTAGCGGGTGACGCGGGGCTCGCCGGGCCGGCCAGCAGGGCCGTCCGGGCGTGCGCGTCCTGCACGGAAAGCGCGAGCACATGCCGTGCATCGCGCGCGGCCAGGTGGCACGCGAGCGCCACGGCGCTCATGTCGGCCGCGGCCCCGAGGTGACCCAGGGTGGCGCAGACGGACAGGTTGTTTTCGAACGGCACATGCGGCAGCCGCTCCTGCACGAGCTTGGCCACTTCGGTGACGCGGCTGGTGCGGTGGTCTGCGTCGCTCACGACCCAGTCGACCTGGGCGGTCTCGAGGGCCGACGTGGCCAGCAGATGCTGGGCGAAGCGGTCGAGCAGGCTCGCATCGGGCGTGCGCGCCGTGTCGGCAGACGCCTCGCGCTGGCCGCTCGCGCCGCGCGACAGCCGCACGGCATCGGCCGGCGCCAACAATGCGTCACCGCCGCGTGCGAGCAGCAGGCCTGCCGCGGCTTCGCCGGGCACGCGGCCGTTGCGGCGCGCGGTGGAGTACAGCAGGCCTTCGGATTCCCACCGCGCGATGCGTGCCTCGGACACCGAGGAGTCGGCCGCCAGCGCGATCCACAGCGCGGGCCGTTGCTCGCGATGCAGCGAGAGACTGATGCGGTCGAGCAGCGCCATGCCCGACACGCCGTCTTCGCTCTTGAAGCAGTCGACATGCCAGCGCTGCGACGCATCGCCTTCGCGCACACGCTGCTGCACCCACTGCGTGGCGATCACGCGTTCGTTCTCGCTCCATGCGCCCGGCAACAGCAGCGAGATGTTCAGCTGCGGCGCCGACGCCGGCCCCGGGATGACACTGCCGCTGGACACGAAGCGCCCGGGCGCGCGCACCGACAGCGCATCGCCGGCGTTGGCGATGGCCTCGGCCGCGGATGCCAGCAACTCCTGCAGCACGTCGGACATCAGGTGGATGGCACGCAACCGGTCGTCGGGCAATGCATCGACATCGAGCGCTTCACCGGCTGGTTGCAAACTTTCGCGCAGGTGCTCGCGCAGTTCGTTCTCGTCGATGCCTTCGACGCGGCCTGCAATGACGGGAAAGCCTTCGCCGTCGCGCAGCTCGGGAACGAGTTCGGGTGTCTGTGCCTGGCCGACGGCCGTGGCGACCGTGTCGGCATCGCTGCCGCGCGGCGTGCGAAGGCCGAAGGCGAGTACGGCCATCTGCAGCCGCTCCTGCGAGGCCTCGGGTGCTGCTGTGTTCGAAGCTGAAGGAGCGCCGGCACCTGCGGCCACCGTCGCACCGACGGCCGGTGCCGCTGCAGCGGATGGCGCGGCGGTGAGGATGCGGCGCAGCACCCCATAGAACAGCATGAGCGCCAGCGGCAGCACCACAAGGTAGAGCACGATGTCGCTCGTGCTCGGCATGCGCGCGGTGTACTGCCAGTAGACGATCACGAGCACCCACACCGTGACGAACACGGCGCAGGCCAGGAGCACGGGCTTGATCAGTCGCGCCAGCATCAGGAGTTCGCGAGTGCCCTGGTCACGCGACAGGCGCAGCGAAGGCAACGGTGCACGCGTTCGCGTGACCGCATGCCATGCCTGCAGCCGAAGAAGAGAGCACCGCCGTCATGCGGACGCGGAAGCGATCTGGCTGGAGATCAGCCGGCAACCGCAGGCGGCCCGGTCGCCATGCCGCGCCACGCGCCGGCCGTCGAGCGTGACGCAATCGCTGCCCGTGACGATGGGGTTGATGCCATGGCCGGGCCGCGGGCACGACACCATGTCGCCGACGCGTGCCACACGCCGGTCATCGATGCTTGTGTTTTCGGACGCGGTGATCACGAAGCCACCGTGGTCGGTCTTGTCATGCAGAACGATCCACGGGCGATCGTTGTCCGCCTCGGGTTGATCCTCACCCATTTGAACTCCCCCTTGATTGCCTCGTTGCTTGTCGATGCGACAGATGTCGTGTCGGCATTCAGTTGCGTGACAACTTGAAACCCGGCTTGCGGTACTCCACGTGCCCGTAGTCCCGGAAGGACCAACGACCACCCCACACCAAGCCCACGGACTCGGCTGCTTCGCCATAAAGACGATAGCCTTCCATGGCCCATGGGTCTCTTTCCGAGATCACCAACTTGCCATTGCGAAAGAACGCGTTGTCTGCCGCAAGTCCATACTGATGATAGCTTTGATTCGCCTTGGCCATGGTCACTGTATTGCCCAATGCAGCGAGTTTGGCTTGTCGTTCAGGGCTGCGATAACCCTCGAGCAATGCCAGGTCATAGCCGTGCTTTTCTTTCATGATCTTGTAGACCAGCAGCAAACGATTACGAAAGTCTGCATCGAGAACAGCCCAGTCCCGACTGCCTTCTTTCGTGAGCGGGCGAACCTGCTCCACCTCCGCGGTCGCAAAGACTTCAGGCGGCAACGGCTGCGGCGGCACCAGCTGCTCGCCCTTGAGCAAGGCCTCGATCTTCGGGTCGCTTGTCGCAGCCCAGTCATCGAAGAAGAGCACACGGCCACTTCCGAAAGTCACACTTAACAACACCGGCACGATAAGCAGACCCATGCCGGACAGCAGCAGATAGCGATGTCGTACGGCGAAAGTACGCACACCCGAGCCGCTGTCGCGCATCAATTGAAAACTTGCTTCGGACACAAAGCCGAGGCGTCGTCCTATTCCAATAAAAAAGAATGCAATTGCAGTGGAAATGGAGACCGTCGCTCGCAACACACGGTCACGAAAAGAAGGGAACAAGAAGATGGCAAGTGCAGCCACCATCAAGGCAAAATAACAAAAGAGAGTGAAGAAGATCAACGGTGTTCGAACAGAGCGATTCAATTGTATGAGTCGCTTCAAAATTTGAACCCATCGCATGCAACAACTCATTGCATCCAAATTGCGATGTCACGTTGATCGCAGCACCACATAAAGCCGAGGGGAGAGATCACATGCCCGCAGCCAGGACCACCCATCCATGATGGGCGCGTCAGATGCCCACAAGGAACGACCGAGCCTGCTCGGTTCGAGCGCGCCCACCACGGACCCGTCGAACGCCGCCGCCAGTGGCGAATCGACGCGCGTGCTCGCGCAGTTCGGCGGCCGCGAAGGCGATGCACGCGCCTTCTTCGCACGACCCGGCGTGTGGGCCTCGCTCGCGGTGCTGATCGGCGTGGCCGGCGCCACGACCTATCACCTGCAATCGAAGCGCGCGGATGCATCGGCGACCGTTGCAGCGGCGACGCCTGCGCCAGTGGCAGCCCCCGCTGCGGTGCAACTACCGAAGCCCGAAGTGCCCGCAGCAGCTGCAACTGCTGCACCGGAGCCCACCCCTGCGCGCATCGTCGAAGGCGACAGCACGCCACCACCACAGCCACAACAGCAGCAACCACAACAGCCGGCGTCGACACCGTTCGCCGCGATCGGTGCACAGCCCATGGCCGTGCCGCCGACAGCAAAGTCTGCGAAGGCAACGCGCCCCGACAGCAAGGGCACTGCCGTCGCAAGGAAGCAGAAGCCGGAGCGCATCGCATCGGGCTCGAAGAAGCCCGTGCAGGCGACGGCCAACGGCAAGCCCGTCAAGACCGCGGCCAACACCAGCAAGGCGGCGAAGTCCACCACACGCGCCAACATCACACAGACGGCGGCACGCCCGAGCGGCCCCGATCCCGACACCGACCTGCTGACCGCGCTGCTCAAACGCAGCAAGACCTCCGACCCCGCATCGCCACCGCCCATACAGGCAGACGCCACCACGGCGGACTGCAAGACCGGCCAGCGATGCAAGCCATGAGCCTGCGGGCCCGCGCGAATTCCGATGCCTTCCACTGACCGCAGCGCCCTGTGGGCCGAGCTGAGCCAGACGGCGCGGCTGTACCGCCTCGAAGCGCCGAGCGCTTCTTCTTCATCGTCCTCCAACAGCGCCGCACGCGAGAGCATCGAAGCACTGCGCGTGGAAGGCTGGGTGCAACGCGAGGCCGTGTCGCAGCTGTTCGAGCTGCGCATCGTGTGCCTGAGCTTGCGCGCGGACCTGTCGCTGTCCTCATTGATCGACCAGCCCCTGACGCTGGTCACCGTGCTGGCTGACGGCTCGCTCGCACGGCGCACCGGATTGATCCGCGCCGTCGAGTCCCTGGGCTCCGACGGCGGCTTGGCGCGCTACCGCCTGACCCTGGTGCCTTGGCTCTGGCTGGCCACCCAGCAGGGACGCAGCCAGGTCTTCCAGCAACGCAGCGCGGCCGACATCATCGAGCGGCTGCTGGCCCCGTATGCCGACGCGGGCAGCTGGGCCTTCTCGTCCGAAGTGAACAGCTTCCTGGCCGATGCGCCCGTACGCACCTACTGCACCCAGTACCGCGAAAGCGACTTCGACTTTCTCTCGCGCCTGCTGGCCGAAGAAGGCCTGGCCTGGCGCATCGAGGAAGACGCGAAGGCCCCCATGGGCCACAAGCTCGTCATCTTTTCTTCGAACGACACCCAGCCCGCCGATGCAGGCTCGCCCGTTCGCTTTCACCGCAAGAGCTCGCAGGAGCGCAGCGACGCCGTGCAGGCTCTGGTGCGCCGCATGCGCCAGTCGGTGGCCCAGGTGCACCTGAGCGCCTGGAACGTCGACGGCAAGCGCCAGCTCACGGGCAGCGCCCCGGCGCGCTTTCCCGTGGGCGGCAAGAACGCCCCGCGCCTGGAGTACGACGACGTGCTCGGCCTGAACGACCGCAGCCGCGGCTGGGACACCAACCGCACCCTGGAGCGCTACGCCGCATTGATGATGGAAGCGGCCGAATGCCGCGCCGACGTGATGCTGGGTCACAGCACCGTGCGCACCCTGCGCGCGGGCACGCGCATCGAGATCGACGACGCGCCCGCCCTGGGCTTGCAGGCCAAGCCCGCGCTGCTGCTGGACACCATCGAGCATGTGGGCATCAACAACCTGCCCAAGGACACGGCGGCGTCGATCGCGGCGCAGCTGGGCGAGCTGACCGAACACCTGGTGTTCGACCAGCCCTGCGCAGCCGTCACGGCCGAGTCCGATGTGTTCGGGCTGGTGCCTGCAGCCACAAGTACCGGCACAAGCAGCGACAGCGACATCCACCCGCAGCCCCACAACCTCGCCACCGCACAGACCCAAGGCTACGCCAACAGCTTCTCGGGCGTGCACGCCCCGCGCCCCTGGCGCCCCGTGCTGGCCGCGGCCGACGGCGCGCGGCTTCATGCCAAACCCACGGCCAGCGGCGTGCACAGCGCCATCGTGGTCGGCCCTTCGGGCGAGACCTCGCCCAACGGCGCCGACGAGCTGTACTGCAACGACCGGGGCGACGTGCGCGTGCGCTTCCACTGGCAGAACGATGCCAGCGGCAGCAACAACAGTGGCGACAACGCCCAGGACAACCGCAGCACCCGCTGGATCCGCGTGGCGCAGCGCCAGGCGGGCCCCGGCATGGGCTGGCAGTGGCTGCCGCGCATCGGCCAGGAAGTGCTGGTGAAGTTCGTCGACCTGGATGTGGACCAGCCCGTCATCGTGGGAGCCCTGTACAACGGACGCGGCGACGGCGGCATCGCGCCCACGCCGGGTGGCACATCGCGCGACAATGAGAACAGCGAAGACGTCTTCGCCCAGGCCAGCGACGCCGCACCCAGCGCCCAGGCCAACCTGGCCGCCGGCCACGCCCCGCCCTGGCACGGCGCCAGCGCCGACGACAAGGGCCACCGCAACGCAGCCGCCCTCAGCGGCTTCAAGACCAAGGAGTTCGGCGGCGAGGGTTTCAGCCAGCTGGTGTTCGACGATTCGAACCAGCAGCTGCGCGTGCAGCTGCACGCGAGCACCGCCCACAGCCAGCTCAACCTGGGCCACCTGATCCACCAGGCCGACAACTTCCGCGGCAGCTTCCGCGGCCAGGGCCTGGAGCTGCGCACCGACGGCTACGCCGCCCTACGCGGCGGCAAGGGCGTGCTGCTGAGCACGTACCACGGCGCAGGCGGCCAGAAGCTGGAGCCCGTGGGCGACTTCGCCGCCGGCATGGCCCTGCTCAAGCAGGTGCAGCAACTGGGCCAGGCCCTGAGCGATGCCGCCAGGACCCACGAGACCGTGCAGCTGGCCGGGCATATCGGTGCGAACAAGGCTGACGAATCCCAGCTGGACAAGGAGCGCGCCCCCTACGCCGCGATGGAGCGCACCACCAGCGGCATGGTCGCGGCCGATGCGCTCGACACCGCCTACGCCGATGCAGCGGACAAGGCCATCGCCACCGGCGAAGGCAAGGTGCCGCACACGAGCGACGCTGTCATCGCACTGGCCGCACGCGGAGGCCTGGCGATGGTGGCGGGCCAGCAGCTGCAGATGGTGGCCGGAGAGACGGCGACGCTGGCCAGCGGCGGCGACATCAATCTGGCCCTGACCGACGTGCTGCGCGTACACAGCGGACAGGCCATCGGGCTGCTGGCCGGAGCACAGAAGGCCGATGCCGACGCGGGCCTGTCGGTCATCGCGGGCAACGACGCGCTGGACTTCCAAGCGCAGCACGACGAGCTGCGCATCCAGGCCAAGGAGGCCCTGAAGATCGCGAGCACGGACCAGACGGTGGAGTTCGCGGCCAAGAAGAAGATCCGCATCGCGACGGCGCAGGGTGCATCGATCACGCTGCAGGACGGGGACATCACCTTCGAGTGTCCGGGCAAGATCACTTATCACGCGGTGCAGCGCAAGTTGGCCGGGCCGACGAGCTCGCCCTATGGGCTGCCGCTGTTCCCGCAGAGCATCTGCATCGAGTGCATGCTGAAGGCGGCACAAAGCGGAGCGCCCTTCTCCGCCTTGCAGTGAGCGTTGCGTTGGAATTCGCGACCGATCCGATCGACCCCGTCCGCCTTGCCCACGCAGTGCAAGCCATGGCCGACACCTCGCCCTCCCTGGGCCTCTGGTTGCTGGTCGATGCAGCCTTGCTGGACCCAGCGCGCCTGGCCTCGGTGCTTCGTCTTAACGGATGGTCGCATGTCAACGCGCTGGCCAACACGCCGCTGGAGGCTTACGGCGCGCGCGGACCGCAATTGCTGGAACTGCCGCGAGACGACGAAGCGCGTGCCGAAGGCTTGCAGCGCCTCGCCACGATCGACCCGGCAGCGCCCGCATTCAGCTGGCTTGCATCCGGCCATTCCGTTGCGGACCTGCAGTCCTGCTTCGGCTACCTGGCCCAGGCGCGGCACGACGGCTTGAAGCTGCATTGCCGCATGGGCGATGCGCGTGTGCTTCCTACGCTGCTTGCAACGCTGTCAGAACCGCAAACACGGCGTGTGGCACAAGCCATCGTGCAATGGCAGTGGGTTGATCGCAGTGGCGTCGAGGTCGGCCACTGGCTTGCAGCTGACGCAGAAGAAGGCACTGCCGATGCCAGCGATCACCTCGAACTCGATGCGCCGCAATTCGCGGCGCTTCTGGACGCCTCGGAAGCCGATGGCATCTTTGCGCAGCTGCTCGAGACGGTGTCTCAGCTGGTGCCCAAGACCGACCGGGCCGCGTTCCATCTGCGGCTCCAGCGCGCCCTCGAGGCTGCCACCCGCCTGCACGTGGCAGGCAACCCGGACCGGCTGCAGTTCGTGGTGCTCTCGCTGACTTGCGGCGACGACTTCTACCAGCATCCCGATCTGTCGGATACATGGAAGGCCGTGGCACAAGGCACCAGTCTTTCGAGCCTGATGAAGGGCTGGAGCGACGATCTATGGAAGGCGTTGGAGGGCAAGGCTTCATGAAGCGCTTTGCTCTCCTGGCTCTGTGTGCGTTGGCGCTGGTGGCCTGCAGCAGCAAGAAGCCTGCGGTTGAAAGCTACAGCGCCAACCTCAGCGCCTACAACCATACAGAGGACTACATCCATCAGTTCTATGTGGATGGTGCCGGAGGCGGCAACTCAAGGCCGTATGGCGGTGGCGGCAGCTTTGTGTGCTGCATCTCCTACCCCGCCAAATGGCGCCCCGGGCTCAGCGCAACGGTGGAATGGACGACCTCGAGCGGGATTCCGGGCGACAGGCGCCCCGAAGCCATCAAGCCCACTTGGCACAAGAGAGTTGTCCCGATCGATCGATATGACGTCCCGGGCGGCATGCTCAACGTGCATTTCCTGGCCGAGAGCGACGTTCGATTGGTTATCTCCAACATGGGGGCCGGTGCCAAGGGCTATCCCGGCCCCGGTTACCCGGTGAAACCGCCGAGCTGGAAGTGGTGAGTCGAGGCAAACAAGAAACCTCTGGAATTCGAGGAGCAACACGTGAACGCATTGAAAGGCCACACGCCATGAAACGCACAACGATCCTGACGCTCTGCGCGCTGGCTCTGCTGACGCTGCCTCTGGTGGCTTGCAGCAGCAAGGAACGCACGACAGAAAGCTACAGCGCCAACCTCAGTCCATACAACCACACAGGCGATCACATCGAGCCGTACGTCGATGGCATCTTCGCCGGCCACTCAAGCGCCTACGGTGGCGGCGGGAGCTTCGTGTGCTGCATCTCCTACCCCGCCAAATGGCGTCCGGGCCTGAGCGCGAAAGTGAGGTGGGCAACATCGAGCGGGATTCCAGGTGACAGACGGCCAGAGGCGTACGTCCAACAGTGGCACGAGAAAGTGGTCCCGATCGAAAAATACGACGTCCCTGGCAGCACGCTCAACATCCACTTCCTTGCCGGAGGCGAGGTTCGGCTGATCATTTCAAGCAAGGGTGCAGGGGCCAAGGACTACCCCGGCCCCGCCTACCCCGTGAAGCCACCCAACTGGAAGTGGTGAGCCAAGGCGGCCAAGAGATATTTCAAAGAACTCCAGGGAGCGACACATGGACGCATTTCGCGAAGGCTGGTACGAGATCAGCTTCGATCCCAACACCTACGACAAGCGCTGCATCTATTTCAAGACCACCGCGCTCGGTACGGCCGAGTGCACCCTCAAGGAATCGGGGCTGCAGATACTGGTGTGGTCAGAGCCGGAAGGCAGAACCATCCAATGGTCCCCCAACTACCGTCCGCTGGACAATGCGCCCGCAGGCGACTGGTGGGACAACGACCCGGGCGGCAAGAACTACCAGCCCGGGCTGCCTGGCGATCACTCGCGCGCCGACCGGACGCTGACCGCACGCGAGCTGTGTCAGCGTGCCGCCAGCGCCGACCCAGGAAAGGCGGATGCACTGACCTGCTCCAAAGAGATTCACGTGGGCCTGTTTTTCGATGGCACCAACAACAACCTGATCCGCGACACGCGTGACCAGAGCCATACGAACATCGTCAGTCTCTTCAACG
The DNA here is from genome assembly GCF_003581445.1 of Acidovorax cavernicola. Taxonomy (NCBI): domain Bacteria; kingdom Pseudomonadati; phylum Pseudomonadota; class Betaproteobacteria; order Burkholderiales; family Comamonadaceae; genus Acidovorax; species Acidovorax cavernicola. Next base: position 33,623 of record NZ_QXMN01000020.1, on the reverse strand, counting down.
CGCACAAGGACGACAAGGCCGAGAATTTTCGTTACTACATACCCGGCGTCGGCACGCACTTCCCCGAGATCGGCGAGATGAAGGAGCTGGACAACGGCAAGCGCTTCGGCACCGGCGGCGAGGCGCGCATCCATTGGGCGTTGATTCAGGTCTACAACGCCTTGCATCGGGCGTATCACACGTCCGACCTGGTCCAGCCGGATGAAATGAAGGACCTGTGCGTCAACCAGCTGAAGACCTGGTGGCGCTTGGGAGACTCCAAGATGACCTACATCTTCAGGGGCATTCAAGAGCGCTTGCTGAAAGCCATCAAGGATCAGCGGCCACGCGTGACCAAGATGCATCTGTCGGTGTTCGGCTTTTCGCGCGGCGCGGCCGAAGCGCGCACCTTTTGCCAGTGGATCCAGTTGGTCGCCGATAACATGGTGATCGGGGAAGCGACGCTGGAGCTTCATTTCCTCGGCATCTTCGACACCGTGGCCTCTGTCGGCCTGGCCGATTCGTCGCCGGTCGGTCGAGGCTTTCAGGACTGGGCCGATGGCACCATGGACATCAACGGTGTCAACCAGACCGTTCACTACGTGGCGGCGCACGAAATCCGCCAGTCGTTTCCGCTGTCCACGGCACGCATCAGGGCCACGAACTACCCGCCGAACACCAAAGAGTTCGTCTATCCGGGGGCGCACTCCGATCTGGGTGGCGGCTACCCGTCGAAGTCCCAAGGAAAGGGCGTCGAAGGGCGTACCGCCCTGCTTTCTCAGATTCCCTTGATGGACATGTATTTCGAGGCGCTCTCCGCAGGCGTGCGAGTACGCCAACTGAACGAAATGGATGCGGTGATCGAACGAGACTTCAAGGTCGATCCCGGACTCGACAAGGCCTTCAGCGAGTACGCAGCCTGGACCACGACAGAGGAAAAGCAGAACGTCGCCAACGGCGGCGAACCCGTGCAGAACCGCATGCGCTATCACATGGAGCTGTACTGGCGCTGGCGCGCATCCAAGGGCGACGAGGCCACCTTCAAGGCCATGGCGAGCTACAAGGCGTCCACCGCGCAGGACCAGCAGGATCTCTGGGAGTCGGAACTCGACTGGCTCTCGGACGTCAAGACCGCGCAGGAGGACAGCAAGCCCAGGCGGGTGGCTGTTCCCAGGGCCGGCTACGTCGATCAGCCGCCACGCGCCACCGAGGTGCAAAAACGCATCCTGCGCGCCGTGGCCGCGGCCAAGGATGTCCCGCAAGGCGCCAACGACTTCTTCGACAAGTACGTCCACGACTCGCACGGTGGATTCTGGATGCTCGGCCCCATCACGGATGAGAACCGGCAAGACTTCATTGCCGCCATCAAGCAGAAGAAGGCCACGCACGATCGGTTGCTGAAGGAAGCTGAAGCACAAGGCAATCCGGGCCGTGCGGGCAACTTTCGCAATCAGGCTCGCGCGTATGAACTCAACAACTTCGAAAGCCGCGTCATCGCGACCGATGCGAAAGAACCGGGAACACTGCCGCTGATGACGGACGCCGATGCCGCCGACTTGCGAGACAACGCGGGCACGGGCGCATCGATCGCATTGAAGATACTGGGCACCGCCAGCCGCCGCGAGCCGCATGGCCACGGGCGCTACCGGCGCGTGTTCGACAAGAGCTGAAACCCGCTGCAGATTCCGTCATCGCCGCTCGGTGACGCCGGATCCAGATGAATCTGATCGCCCTCAGCCTGGTGCTTGGCACCCTGCCGTCGGTGGTGTGCACACTGTTCCTGATCGGCCATCGCGTGCGCCCACATCCGTCGTGGACGTCTCGCTTGACGAAAGCCCGACTGTTCGTGCTCGCGCTGGCCTGCACCGCGTTGCTCTACCTCGGTGCAAACCACTTGCTCATCGACGCAAGCGATCCAGGCGCACGTCTCGAGACCTACATGGCCGCGTTGACGTTCGCCCCCTGCATCGTTTCAGGACTCGTCGCCCTGTTCCTCAAGCCTTGACGGCGGCGCCCACTCAGCCAATGCGCGCGATCGCCGTCCCCGCCGCCACGTAGCCCCCCGCCGCCGCGGCAAAGGCGATACGCCCCGCGCGGTGCGCGACGACCTGCATCTCCATCTTCATCGCCTCCATCACCGCGATCACGGCGCCTTCGGTGACCTCGTCGCCATCAGCGACTTTCCAGCCCTGCAACGTGCCCGACACCGGCGCAGCCACGGCGGCGGCATCGGCCGCTGGTGCATTCGCAACGCCAGCAACGGCACCGCCCGCAGCAACCCCACCCGCCGACGCCAACCCACGCAGCAACTCCGCCGGCAACCCCAGCGACATACGCCGTCCGTCGATTTCGATGGCGGTGCGGTGCAGCGACGCGTCCGGCAGCGGATCGGGCCGCATGCCTGCCGATTCGTCGTTCGCGAAGTCGGTCTCGATCCAGCGGGTGTGGACCTTGAAGGCGTCTTCCGAAATGAAGTCGGGGTGCGACATCACGGCGCGGTGAAAGGGCAGCACGGTCGCCAGGCCTTCGACGCGGAATTCCTTGAGCGCGCGGCGCGCGCGTGCGATGGCCTGGGCGCGCGTGGCGCCGGTGACGATGAGCTTGGCCATCAGCGAGTCGAAGGTGCCGGGCACCTGCGAGCCGGCGCCGACGCCGGTGTCGACGCGCACGCCCGGGCCCGAGGGCGCTTCGAACACATGCACGGGGCCGGGCGTGGGCAGGAAGCCGCGGCCCACGTCTTCGGCGTTGATGCGGAACTCGAAGGAATGGCCGCGCGGTGCGGGCGTCTCCTTGACGGACAGCGGCAGGCCTTGCGCGATGCGCAGCTGTTCGATGACGAGGTCGATGCCGGTGGTTTCCTCGGTCACGGGGTGCTCGACCTGCAGGCGCGTGTTGACCTCGAGGAAGGAGATGGCGCCGCTCGCGCTGAGCATGAACTCGACGGTGCCGGCACCGGTGTAGCCGGCGGCCGCGCAGATGTCGCGCGCCGACACGTGGATGCGCTCGCGCTGCGCGTCGCTGAGGAACGGCGCGGGCGCTTCTTCGACCAGCTTCTGGTTGCGTCGTTGCAGCGAGCAGTCGCGCGTGCCGAGCACGACGACGTTGCCGTGCGTGTCGGCGAGCACCTGCGCCTCGACGTGGCGCGGACGGTCGAGGAACTGCTCGACGTAGCACTCGCCGCGGCCGAAGGCGGTGATGGCTTCGCGCACGGCCGATTCGTACAGGCCCTCGACTTCGTCGAGCCGCCACGCCACCTTGATGCCGCGTCCGCCACCGCCGAAGGCGGCCTTGATGGCGATCGGCAGGCCGTGCTGTTCGGCGAAGGCGAGCACTTCGCCCGCGTCCTTCACCGGGTCGGCGGTGCCGGCGACGAGCGGTGCGCCGACCTTCAGTGCGAGCTTGCGGGCCTGCACCTTGTCGCCCAGCGTGGCGATGGCCGAGGGCGACGGGCCGATCCAGATGAGGCCGGCGTCGATCACCGCCTGCGCGAAGGCCGCGCTTTCGGAGAGGAAGCCGTAGCCGGGGTGCACGGCGTCGGCGCCGCTGCGCTTCGCGATGGCCAGCAGCTTGGGAATGTTCAGGTAGGTGTCGGCCGGGCGATGGCCGTCCAGGCCGTAGGCCTCGTCGGCGCGGCGCACATGCAGCGCATTCAGGTCGGGGTCGGCATAGACGGCGACCGACTGCACGCCGTGGTCGGCGCAGGCGCGTGCGATGCGCACGGCGATTTCGCCGCGGTTGGCGATCAGGACTTTTTTCATCGCAGGACTTTCGATCTCAAGATTCGATGGAGCCGCTGGGGCGGTGCGGGCCGGCCATCGGTTGGAAGCGGACGCGGGCGTTCACGGGGATCTGCCCCGCACGGTCCAGGTGGTGGGTGGCGACCGAAGCGATCACGGGATAGCCGCCGGTGAGCGGGTGGTCGGCCAGGAACAGCACGGGCTGGCCGCTGGGCGGCACCTGGATCGAACCGCGCGCCGTGCCTTCGCTGGGCAGCTCGCTGGTGTTCGCACGCACGAGCGGCTGCTCGCCGTTCAGGCGGATACCGACGCGGTTGGACTGCGGTGTCACCGCCCACGGCTGGCTGCACAGGCGCTCGACGGCGTCGGCGGTGAACCAGTCCGTGCGGGGGCCGAGCACGATGTCGAGCACGACGTCTTCCTGCACGGTGGGCAGGTCGGCCGGAGGTGCTTCGGCGTCGCCGACGACGGCGCCGGTGGTGACCGTACGCACCGGCAGCACGTCGCCCGCCACCACGGCGGGCGGGCCGATGCGGGCCAGCGTGTCGGTCGCGCAGCTGCCGAGCACGGGCGCCACGGCAAAACCGCCACGCACGGCCAGGTAGCTGCGAATGCCGGCGACGGGCTCGCCGAACGTGACGGTGTCGCCGTCGGCCAGCGCGACGGGCTGGTAGCGCGACAGCGGCCATTGCACGCCGTCGGCGCGGGCCAGCGTGAGCGGACCGTCAGCGCCGGTGACGGCAATCACGGCATCGCCGCGGCAGACGAATTGGAAGCCGCCGTAGGCCAGTTCCAGGCACGCCATGTCCGAGGCGTTGCCGACCAGTCGATTGGCGGCTTGCAGCGAGCGCTGATCCATCGCGCCGGAGGCGGACACGCCCTGCCGGGCCTGGCCGTGGCGACCGCCGTCCTGCCACAGCGCCTGCAGGCCGGCGGCGCGGACTTCGAAGGCGCTGCCGCCTTCGACGGCCACGGGTGCAGGCGATGCAGCCACCTTCTCGGCGACCGGCAACGCCACCTTCGACAGCGTGGCATCGACAAAACGCACCGTGTCGCCAGGCTGCAGCAGCGCCGGCGTCTCGCGCGACAGGTCCCACATGGGCGTGTCGGTCACGCCGATGATCTGCCAGCCGCCGGGGCTGGCCTGCGGGTACACGCCGCTGAAACTGCCCGCCAGGCCGACGGCACCAGCCGGGATGCGGGTGCGCGGCACCGCGCGGCGCGGCACGTTCAGGCTCGGGTGGCCGCCGCTCAGATAAGCGAAGCCGGGGGCGAAGCCGGTGAAGGCGACGGTGTAGTCGCTGCCGGTGTGGCGGCGCACCAGCTCGTCGGACGTGATGCCGAGCAGGCCCGCCACTTCGGCGATGTCTTCGCCGTCGTAGCGCACGGGAATCTCGATGCGCTTGTCGACGCGCGTCTCGCGGGCGTCGAGCCGGCGCCGGCGCACGGCATGCGCCAGTGCAGTTGCCGACAGCACGGCGGGCCGGAAGGTGATGAGGATCGTGCGCGCGGCGGGCACCAGCTCTTCGATGCCGGCGATGGGCTCGGCGCGCAGCGAGGCCAGCAGCGCCAGGGTCTGCGCCAGGTCGTCGAGCTCGACCAGCACGGCATTCAGGTTGACGGGCAGAAAGCGCATCGACGTCGTCATGCGGTCGCTGCCTCGGCAAGGTCGAAAGTGAAAGGGCGGATCGTCACGCCGGCCTGCACCAGCCGCTCGCGCACGCGGCGCGCCATCTCGACCGCGCCGGGGCTGTCGCCATGCACGCAGACCGAGTCGGCGCGGATGCGCACCACGCTGCCGTCGATGGCGGTGACGGTGCCCTCGTTGGCCAGGCGCAGCATGCGTTCGGCCACGTCGGCGGCATCGTGCAGCACGGCGCCGGGTTCGCGGCGCGACACCAGCGTGCCCTGCGGCGTGTAGGCGCGGTCGGCGAAGGCCTCGGCCACCACGCGCAGGCCCGCGGCCTCGGCCCAGCCCAGCAGCGGCGAACCCGCGAGCGCGACGAGCACGAGGCCCGCGTCGATCTCGCGGATGGCGGCGATGACGTCGCGCGCCTGGCGCTCGTCGTGCGCGATGGTGTTGTAGAGCGCGCCGTGCGGCTTCACGTAGCGCACCCCGGTGCCGGCCGCGGCGGCCAGGCCCTTCAGGGCGCCGATCTGGTAGATCACGTCGGCGCGCAGGTCGGCGCTGTCGACGTCCATGTTGCGGCGGCCGAAGCCGACGAGATCGCGGTACGCCACGTGCGCGCCGATCGCCACGCCGCGTTCCTTCGCCTGGCGCAGCGTGCGCAGGATGCCGGCCGGGTCGCCGGCGTGGAAGCCGCAGGCCACGTTGGCGCTGCTGACGATGTCCAGCATGGCGGCGTCGTCACCCATGCGCCAGACGCCGAGGCTTTCGCCGAGGTCGCTGTTCAAGTCGATGTTCAAGTCGATGTTCATCGGGTCCTTCTTCTTTCTGTCGTGGCGGCGGGTCAATGCAGCCGGCCGGCGGTTTCGCGCACGTCGTGGCGCACGGTGAGCGCGGTGCGGATCGCCACGCGGAAGGCCTCCACCTGGTCGGCCAGCGCCATGCTCGCCACGCCGGGCTTCGAGGCGGCCTGCTCAGGCAGATAAGGCACGTGGACGAAGCCGCCGCGCGTGTGCGCCAGCGCCGGCCGCGTCGCGATCCGGTGCATGAGCGCATAGAAGATGTGGTTGCACACGAAGGTGCCGGCGCTGTTCGACACGGCCGCGGGCAGGCCCGCCGCGCGCATGTCGCGCACCATGGCCTTGATGGGCAGCGTCGCGAAGTAGGCGGCCGGGCCGTCCTTGACCACGGGAAGGTCGATGGGCTGCTGGCCGGCGTTGTCGGGGATGCGCGCGTCGTCGATGTTCAGCGCGGCGCGCTCCATCGAGATCTCGGTGCGTCCGCCCGCCGCGCCGACGCACAGCACCAGTTTCAGGGGCGGGCCGGGCAGCGCGGCGTCGAGCGTGTCGATGGCGCGGCCGAACACGCAGGGCAGCTGCACGGCCTGCACCACGGCGCCTTCGCAGGTCCAGCCGTCGAGCGCGCGGGCGATCTCCCATGCGGGGTTGACGGGGTCGTTCTCGAAGGGCTCGAAGCCCGCGATCAGCACGCGAGGTGCCTTCGCGTTGGAAGTCATGCGCGGCGCCTCAACGGAACATCAGGAAGTACATGAGGAAGATGTTGACCACCAGCAGCGCGGCCGCCGTGGGGATCTGCACCTTGATCACCGCGTTCTTGTCGGGCAGCTCCAGCAGGGCCGCCGGCACGATGTTGAAGTTGGCCGCCATCGGCGTCATGAGCGTGCCGCAGTAGCCCGAGAACATGCCGATGGCCGCCATCACCGCCGGGTCGCCGTGGTACACGCCCACCAGCACCGGCACGCCGACACCGCCCGTCATCACCGGGAAGGCCGCGAAGCCGTTGCCCATGATGATGGTGAAGAGGGCCATGCCCAGCACGTACACCGCCACCGCCACGAAGCGGATGTCCATGTTGATGTAGCTGGTGGTGATGTGCGCCACCGCCTTGCCCACGCCGGCGTCGGAGAACACCAGGCCCAGCATGCCGAGCATCTGCGGCAGCACCACGGCCCAGCCGAGCGCGTCGGTGAGGCGGCGCGACTCGCGCATGCCCTGCACGGGCGTCTCGCGCGTCAGCCAGCAGGCCAGCGCCAGGGCCACCACGCAGCCGATGCCCAGGCTCACCAGCGTGGTGTTCTTGGGGTCGAGCAGCAGCGTGCCGCCGAGCTTGATGTGGCTCATCCCCACGGTGCCGATCACGGTGACCAGCGGAATCGCCAGTGCGGGAATGAACAGCTTGTTGCCCAGGCGCGCGGCGCTGGCCTGGTACTGCTCGGGCGTGGGTTCGCGGTGCTTGCCCGCACCGACGCCGCGCATGCCGGCGATGACAGCCATGCCGATGGCGCCCACGCCGACCAGCGCGGGCGGCAGCTTGTCGCCCACCAGGAAGACCAGCGCGTAGATGCCCCAGAAGAGCGCGCTGGTGTAGCGCTTGGGATGCTGGCGGTCGGCCAGCGTCATCACGGCCGTGATGGCGAGGATGACGCCGACCAGGAGGTACAGGTGCTGGATCGAGAGAATCATGATGATCAGCGTCCTTCGTTGGCGGGCACGGCGGTGGCGACGGGTGCCTCTGCCCTCGCGGCGGCGCCCAGCTCACGGGCCAGCGCCTGGTCCAGCCGGCGCAGGCGCCAGGCGTGGATGATGAAAGCGGCGATGGCCGTGGGGATGCCCCACATCGCGATGTGCAGCGGCTCGACGTCGATGCCGGCCTCGTGCAGGAAGGTGGTCATCAGCACGATCGCGCCGAAGGCCACGAAGATGTCTTCGCCGAAGAACAGGCCCACGTTGTCGGTGGCCGCGGCGTAGGCGCGCAGCTTGTGGCGGATGCGGTCGGGCAGCTTGCCGTAGCGCGTCTCGGTGGCACCTTCGGCCATCGGCGCGAGCAGCGGACGCACCATCTGCGGATGGCCGCCCAGGCTGGTCAGGCCCATGGCCGCCGTGAGTTCGCGCGCGGCGAGGTAGACGATCAGCAGGCGGCCGGCGGTGGCCGACTTGATGCGGCTGATCCAGTTCTGCGCGTGCTGGCGCAGGCCGTGGCGCTCCAGCAGGCCGATCACCGCCAGCGGCAGAAGAATGATCAGCGGCAGGTTGCGCGTCTTGATGAACCCGGTGCCGATGGCCGTGAGGACCGTCATCGGGCTGAAGCCGGCGGCGAACGCCGTCACGATGGCCGTGACGATCACCACCAGCATCGGATTGAAGCGCAGGATGAACCCCGCAATGATCACGGCCACGCCGATCAGCGGCCACAGGGGGACTTCAGGTGTCATGGTTGGTCTTTCGTTGCAATGCAAAACACCGGCGCGCGGACGCCGGTGCGGTCGATTGATGCAAACCTCATGCCAATGAATGAGCAATTCATTTCTTGTGAATCACTCATTTCAAACAAGTTGTTGAACAATTTCATGTAGTGTGCCCAACAACAGTGCAGAGATACCCCCATGAAAACCCTGAAACGGGCACGTTTCGGTGCGTCGCCGCGGCGGGGCCGTCAGGCCGTCTGTTACAACGCAGGCTCCCTGCGCCCTCTCCTTGCTCCCCCCGACCGACCGGCATGACCCGACTGGATTCCCCCTCTTCCTCCGACTCGCCGGCCGCCGGCGCGCTCACGCTCAACGACCGCGTGGCCGAGCTGATCCGCCAGAAGATCGTGAAGGGCGAGTTCTCGCCGGGGCAGCGGCTGTCGGAGGCCGCGCTGGCCGAGAGCCTGGAGATTTCGCGCAACACCCTGCGCGAGGTGTTTCGCACGCTGACCAAGGAAGGCCTGCTCAAGCACGCGCCGAACCGCGGCGTGTTCGTGGCGGTGCCGAGCATCGCGTCGATCATCGACATCTACCGCGTGCGCCGGCTCATCGAATGCCAGGCGCTGGCGCAGGCCTACCCGCGCCACCCCGCCAAGAAGCACATGCGCGAGGCGGTCGAGATGGCGCTGAAGTGCCGCGACGCCGGCGACTGGCTGGGCGTGGGCACGGCCAACATGGAGTTCCACAAGGGCATCGTCGAGCTGGCCGACAGCGAGCGGCTCAACGTGCTGTTCGCCCACATCCTGGTCGAGCTGCGGCTGGCCTTCGGGCTGCTGAAAGACCCGGAGTTCCTGCACGCGCCCTACGTGGACATGAACACGAAGCTGCTCGAACTCATCGAGGCCGGCAAGTTCGCCGAAGGCTCGGCGGCGCTGAACGACTACCTCATCCACTCCGAGCGCATCGTGCTTGCTGTGTATGCGCGGCAGATGCCGGACGGTGGGCTCGACAGTTAGGCGAGCGGGGCTTCGCGGCCAGGCCTGCCGGTGGCCTGGATGCTCAAGGACGACAGCGGCTACCTCAATTCAAGCTTCATGCCCTCGTGCGTGGCCTTGAAGCCCAGGCGTTCGTAGAAGCGGTGCGCTTCGGTGCGGCGCTTGTCGGTGGTGAGCTGCACCAGCCGGCACCCTGCGGCCCGGGCGGCATCGACGGCGAACGCGATCATCTGCTCTCCGATGCGCTGCCCGCGCTGGCTGGACGCCACACGCACGCCCTCGATCTGGCCGCGCACCGCGCCCTGCAGGCCCAGCCCGGGAATCACGATCAGTTGCAGGCAGCCGACCACGCCTTCCGGCAATTCGGCCACCAGCAACTGGTTGCCGTCCTGCGCCTCGATGCGCCGGAAGGCGGCCTCGTAGAGCGCCGTGTCGTCCGGGCGTTCGCGCGCGGCGCCGAGCACGTCGTCGGCCAGCATGGCAACGATGGCGGGGAGATCGGCCGGCACGGCCTTGCGCATCTTCAAGAGGGAATCGGGTGGTGTCATGGCAATCGTCGAGATGTTGGTGTGTCCGGGGATGGCATTGGAAGAATAATGGCCTCCCCGCAACGCTCCGCGACGCAGACACCATGACCCTGTCCGCCTACCTCCTGTTCCTGCCCGCCTGCTTCGCCATCAACATGGCGTTCGGCCCCAACAACCTGCTGTCGGTGACCAACGGCGCAAAACACGGCGTGTCGCCGGCCGTCGTCGCGGCGAGCGGCCGACTGGTGGCCTTCGCGATCATGATCGCCATCGCGGGCCTGGGCATGGGCGCGGTGCTGGTGGCGTCGGAGTTGGCGTTCGATGTCATCAAGTACATCGGCGCGGCCTACCTCGTGTGGATCGGCATCCGGCTGCTGCGCGCGCCCGTGCCGACGGCGCAAGTGCAGGCGCACGAGGCCGCACCGCCCTCGATGCGCGCACTGGTGCGCCAGGAGTTCACGGTGGCCGCTGGCAACCCGAAGGCGATCCTGGTGTTCACGGCTTTCTTCCCGCAGTTCGTGGTGCCCGGCGCGTACGCGTCGAGCTACATGCTGCTGGGCGTGACCTTCCTGGTCTTCGAGCTGGTAGCGATCGCGCTCTATGCGCTGCTCGGCGCGCGCATGCGCCGGCTGGCCAACGGCAGCCGCGCGATGCGCTGGTTCAACCGGGTGAGCGGCAGCATGATGGTCGGCTTCGGACTGATCCTCGCGTTCACGCGCCGGCCTGCGGGCTGAGGCTTCAGCACTCGACGATGTTCACGGCGAGGCCGCCGCGCGAGGTTTCCTTGTACTTGGTCTTCATGTCCGCGCCAGTCTGCATCATGGTCTGGATGACCTTGTCGAGCGACACGACGTGCGAGCCGTCGCCGCGCAAGGCCATGCGCGCCGCGTTGATGGCCTTCACCGCGCCCATCGCGTTGCGCTCGATGCACGGGATCTGAACCAGCCCGCTGACCGGGTCGCAGGTCATGCCCAGGTTGTGCTCCATGCCGATCTCGGCGGCGTTCTCGACCTGGCCCGGCGTGCCGCCCATCACCGCGGCGAGCGCGCCCGCCGCCATCGAGCAAGCCACACCGACCTCGCCCTGGCAACCGACCTCGGCGCCCGAAAGCGAACCGTTCTTCTTGTAGAGGATGCCGACGGCCGCCGCGGTGAGCAGGAACTCGACCACCGCCTCGTCGCCCGCGCCGGGAAAGAAGCGCTGGTGGTAGTGCAGCACCGCCGGGATCACGCCCGCCGCGCCGTTGGTGGGCGCGGTGACCACGCGACCGCCGGCTGCGTTCTCCTCGTTGACGGCCATGGCGTAGAGGTTGACCCAGTCCATCGCCGCGAGCGGGTCCGGTGCGGCGTCGCGCCTGTCGCCCTGCAGCCGCGCGAACAGGTCCGCCGCGCGCCGCCGCACCTGCATGCGCCCGGGCAACGTGCCGGTGCTCGCGCAGCCGCGGCGCACGGCACCGGCCATCGCCTCCCACACCTGCAGCAGCTGCGATCGCACCTCGGCCTCGGGTCGCCATTGCGTTTCGTTGGCCATCATCAGCGCGGCGATCGACAGGCCCTGCGCGCGGCATTGCGCCAGCAGTTCCGCGCCGGTGTCGAAGGCAAAGGGCAAGGCCGCAGGCGGCGGGCGCTGCACGCCGGCTTCGTTGCGCACGCTCCCGCCCTGCGCATCGACGACGAAACCACCGCCCACCGAGAAGTAGTCGGCCTCGGCGAGGACCTGGCCCTGCGCGTCCAGCGCGATGAAGCGCAGGCCGTTCGGATGCTGCGGCAGGCTCTTGCGCATGTAGAGCAGGTGCTCCTTCTCGTCGAACGCCACGGCATGCACACCGAGCAACTGCAGGCGCCGTTCCTGCTGGATGGTCGCGACGGCGGGCTCGATGGTGTCGGGGTCGATGTGGTCTGGCCGATGGCCTGCGAGACCGAGCAGCACGGCGCGGTCGGTGCCGTGGCCGCGCCCGGTGGCACTCAGCGAGCCGTACAGCTGCGTCACCAGCGTGGCCACCTGCGGCAGCAGGCCTTGCGATTGCAGCAGGCAGACGAACTGCCGCGCCGCGATCATCGGCCCGACCGTGTGCGAGCTCGACGGGCCGATGCCGATCTTGAACAGATCGAAGGCGCTGACAGGCGTCGATGCCGCCTTGGCCGCGTCTGTCACCGCGCCTTCACCGCCAGGTTCCACAGGGCCACGAGCTGCTCGTATTCAGCCAACGCCGCCTCCTGGTCGAGCGGGAAGATCTTGATGGCGCTCAGGTCGGGCAGCGAGGTCAGCTTGGACACCGCGATGTCGCTGCGCACCGGACGGCGGAAGTTCTTCACCAGCAACTCCTGCTGCGTCTCCTTGCTCAGCAGGCCGTTGTACAGCGCGACGGCGGCGTCCATGTTCTTGGCGCCCTTCACGATGAACATGCCTTCGGGCGCCAGGTAGCTGCCCTCGGTGGGGTAGACCAGCTTGATCTCCTTCTGCCCGCCCGCCACGTACTCCTGCGCGGCGTATTCGATGGTCAGGCCCACCGGGTACTCGCCGGCGGCCACGCCCTTGTAGGTGCTGCCCGACGACGCGGTGATGACCGCGTTGGCCGCCAGCTTGCCCAGGCCGTCGCGGCCGAACTGCTTGAGCAGGCCATACACCAGCATGTAGGCCGTGGCGCTCTTGCTCGGATCGGTGATGGCGAACTTGCCCTTCCACTCGGGGCGCATCAGGTCCGACCAGGTCTTGGGCGCGGGCATGCCCTTGAGCTGGCGCTCGTTGACCATCATCACCATCACATGCACGTTGGTGCCGACCCACAGGTCGTTCGGGCCGCGGAACTGCGCGGGCACGGCCGCGAGGTCGGGCGACTTGTAGGGCGCCATCTGGTCCTTGTAGGCGCCCAGCGTGCCGAAGCCGCCGCTCCACAGCACGTCGCCGCGCGGGTTCTTGGCCTCGGCCTGGATGCGCTTCATCAGCGTGCCGGTGCCGCCGGTGACCTGCTGCACGTTGAGCCCGGGCGTCTTCTTCTTGACCACGGACAGCGCGGTCTCGACGGTCTCGGTGTTGTTGGACGAGTAGAGCACCACCGTCTGCGCACCCGCGATGCCTGCTGTGAGGGCCAGGGTCGCGAACGCACATTTCGCCAGGGACTTGAAGGACATGAAAACCTCGCAGGTTGAAGTGAGTGAACGGGTCATTTGCTGGAAAACAGATTGATGCGGAACACCTTGATCGCCACCACGATGGGCAGCAGGATCACGCTGACCAGCGCCGCGCCGTACGCCGAGGCCAGGCCCAGGCGGCCGCCGTCGACCTGGCGGAAGATGGCGATGGGCATGGTCTCCAGGCCGCCCGTGTAGACCACGATGGAAGCCGACAGCTCCGAGATCGTCGTCACCCACATCAGGATGGCGGCCGAGATGATCGAGGCCTTCATGGCCGGCAGCAGCACCTTGAAGAAGGTCTTCAGCGGCGACACGCCCAGGCTGATCGAGGCCTCCTCGATGGAGTCCGAGATGTTGAACAGCGTCGACGACGCGTTGCGCACCGCAAAGGGCAGGCGGCGCACCGTGTAGCACAGCACCATGATTCCCGAGGTGCCCGCCAGCACCAGCCAGCCGGTGTTGAAGGTCTGCACCAGCGCAATGCCCAGCACCGTGCCCGAGATGGTCAGCGGCAGCACCACGATGTAGTCGAGCAGCTGGGTGAAGGCGTTGCGCTTCTTGATCGTGAGGTAGCTCACCAGCACCGCGAAGGCCACGCCCACCACCGTCGCCATGGAGGCGAACTTCAGCGAGTTGATGATCGGCTCGGGCGCACCGCGCAGCGCGCGCTCCAGGCTCGACAGCGACCACTCGCCCCAGCGCATCACGGGGCCGCTGGTCTCGGTGAACGCGCCCACGAAGACGATGAGCAGCGGCAGCATCGACAGCACGATGATCACGCCCACGCTGAGCGTGTAGAACACCGCCGCGCCCGAACGCACGCGCACCACCGCGGGTGCGCGGCCCTGCGTCATCGTGTAGATCTTGCGTTCGACCACGCGCTTCTGGAAGAACAGCACGATGGCCACGATGCCGATGGACACCACCGACATCGCGCTTTGCAGCGTGGGGCTGCCGCCCATCTCGCCGACGAAGGCGTTGTACGTCATGACCGACAGCAGCGGCACGCTGCTGCCCAGCACCACCGACAGCGCGAAGTTGCCCACCACCAGCGTGAACACCACCAGCGCATTGACCAGCACCGCGGGCAGGATCACCGGCACCAGCACGCGCAGCTTGGTCACCAGCGGCGAGGTGCCCAGGCTCAGGCCGGCTTCCTCGAGCTGGCCGTCGAAGCCGCGCAGCGCGGCCAGCACGCCCAGGTAGATGTAGGTGTAGTAGACCAGCGTCATGGAGAACACCATGCCGGTCCAGCCGTAGAAGGTCGGCAGCGTGATGCCCACGCCCGCGAGCAGGTTGGTCACCAGCCCGTTGTTGCCCAGCAGCAGCAGCCACGACTGGCCCACGATGATCTCGGGGATCACGATGGTCATGATCGGCAGCACGGCCACCAGGTTCTTCAGCGGGAAGTCGTAGCGCGCCACCATGTAGGCGAAGGGCACGCCCACCGCCACGGTGCAGGCCGTGACCGACACGCCCAGCACCAGCGTGTTGCGGAACGCGAGCAGGTATTCGCTGTCCTGCAGCAGGGTGATGAAACCGGACAACGAGAACGCGCCCGACTCGTCGCGCACGCTGTTCACGAACAGCGTGCCCAATGGATAGAACACGAAGAACAGCAGCAGCACAAGGCTCAGCAGGGTCAGGAAACCCCAGGGCCACCAGTTGATTTTCATGGTGTGCGTCCGTTCAGGCGGCGACCACGCGGCTGTCGGCCGGCACGAGCACCTGCACCGCATCGCCGGCCTGGAAGTCGGCCACCATGTTGCCGGCATGCAGCTCGACGCGGATCTCGGAGTTGTCGTGCAGCCGGATGCGGTAGGCAGTCTTGAAGCCCAGGTACTGGCGGCGCAGCACCTCGCCCGCGATGGCGTTGGGCACGTGGGGCGCGGGTGCCATCAACGACAACGCCTCGGGGCGCGCGATGAGGATGCCCTGCGCGCCCAGCGCGGCGCCGCCCTGCATGCCGTCGAGCTGCTGGCCGCACAGCTGGTAGCGAACGTGCGACGCGGCGCCGCCGGCGGACTCCGCCGGCACGGGAATCACGTTGGCCGAGCCGATGAAGTCCGCCACGTAGGCGTTCACCGGCGTGCCGTACAGCTCCTCCGGCGTGCCCAGCTGCGCGATGCTGCCTCGGTCCATGATGGCGATGCGGTCCGACATGGCCAGCGCCTCTTCCTGGTCGTGCGTGACGAACACGGTGGTGATGCCGGCCTCGCGCACGAGGTCCAGGATCACGTCCCGCATCTGCAGGCGCATCTTGGCGTCGAGGTTGGACAGCGGCTCGTCCATCAGCAGCACGCGCGGGCGGATCACCAGCGCGCGGGCCAGCGCCACGCGCTGGCGCTGGCCGCCGCTCATCTGCGCAGGGTAGCGGTCGGCCAGTGCGAGCAGGCTCACCTTGTCCAGCGCCTCGTTGACGCGCCGGGCGATCTCGGCCTTGGGCACCTTGCGCGCGCGCAGGCCGTAGGCCACGTTGTCGAAGGCCGTCTTGTCGGGGAACAGCGCGTAGTCCTGGAACACCATGCCGATGTCGCGGTGGTGGGTCGACACGCGCGTCACGTCGTCCTGGTCGAACAGGATGCGCCCGCCGTCGGGCTCGTTGAAGCCCGCGATACAGCGCAGCAGGGTCGTCTTGCCGCAGCCGCTGGGGCCCAGCAGGGTGAAGAAGGCGCCATCGGGCACATGCAGCGACAGGTTCTGCAGCACCGTCTGGTTGGCGAACTGCTTCACGACGTTGTCGATGGTGATGGAAGCCATGTCTCTTGTTCAGGGTGGAAGGAAGCGCGATGCTAGGCGCGGCCCTTGCGTGCCACCAGCCGGATTTTTTAAGGCGGTCGGTTAGTTTTTCTGCAGGCTTCCCGGTCTACGATGCCCGCCGGCCTCCGACTCCAAGGCGGCACGCAACCGAACACGAAAAGAACATGAGGAAGACAAGCCCGCTCGCCAAGGTACGCATGTGGTGACCCGACGCCTCCCCCCTTTGAAGGCGCTGCGCGCCTTCGAGGCGGCGGCGCGCCATGCCAACTTCACCGCGGCCGCCGACGAACTCAGCATCACGCACAGCGCCGTCAGCCAGCAGATCCGCCTGCTGGAGGACTACCTGGGCCAGCCGCTGTTCGCGCGCGAGGCGCGCGGCGCGACGCTGCTGCCGCACGCGCGCGACTACTTCGCCGAAGTGCAGGCCAGCCTGGACCGCATCGCCAGCGCCACGGCCGCGCTGAAGTCGCCCCACCAGCGCAGCAGCCTGCGCGTGTGCACCACGCCCTCGCTGGCGATGAAGTGGCTCATTCCGCGGCTGGCCGGGTTCCAGGCCCTCGCGCCGCAGACCGACGTGCAGCTGTCGACCCTGGGCCGTCAGTTCTTCGATCAGGCCGAGGCAGGCAGCGACGTGCTGATCCGCCGCATTCCCATGCAGCGCCCCGACCACACCTGCGTGCGCTGCCTGGACGACCACCTCGTGGCCGTGGCATCGCCGCGCTTCATCGAACGCCACCGCATCGCCAGCATGGCCGACTGCCTGGGCCACCCGCTGCTGCAGGCCGCGGGCGGGCTGGAGAACTGGCCGCGCTGGTTCGAGCTGGCCGGCGTGCGCGTGCCGCCCCAGCTGCCGGGCCCCGTGTTCGATCACCAGTTTCTCTGCATGCAGGCGGCCATGAACGACCTGGGGCTCGCGCTGGCGCCCTGGTGCCTGCTCGAGGAAGACATCCGCGCCGACCGGCTGCGCCTGGTGTTTCCCGAGCCGCGCCTGCCGGCCTCCGGCGTCTATGCGCTGTACCGCACCGAAGGGCCGGTGGCCGCGCTGGCGCGGCAGTTCGTCGACTGGCTCGGCACCCAGCACTGGAACGCAGGCAGCCCCACGCCATGAACAAGACGCTCTCCCCCTCCTCCTCTCCTTCCACCCTGCGGCTGTCGGACTTCAGGCTGATCGCCTTCGACATGGACTCGACGCTGATCGACATCGAGACGGTCGACGAGATCGCCGACATCGCGGGCTGCGGCCCCGAGGTCGCGGCCATCACCGAGGCCACGATGCGCGGCGAGATCACCGACTACAAGGACAGCCTGCGCCGGCGCGTGGCGCTGCTGCGCGGCGTGCCGCTGTCGGCGTTGCAGACGGTGTACGACGAGCGCCTGCACCTGAACCCCGGCGCCGAGACGCTCATCGATGCCTGCAAAAGGGCCGGCCTGCGCGTCGTGCTGCTGAGCGGCGGCTTCACCTTCTTCACCGACCGCCTGCGCGAGCGGCTGCAGCTGGACGACACGCGCTCGAACGTGCTCGAGATCGAAGAGGGCCGGCTGACCGGGCACATGCTGCCCCAGCCCTGGGGCGACATCTGCGACGGCGACGCCAAGAAGGACAAGCTGCTCGAATGCTGCCGCGCGATGGACATCTCGCCGGCCCAGGCCATCGCCGTGGGCGACGGTGCGAACGACCTGCCGATGATGCGTGTGGCCGGGTTGTCGGTGGCCTATCACGCCAAGCCCACCGTGCGCGAAGCCGCCACGCTGGCCATCGACGAAGGCGGACTCGACCGGCTGCTCGACTTTCTGAACGCCAGCCGCTGAGTTCGCTCAGGCCTTCAGGTATTCGGCCTTGGTGCCCAGCCAGCGGTCGATGTGCCGCTGCGCGAGTTCCGCGTGTTTCTGCAGCATCACCGGCGCGAGTTCGCGCGCCCAGTCGAGCAGCAGCGTGTCGGTCGCGAGGTCGGCAAAGCGCAGCAGCGGCGCGCCGGACTGGCGCGCGCCCAGGAACTCGCCGGGTCCGCGGATCTCCAGGTCGCGCCGCGCGATCTCGAAGCCGTCGGCGGTCTCGGCCATGGCCTTGAGGCGTGCGCGCGCCGCCTCGCCCACGCGCCCGCTGTCGCCCGGTGCATAGAGCAGCACGCAGGCCGAGGCCGCCGCGCCGCGCCCCACACGGCCGCGCAGCTGGTGCAGCTGCGAGAGGCCGAAGCGCTCGGCATGCTCGATCACCATCAGCGAGGCGTTGGGCACGTCGACGCCCACTTCGATCACCGTGGTGCTCACCAGCACCTGGATTTCGTTGGCGGTGAAGGCCGCCATCACCGCCGCCTTCTCGGCCGTGGGCATGCGCGAATGCAGCAGGCCGACCTGGATGTGCTCGCCCAGCGTGCCGGCCAGTTCGTCGCGCGTCTCGGTGGCGTTGCGCAGGTCGACCGCCTCGCTCTCCTCGATCAGCGGGCAGACCCAGTAGACCTGCCGCCCCTGCGCGATCTGCGCCTGGATGCGGTCGATGACCTCGTCGCGCCGGTGGTCGGCCACCAGCTTGGTGACGATGGGCGTGCGGCCGGGCGGCAGCTCGTCGAGCGTGGACACGTCGAGGTCGGCGTAGTAGCTCATCGCCAGCGTGCGCGGGATCGGGGTGGCGCTCATCATCAGCAGGTGCGGTTCGAGGTCGCCGCCTGCTTTCCCACGCAGGGCCAGGCGTTGCGCCACGCCGAAGCGGTGCTGCTCGTCGATGATCGCCAGCGCGAGCTTCTTGAAGCGCACCTTCTCCGAGATGACGGCGTGCGTGCCGATGACCAGCGCGGCCTCGCCGCTCTCGACGGCGGCCGACATCGCATCGCGCTCCTTTTTCTTCTGGCTGCCCGTGAGCCACGCCACGCGCAGGCCACGCGCGGCCAGCAGCGGATCGAGCCAGCCGACCAGCTTGCCGAAGTGCTGGGCCGCGAGGATTTCGGTGGGCGCCATCAGCGCGCACTGGAAGCCCGCGTCGATGCAGCGCGCCGCAGCCAGCGCCGCGACCACGGTCTTGCCCGAGCCCACGTCGCCCTGCAGCAGACGGTGCATCGGCACCTGGCGATGCAGGTCGGCCGTGATCTCCTCGCCCACGCGCTGCTGCGCGCCGGTGAGGCCGAAGGGCAGCACGGCGAGCAGCTGCGCATGCAGTGAACTCGCTTCCGGTTCAGCGGACGCAGGCAGCACCGGCGCGCGCTGCGCGGCACGTTCCAGCCGCGCCTGCAATTGCGAGAGCTGCTGCGCCAGCAGCTCCTCGGCCTTGATGCGCTGCCACGCCGGGTGGCTGTGGTCTTCGAGCGCGGCGATCGACACGTCGGGCGTCGGGTAGTGCAGGAAGCTCAGCGCGCTGCGCAGGTCCCACGCGCCGCGCAGGCCGATCTGCACGGGAATGGTCTCGTCGAGCAGCGCGCGCGCCAGGCCCGATCGCACCTCGCGCCGCAGCACCGGCTGCGCGAGTCCGGCCACGGTCGAGTACACCGGCGTGAGCGCATTGGGCAGCGCAGTGCCGGCCGCCTTGACGGTCGGGTGCATGATCTGCCGCCCCACTAAGCCGCCGCGCATCTCGCCGCGCACACGCACCTTGGCGCCCACCGCGAGCTGCTTCTGCTGCGACGGGTAGAAGTTGAAGAAGCGCAGCTGGCAGGTGTCGGAGCCGTCGTCGATGGTGGCGATGAGCTGGCGGCGCGGGCGGTAGACCACCTCGCACTCGGTGACCACGCCCTCGACCTGTGCCATGTCGCCGTCGCGCGTGTCGGCCAGACGCACGATGCGCGTCTCGTCCTCATAGCGCATCGGCAGATAGAGCGCGAAGTCGATGTCGCGCACGAGGCCGAGCTTGCGCAGCGCGCGCTGCACGAGGCTCAGGCCGGCACCGGGTGGTTGCGCCGGCGCGGCGGGGGGAGTCGGTTCTTTCTTGGCGGGCACGGACAAGGCTTCTAGCGTGGACGGCAAAGGTCCGTCAAGGCGCTGCGGGCATCGGGGAACATGAACTGGAAGCCTGTGCGCAGCAGCTGCGCCGGCACCACGCGCTGGCCTTCGAGCAGCAGGTCGGCCTGCTCGCCGAGCAGCAGCTTCACGGGCGCGGCGGGCGTGGGCATCCAGCAGGGGCGGTGCAGCACACCGGCGGCGACGCGGGTGAATGCTTCCTGGCTCAATGCGCCGGGGGCTGTGACGTTGAAGGCCTGCGCGTCAGCGGGACCCGTGTCGGGCTCGGCGACGGTCCACACATGCGCGATGGCGCGGATGAGGTCGTGCACATGCACCCACGACAGCCACTGCCGTCCGCTGCCCAATCGCCCGCCCATGCCGAGCTGAATCGGCATCAGCAGCTGCGGCAGCGAGCCTTGGTGTCCCAGCACGAAGCCGAAGCGCAGGCAGGCCACGCGCACGCCATGCGCCACGGCCGCGTGCGCGGCCCGCTCCCAGCGCTGGCACAGCGTCGACATGAAGATGTCCTGCGGCGGTGCGTCTTCAGCGAGCTCCGCGGTGTCGCCCTGCGGCTGCACGCCGTAGTAGCCGATGGCCGAACCCGAGAGCAGCAGCCACGGTTTGCGCGGACGTGCCGCGATCCATGCGACGAGCTGTTGCGTCAGGCCTTCACGGCTTCGCAGCAGTTGCTGCTGGCGCCGCGCGCTCCAGCGCTGGCCGAGGATGCGCGCACCCGCGAGGTTGACGACGACATCGATGGCGTCCGCTGCAGGAATCTGGTCGAGCGACTGCACGCAGCGCACCGCGCCGCCGAAGCCCCAGGCGGCAGCGCGCGCGTCGCGTGTCCACACCGTCACCGCATGGCCGTCGGCCAGCAGATGGCGCACGAGGATCTGGCCGATGAAGCCGGTGCCGCCCGTCACCAGCACCTGCTGCGGCCTGGTGCCGAAGCGCACAGGGGCCTCGACGGCGCGTACCTGCGCCTGCTTCTGCTGCTTGAACAGCGCGCGCGCCGCAAAGCCGTCGCGCAGCCCCGAAATGCCGACGCCCACGCCGCACAACGCCAGGAAGGCACTGAGCCAGCCATGCGGCTGCCACACCATCGCCGTCGGCTGGTCTGCCCAGCCGACCGCGCTCATCGCCAGCAGCGCGATGAACGCGCCGGCGTTGATGGCCAGCACCGTGTGCGTCACGCGCTCGGTGGGCGGCAGCAGGCGGCTGCCGTCTTCGACCACGAAGTCCCACAACGTGAGCACGATCTCGATGCCGAACACCACCAGCAACACCCACGCCCATGCGCCGTGCCAGGCCCACGCCGACAGCCCGAGGAACAGCGCGCAGTAGATCGACGAGCGCGTGGCGTGGATCGCCAGCTCGCGCCCCGCCGTGCCCCGGCGCGGCAGGGCCTCGGTGCCTTCGTGGTGGTAGAGCGTGTCGAAGGCGCCCAGCGCACCCTGCGCCGCCATGAGCTGCAGGGCCAGCAGGTGGGTGTCGATCATGCGGACACCGCCTGTTCATGCGCCTGCGCCGTCGGCTCCGGCACCTCTTCGAACACGCCGACCTGCGTGAAGGTGGTGCCCATGAGGCAGTGGCGGATCTCGATGCGGATGTTGAAACGCTCCGGCGTTTCGTTGTGGTGCCAGAGGAAGGTCTTGCCCGGCGTGAACAGGCCCGGCAGCGGGATGCGCCAGCCGAACACTTCCCAGAAATAGCCGTCGCTCTGGAAATGCAGGCTGCCGTTCTCCACGCTCAGCACCAGCTTCATGCCCAGCCCCATGCCCACGTACTCCAGCACCTCGCCGCGTTCGCTCTCGCGCATGAAGCTGGTGAACTGGATGGGCCGGCGCCCGTGCAGGCGGTAGATGCGTTGCTTGTAGATGGCCGGATCGTCGGGCCTGGCGTAGACCTGGATTTCCACGGGGAAGTGGCTGTCGCTGTAGGGAATCAGCGCGCCCTGGATCATCGGCTGCGTGAGGTGCCCCAGCAGCTTGCCGAAGCGCGAGCAGCGCAGTTCGCTGAGCGCGCCCAGGTAGTGCAGCGCCTTGCCCGGCGAGGGGTTCTTGTCGAAGCGCCGGCGGATGTCGGGATGCAGCCCCATCCAGGCCCCGCCCAGGATCTTCTTGAAGAGCTCGCCTTCGGAAGGAGGAGCAGGAGACGGCGTGACACGCGCGACGGAAGAATCGACCATGCGTCGATTCTGCCTCGGCAACCCCAGGCCGACCCCGCAGCGGTGCCGTGATTCCGGGCCATGGGACAATCGCCCGCTTCCCGCTTTTTCCCTTTCCCATGCCTCCTTGGCACGGGCCCGTCCGGCCCTCAAGCACCATGCGCGCCTTCACGCTTTCCGATTTCGATTTCCATCTGCCGCCCGAGCTGGTGGCCCAACACCCGGCCACCGAACGCACCGCCTCCCGTCTGCTCGACGGCACCGGCGCCGCCCCGGCCGACCGCATCTTCAAGGAACTGCCCTCGCTGCTGCGTGCGGGCGACCTGCTGGTCTTCAATGACACGCGCGTGGTCAAGGCGCGCCTGTTCGGCGAGAAGCCGACCGGCGGCAAGCTCGAACTGCTGGTCGAACGCGTGCTGCAGGGGCAGGAGGTCGTGGCCCACATGAAGGTCAGCAAGAAGCCGCCGGTGGGCACCACGCTGGAGATGGTGGGTGGGTTCCGTGCCACGCTGCTGGGCCGCTGGCCCGAGGAAGACGGCGCGCTGTTCCGCTTCGCCTTCGAGAGCGACACCGGCGAGAACCCCTACATGCTGATGGAGCGCTGCGGCCACGTGCCCTTGCCGCCCTACATCACGCACACCGACTCGGCCGACGACGAAAGCCGCTACCAGACCGTGTTCGCACGCGTGCCCGGCGCGGTAGCCGCACCCACGGCCGCGCTGCATTTCGACGAAGGCCTGCTGGCCGAACTCGACGCGCGCGGCGTGCAGCGCGCCAACGTCACGCTGCACGTGGGCGCCGGCACCTTCCAGCCGGTGAAGACCGAGAACATCGCCGAGCACACGATGCACGCCGAGCGCTACGAAGTGCCCGAGGCCACGCAGCGCGCCATTGCCGAATGCAAGGCGCGCGGCGGCCGCGTCGTGGCCGTGGGCACGACCACCGTGCGCACGCTCGAGTCGTGGGCGAAGAGCGGCGAGGCCACCGGCGACACGCGCATCTTCATCACGCCGGGCTTCGCCTTCGCGCATGTCGACGTGCTGGTGACCAACTTCCATCTGCCGAAGAGCACGCTGATGATGCTGGTCTCGGCCTTCGCCGGCTACGAGCGTGTGATGGCGCTGTACGCCCACGCCATCGCCAACGGCTACCGCTTCTTCAGCTATGGCGACGCCATGCTGCTGCAGCGTCAACAAGACTGAGACGACCATGCTGAACTTCGAACTCCTCAAGACCGACCCCGACAGCCACGCGCGCCGCGCCACGCTCACGCTCAACCACGGCAAGGTCCAGACGCCGATCTTCATGCCCGTGGGCACCTACGGCACCGTCAAGGGCGTGATGCCGCGCAGCCTGGAAGAGATGGGCGCGCAGATCATCCTGGGCAACACCTTCCACCTGTGGATGCGCCCGGGCCTGGACGTGATGGCGAGCTTCGGCGGGCTGCACCAGTTCGAGAAATGGGACAAGCCCATCCTCACCGACTCGGGCGGCTTCCAGGTGTGGTCGCTGGGCGCGATGCGCAAGATCAGCGAAGAAGGCGTGAAGTTCGCGTCGCCGGTCAACGGCGACAAGCTGTTCCTCACGCCCGAGGTCTCGATGCAGATCCAGACCATCCTGAACAGCGACATCGTCATGCAGTTCGACGAGTGCACGCCCTACGACACCAAGGGCCACATCACGACCGAGGCCGAGGCACGCGTCTCGATGGAGCTGAGCCTGCGCTGGGCCAAGCGCTGCCAAGCCGAGTTCGCGCGCCTTTCGAACCCCAACGCCCTCTTCGGCATCGTGCAGGGCGGCATGTTCGAGAACCTGCGCGAAGAGTCGCTCGCGGCGCTGGTCGACATGGACTTCCCCGGCTACGCCATCGGCGGCGTGAGCGTGGGCGAGCCCAAGGAAGAGATGCTGCACATCATGGGCCACACGCCGCACCGGCTGCCCGCGAACAAGCCGCGCTACCTGATGGGCGTGGGCACGCCGGAGGACCTGGTGCAGGGCGTGGCCGACGGCGTCGACATGTTCGACTGCGTGATGCCCACGCGCAACGCGCGCAACGGCACGCTGTTCACGCGCTTCGGCGACCTGAAGATGCGCAACGCGCGCCACAAGAGCGACCCGCAGCCGATCGACCCGAGCTGCACCTGCCACGCCTGCGCCGGCACCTCGGGCGTGAGCTGGAACGACGGCGGCCGCGAGGGCTTCAGCCGCGCCTACCTGCACCACCTGGACCGCTGCGGCGAGATGCTCGGGCCGATGCTCACGACCATCCACAACCTGCACTACTACCTGAACCTGATGACGGAGATCCGCGCGGCGCTGGACGCGGGCACGTTCACGGCGTTC
The DNA here is from genome assembly GCF_003581445.1 of Acidovorax cavernicola. Classification (NCBI taxonomy): domain Bacteria; kingdom Pseudomonadati; phylum Pseudomonadota; class Betaproteobacteria; order Burkholderiales; family Comamonadaceae; genus Acidovorax; species Acidovorax cavernicola. Next base: position 9,222 of record NZ_QXMN01000020.1, on the reverse strand, counting down.
CGGGCGCAGTTCAAGTCGGACCGCGCGCGCGGCGTCTGACAGCCGGCGCGGCGGCGTTGGGGTAGGCTCGCGGGCATGACGCCCACCGCCTCTGCCTCCGCCTACACCGCCCGGTATCCCTCGCTCGCCGGCCGCACCGTGTTCATCTCGGGCGGGGCCAGCGGCATCGGCGAATCGCTGGTGCGGGCCTTTCATGCACAGGGCGCCAAGGTCGGCTTCTGCGACCTCGACACCGTTGCCGGCGATGCGCTCGCCGCGCAGCTGCAGGGCGAACACCCCGCCCTCTTCGTGCCCTGCGACGTGACCGACACACAAGCACTCGCCGCCGCCATCGACGCGGTGCGCCAGCGCTTCGGGCCGGTGTCGGTGCTGCTGAACAACGCGGCCAATGACCGGCGCCACGAACTGGCCGACGTGACGAGCGACGACTTCGATCGTCTGGTGGCCGTGAACATCAAGCACCAGTTCTTCGCCGCGCAGGCGGTGGCCGATGACATGCGTGCGTTGGGCGGCGGATCGATCGTCAACTTCGGCTCGATCAGCTGGATGATGAAGGGCCGGGGCTACCCGGTCTACCAGGCCTGCAAGGCAGGCGTGCGCGGCCTCACGCGCTCGCTGGCGCGCGACCTGGGCAAACAGAACATCCGGGTCAACACGATCATGCCGGGTTGGGTGATGACCGAGCGGCAGATCAAGCTGTGGGTCAAGCCCGAATCGGGCGCCGAGATCGATGCGGCGCAATGCCTGCCGGGGCGTGTGATGGCGGAAGATATCGCGGCGATGGCGCTGTTCCTCGCGGCCGACGACTCGCGCATGTGCACCGCGCAGGACTACGTGGTGGACGCCGGTTGGATCTAAGCCCCCACCTTCCTTCTCCTTCTCTTCTTCGAGACAGGACGAAAAAAAGCCCGGCACAGCCGGGCTTTTTCGTTGGCGCGGTCCGCGGACCGGATCAGTCGCGCAGTTCGGCGGGCAGCGTGCCGCCATTGGCGGCGATGCGGCTCATCACCTGCTTGTGCAGGCCGATGTTCCATTCGGCCGAACCGGGCTCGCCGTTGCTGTAAAGGATTTCGCTGGCCAGTTCCTTGCGCGCGGCGAGGCTGCTGTCCAGGCCCAGCAGCTTGAGCAGGTCGACGATCGAGGTGCGCCAGTTCAGGCCGGCGGCGCCCGGCATCGCGTCCAGGACGGCGGGCACGTCGCCCAGCGGGATTGCAGCCGGCGGTGCGGCGACGGCCGGTGCGCCCGGTGCAGCCGCCGGCGGTGCGGCGACGACTTCAGCGGCGTTGGCCGACGGGAAAATCTTGGAAAAAATCTTGCCGAAAATGCTCATGGGTGTGCTCCGTCAATGTGAATGGGAAAACCCGCGGCACGGCGTTGCGTACCGCAGCCCGGGGTTGTAGCACGACCGTGCGGCGGTTCCGCTACGTGGCCGGCTGAACCGGTGCACCCGGCGTGACCGATTGCGCAGTGCCGGTCACAGGTGTGTGGGGCGACGGCGACTGCGCACCCGCCGAGGTTCCGCAGGCATGGCAGAACTTGGAGAACGCGCTCTTGCGCGTGCTGCAGTGGCCGCAGTGGTCGAACAGACCGATGCCGCAGTGCGGGCAGAAGTCGATCTCGTTGTTCTTCAGGTCCACCGGTCGCTCGCAGCCTGGGCACACGCTCTTGCCCAGGCGCGCCAACGCGACGTCGTAGCTCAGTTCTTCGCGGCGCACCTGGTCGGGCTGCTGCTCGGCAAGCTTCTGGCGCGCCAGGTAGCGGTTGAGCGCAATGATCGCGTAGCGCCCCACCAGCACGGTGAGCACGATGCCCACCACGTAGCGCACATAGCCGCCGTAGCTCGGCAGATAAGGCACCAGCTCGACGAAGAAGGCAAAGAGCGCGAAGAAGATGAAGCCCCACACGAAGGGCCAGTAGGTGCTCTTGCGCTTCTTCACGAACAGCCAGCCGGCCACCAGCAGCAGCGGCAGGGTCAGCGCGAGCCGGTAGGCGAACACGCGCAACTCGACGCGGCGGTATTCGGCGTTCAGGCGCTCCTGCGCGTCGTGCTCCAGCACGCTCAATGCCTCGCGCGCGCGCTGCTCGGCCTGGCGCGCGTCGAGCGCGATCTGGCGTTGCGCATCGGCCTTGCGCTGCGCCGCGTCTTCCTTCTGCTTGAAGGCGTCGAGCGCCTTGGTGCGCGCGATGAGTTCGGTGTCCTGGTCGGGCTGCGCGGTGGCGCGGCGCGTGGCGATCCAGTTGCCGAAGGTCTCGCGCGCGTTGGCGCTGGCCTGCTGCGCCGTGTTGAGCTGCAGCTGTGCCTGGTCGAGGTCGCGCGCGGCCTGCTCCTCGGCCTTCTCGGACGCCTTGATGGTGGCGCGCAGCGGCTCGGCCGCCGGCTTGTCGATGAAGTCGTCGAGCACGCGCACGCGCTCGACCTGCGGCAGGTCGCCCACGATCGTGCTGCCCAGCCCGATCAGGAAGCTCGCGAACACGAACGCCACCAGCCAGAGGCCGCGGCGGAACCACTTCTCGGACAGGCGCAGGGATTTGCTCATGGTCTTTCCTTCTTTCTTTCTGTTCTTCGTTGCTTCTTTTCGCTCAGAGCTTGAGTGTGACCTGCGGCGCGCCTAGGCCTGCGCGCGGCAGCCAGGCGAACACCGAGTCGACGGTCACGGTCTCGATGCGGTCCGAGAAGCGTTTCTCGTTCGGATGATCGTCGAAAGCAATGTTGGCCGAACCCACGCGCCCGCCCAGGCGGGTCAGCGGGCCGAGCGTCAGCGTGGTCGGCTCGTAGCCCTTGAACTGCAGCCAGGCCTGTGCCTGCGCACGGGTGCCGATGGTGGCGGGCTCCATCGCGGCGGCCAGGGTCTCGATGGCCCACTGGTTCGACTGCTGGTACTTCTGGCCCCAGACGTAGCTCACGATGCTGTAGGGCGCGACGTTCAGGCGCACGAGGCGCGCATCGGGCTCGCGCAGCGCGGCCAGCAGTTGCTGCTGCACCGCGGGCGTGGGCACGGACCAGGCGGCCTCGTAGCGCCACAGGTCATCCAGGAAGAACTCGCCGAGCCCCTGCCGGTAGACCGCCGCCACGGCCGTGCCGCAGTGGTTGAGCTTGTGCACCACGCGCCACGGGCCCTCGTCGGTCTTGTAGGCGATGCCCAGGTGCGAATAGCGCAGGCCGTACTTGCTCAGGTCCTGCCCGGCGCGCGCCAGGATGACCACGCGCGCGCCGCTTGCATCGAGCTGTTGCGAGGTGCGTTCGGCCAGTTGCATGCCCTTGACGATCAGCGCCGCCGTCGGCTTGACCTGCTCGCATGAGCGGCCGGCATTCGCCTGCAGCGGCAGCACCGCGGCCAGCGCGAACGCCAGCCACAGCGCGGGGCGTATGGCGGGCTTCACGACAGTCTTTCGTTGTGGAGCAGTGCGCGGCCGACCGCGTTGGGCACGAAGGCCAGCACCTCGCCGGCGGCCGAGAGCACGACCCCCGTGCCGATCACGCTCACGACCACGGCCGTGCCGGCGACCACCGACACGCCACGGGTGGCGCGCCCCATCACCTTGACGCTGGCGCGGGCGCCGTCCGAGGCACGCTCGAGCAGATAGACCGTGCCGTCGACCGAGGCCTCGACCGCGATCACCGTGAGCACCGAACCGCCCACCGAGAGCGCCGCGGGCACGGCCACCACCGCGGTGGCCGATGCGCCGACCACGGAGGCGGCACCGACCACCGACGCCACGGGCAGCAGCGACAGCGCGGCCGAGGCCTCGCTCTGGGCCTGCGCGGGCAACGGCGTCGCGACACCCGCGAACGCGGTGCAGACGGCGAAAGCCAGGGCGGCCATCGACCGTGCCAGGGTGGTCTTGCGCGAAGCCGGCTGGCCGCGCTGGATGATCGAAACGGTGGAGGATGAGAGGGGTTGCATGATGGCCTCGCGGCGCTGTGAAGGTGAGCGAATGATGGTTCGCCTTCACGCCGCGAGGCTCGAATACTTCAACCGGTTGCGATTTTGGAATCCTTCGGTATATCCCAGGGATACCGAAAGCGCGGCCAGCCTCAGGCGGAGAGCAGGCTGCTCACACGCTGGCGCAGCGTCTCGGGCTGCACCTCCTGCGGCGGCACGGGCGCGCCGACACGCAGGCCCACGCGGCTGAAGAAGCCGCGACGGAAAGGCTTGGCCATGGCGACCTGCTGGCCGCCGCGCAGCTCGATGCGGCTGAAGTAAGAGCCCCAGAGGTTGGTCAGCGCCATCGGGATCACCGGCGGCTCGATGCCTTCGGCGCGCGCGCCCTCGAGGATCTTCATCACGCCGCCCTTGAAGGGCTGCAATTCGCCGTCGCGCGTGATCGCGCCTTCGGGGAAGATGGCGAGCAGGTCGCCCTCGCGCAGCACGTCGATGGCTTTCGCAAAGGCGGCCTCGTACGCGGCCGGGTCTTCCTTCTGCGGCGCGATCGGAATGGCCTTGGCCAGCCTGAACAGCCAGCCGAGCACCGGCACCTTGAAGATGCGGTGGTCCATGATGAAGCGGATGGGGCGCGGGCTCGCGGCCATCAGCAGCACGGCGTCGATGAAGCTCACGTGGTTGCACACCAGCACGGCGGCGCCCTCGGTGGGAATGTGTTCGTCGCCCTTGATGTCGAAGCGGTACACAAAGCGCGACAGCACCCAGGCCACGAAGCGCAGCAGGTACTCGGGCACCAGCATGAAGATGTAGAACGCCACCACCGCGTTGGCGATGCCGGTGAACAGGAAGATCTGCGGGATGCTGAAGCCCGCGCCCAGCAGCGCGCCCGCCAGCACCGAGCTGCCGATCATGAACAGCGCGTTGAGGATGTTGTTCGCCGCGATGATCCGCGCGCGGTGCGTGGGCTGGCTGCGCAGCTGGATCAGCGCATACATCGGCACGCTGTACAGGCCCGCGAAGAGCGACAGCAGCGCCAGGTCGGCCATCACGCGCCAGTGCGCGGCCTGGTGCACGAAGGCGCCCAGGCCCATGCCCGCCGAAGGCGGCAGGGCGCGCGAGGCGAAGTACAGGTCGATCGCGAACACGCTCATGCCGATGGCGCCCAGCGGCACGAGGCCGATCTCCACCTGCCGGCGGCTCAGCGTCTCGCACAGCAGCGAGCCCACGCCGATGCCCACCGAGAACACCACCAGCAGCAAAGAGGCCACCTGCTCGTCGCCGTGCAGCACTTCCTTCGCGAAGCTCGGGAACTGGCTGAGGAACACCGCGCCGAAGAACCACATCCACGAGATGCCCAGCAGCGAGCGGAACACCACGATGTTCTCGCGCGCCAGCATCAGGTTGCGCCAGGTTTCGCTGAAAGGGTTCCAGTTGATGACCAAGCTCGGGTCGGTGGCCGGCGCGGGCGGAATGGCCTGCGCCACGCCGCGCCCCACCAGCGCGAGCAGCAGGCAGGCCACGGCCACCGTGGTGTGGCCGATCTGCGGCAGCGCCACCAGCAGCCCGCCCGCCACCTGGCCCAGCAGGATGGCGACGAAGGTGCCCATCTCGACCATGCCGTTGCCGCCCGTGAGCTCGCGCGAATCGAGCACCTGCGGCAGGTAGGCGAACTTGACCGGCCCGAACAGCGTGGAGTGCAGCCCCATGAGGAACACGCAGGCCAGCAGCACCACCGCGTCGGCACGCACGAAGCCCCAGGCGGCGATCACCATGATGGCGATCTCGAGGTTCTTGACGAAGCGGATCATCTTCGTCTTGTCGAACTTGTCGGTCAGCTGCCCGGCCGTGGCCGAGAACAGCAGGAAAGGCAGGATGAACAGCGCCCCGATCACCAGCCCCGCCATCGCCGGCGGCATCCAGCTCAGCTGCAGCTGGTAGGTCACCATGACGGTGAAGGCGAACTTAAAGAGGTTGTCGTTCGCGGCGCCCGCGAACTGGGTCCAGAAGAAGGGTGCGAAGCGCCGCTGGCCGAGCAACGCGAACTGGTTGGCGTGGGCGTTGGGCTCATGAACCACGGGCGCGGGCGCTGCGGCGGCGGCGGGGGTTGTCATTCGATGCAATCTCCTCTTTGTCTTCTACCGCTGCGCCACGGGCGCTTCAGGGGTCAAGCCGCGACCGCGGCTGGGTCGGGATTGTGCCGCAGCAGGGTGGCGCGCCAGCCCTTTTCCAGGCGGCACAGCGCCAGCAGCACGGGCAGGCCGGCCAGCGATGCCACCAGGTGCTTGAGGGTGTGGCCCGACACGAGGTGGCCCGTGGCTTCGTAGATGGCGTGGTCGCCCAGCTCGAAGGCCTTGGCCAGCACATAGAACGCGATCACCCAGCCCAGCTTGAGCCCGACGGCGCCGCGCATCGGCGTGCTCAATGCCAGCGTGAGCACCACCGCCATGCCGCCGAACTGCACCAGCGCCCAGGGCAGCACGTTGCCGGTTTCCTGGCAGACCTCGGCCGCCAGCAGGCCGGCCGTGAGCACGAACCAGGCGGCTGGCCAGCCGGCGCGCTGGCTGACCCGCTCGCAGACCGCGATACCGATCAGGCCCGCGAAGGCCACGGCCATGCCGGCACGGTCGGCGGCGAGGCGGGGCGCGTCGGGCATCAGGTGATAGAAGGCCGAGCCGGCGGCGGTGGCGATCAGGCCGGCGAAGAACAGCCAGGCGCAGTCCAGCGTGTTGTCGGGCGGGTCGTTGGCGGGCGGTGCCAGCGGGAATCCGGCCAGCGCCTCCTGGTGCGAACGGTCGATGCGGTTGAGGCGGTACAGCCCCAGGCAGCCGATCACCAGGAATGGCAGGTTGCTCAGCACGTCCATCGCGTTGGGCAGGTGCAGCAGCGGCCGGTTGTCGGCGAACACCGAGGCGATCGCCACATCGGCAGCCGGCAGTGCCGGGCCGAAGAAGGCGACCAGCAAAAGCAGCGCGAAGGTGAACAGCAGTCCGCGTTCGCGGCGTGTCAGGGTGGGCAGAAGCATGGCGTTCCTCGGTGGGGGTGGTGGCTGGCGGGGTGGAATTTAGTTGCCAGCCCTCCCCCAGGCATCGAGAATCGATACGAGGCACTATTTCACACCCTTCGGTATCCTTTTTCTATACCTTCAACCCGTACCCTCCCTTCATGAGCACCACCGTCGACCTGGTCCAGGCCCTCAAGAACGAACTCAAAAGCGCCCGCATGACATACGCCGACCTCGCCCGGTCGCTGGACATGGCGGAATCCAGCGTCAAGCGCATGCTGGCCAAGAGCGACATGCCGCTGTCGCGCGTCGACGCGATCTGCCGCGCCCTGAAGATCGATTTCGCCGAGCTGGCGCGGCGCGTGGCCGACGCCCAGCCGCTGCTGAAGGAGCTGACCCACGAGCAGGAAAAAGCCGTGGTCAAGGACAAGAAGCTGCTGCTGGTGGCGATCAGCGTGCTGAGCCAGTGGACGCTGGAGCAGATCGTGGCGTCGTACCGGATCACCGAGGCCGAGTGCATCGGCTGCCTGGCGCAGCTGGACCGCATCGGCATCATCGAGCTGCGCCCGCTCAACCGGTATCGCCTGAAGCTCGCCAAGACCTTCCGCTGGCGCCCGCACGGTCCGGTGATGGAGTTCTTCCGCGAGAACGTCGTGCTCGACTACTACAAGGGCGGTTTCGACGGTCCGGCCGAAGGGCTGCTGCTGGTGCACGGCTCGATCAGCCGGTCGCTGGCGCCAGCCTTCCTGGAGCGGCTGCAGCGCGTGGCGCAAGACTTTGCGCAGCAGCACCAGACCGACCAGAAGCTGTCGGCCAAGGACCGCGAGGGCTACACCCTGCTGCTGGGCATGCGCAACTGGGAGTTCGAGCTCTTCACCCGCCTAAGGCGGAACTGAAGGCCCGTCAGGGCTTGGCTGCTTCGAGCGCGTCGCGCGTGGCGCGCGCGGCGTTCTTCGCCGCATCGGCGAAATCTTCGCCCGACGAGGCGTAGATGATCGCCCGCGACGAGTTCACGATGATCGGCGCATCGGCGCGCCAGCCGGCGCGCACGGTGGCGACCGCGTCGCCGCCCTGGGCACCGACGCCCGGGATCAGCAGCGGCACCGTCGGCGCGAGTTCGCGCACACGCTCGATTTCCGCCGGGTAGGTCGCGCCCACCACGAGGCCGAGCTGGCCGTTGAGGTTCCACGGGCCTTGCGCCAGGCGGGCGACGTGCTCGTACAGGAAGGGCTGGCCCTCGACGCTCGCGAGCCGCTGGCCCTGCAGGTCGGAACCGCCGGGGTTGCTGGTGCGGCACAGCAGGAAGGCGCCCTTGCATTCGTGCTTGAGATAAGGCGCGACCGAGTCGAAGCCCATGAAGGGCGACAGCGTCACGGCGTCGGCGCCGTAGCGCTCGAAGGCTTCGAGCGCGTACTGCTCGGCGGTGGAGCCGATGTCGCCGCGCTTGGCATCCAGAATCGTGGGCACATGGGGCGCGTTGCGGCGCATGTGCTCCATGAGCCGTTCGAGCTGGTCTTCGGCGCGGTGGGCCGCGAAGTAGGCGATCTGCGGCTTGAAGGCGATGACCAGGTCGGCCGTCGCGTCGACGATGCGCGCGCAGAAGTCATAGATGCGGCTGGCGTCACCCTTGTACGCCCCCGGGAATTTGGCGGGCTCCGGGTCGAGGCCCACGCAGAGCAACGAGCCGTTTTTTTGCTGTGCGGCGGCCAGCTTGTCGAGAAAAGTCATGAGGCCCGATTTTAAGGACCCCGCCCGCCAGCCTCAGGCCGAGGGCGTGGCCTGCTCCGCGGCCAGGCAGAGGTCGGCCCAGGCGCGGGCCTTGTCGGCCGGGTTGCGCAGCAGGTAGGCGGGGTGGTAGGTCGCTACGACGGGCACGCCATTCGCCTGCGCCAGCGGGACCGCACGGCCACGCAGCTTGCCCAGCGGATCGCGGCTTTGCATCAGGCTCTGCGCGGCCAGCGGGCCCATGGCCAGCACGACGCGCGGCGCCAGCGCCGCCGCGTGGGCATCGAAGGCGGTGTCGATCGGCTGCGGGCTGCCGGGCTGGCCGATGGCCACGTCGCGGTGCGTGCGCATCAGGTGCACCGGCGTGCCACCGTCGTGCAGTTTCAGCGCGCGCAGCATGTTGTCGAGCAGGCGGCCGGCATCGCCCGCGAAGGGCTCGCCGTGGCGGCCGTCGGCCTCAGGTGGCATGTCGGCGACGACCAGCCAGCCGCCCTGCACCGGCGCGGCGGCATCGGCCTTGTCGGCATACAGGCGGCAGGGGGCTTCGACCAGCACGGCGGCGACTTGTGCCACGGGCGGTGCTGCCACCGGGCGCGGGGCCGGGGCGGCCAC